>CAYMSH010000183.1:0-12240 GCA_964392945.1 uncultured Planctomycetaceae bacterium | reverse complement strand
CCTGTTCTTGTCCCTGACCTTGACCTTGTTCCTGTCCCTGTCCTTGTTCCTGTCCTTGACCCTGTTCCTGTCCCTGACCTTGACCTTGTTCCTGTCCCTGGCCTTGACCCTGTTCCTGCCCTTGGCCTTGTTGTCCGGCTTGTTGGGCTTGGTCTGCCGCTTCGTTTAGCTGCTGGGCGGCGTCTTGTGCTCGCTGGGCTGCTTGTTGATTGTTGTCCAGATTCTGCCCCAGATCGGCGAGTTCCTGGCCTTCCTGGGCGAGGTTCTCGGCCTGTCGGGCCAGTTCCTGTTGTCGTTCGGCAAGTGCGCCTTCGAGGTTGCCCTCGTTAACGGCCGCGATCTGATCGGCGACATTCTGCTGCTGCTGAGCCAACTCTCGGTTATGTTGAGCTTGCTGAGCGGCTTGTGGCTGGTGGCCTTGCTGACCGGCTTGCGGCTGTTGAGCTTGCTGACCGCCTTGGGGCTGCTGACCTTGCTGACCGCCTTGCGGCTGTTGACCTTGCTGACCGCCTTGTGGCGGTTGACCTTGCTGACCGCCTTGGGGCTGCTGGCCCTGCTGACCGCCTTGCGGCTGCTGACCTTGCTGGCCGCCTTGCGGCTGCTGACCTTGCTGGCCGCCTTGGGGTTGCTGTCCCTGTTGCGCCTGTTGTGCGGCTTGTTGTTGTGCGTTTTCGAGGTTGTCCTGGGCTTGTCGTGCGGTCTGTTCGGCCTGGTCGAGGTTCTGCTGGTCGAGTTGATCGGCGGCTTTGGCGGTGTTGTCGGCCGCCTGTTCTATCGGCTGGTTCGCACCGGCGTTCCGGGGTTGCTGGGCTGCTGCGGCGTCGCCCTGGATGTCGTTTTGGAGGGCCTTGGTGTCGGCGGCGATTCTCTTCTGGTCGGCCAGTATTTCTTTTATGAGCTGTTTGGCGATTTCCTTGCGATCGGCGTTGGGGTTATCGAGCTGTTTGTTCAGTTCGGCGATCTTGTTCTGGTCATCGGCAAGCTGTCGGGCCTGCTGGCCGAGTTCTGCGGCGCGTTCCTGCTGGGCTTTGGCCATGGCCGCCGCTGCGTCGGGGTCGCCCACGATCTGGTCGCGAACGTCCTGTGCGACTTTGTCCTGCTGGTCTTTCCAGTCTTCATTGTCCTGTGCGTTGTTCTTCTGGTCGGCCAGTTCGGCCTGCCGATCGGCGATATCCTGCATGGCCCGCGCCTGGCGTGCGGCGTCGACCTGTTCGGGGATTTTGGCGATCATTTCTTCGACGGCCTTGATCGAGTTGTCGATCTTCCCCTCGGCGTTGTCGGCGAGTTTGTTTCGCTCGTCTGCGTTGTCGGTCAGTCGCACGTTACCGGCTTGCTCGCGAGCCTGCTTGAGATCATCTCCGGCGATCTTTTCGAGTGTCTCTGCAGTTCGAACAAACGTCCCGTCTTCGGTCAGTTCCTCTGCGAATTTCTTCGTTGCTTCTTCTGCGGCCGTGAGCCTGTTCTCGAGATCCGCCACGTCGTCCAGGGCGGCCTTGGGCAGTTTGTCGGCACTCTGGCGGGTCTTGTCGAGCTCCTTCTTCAGGTCGAGTGCTTTTTCCTTTGCGTCATTGAGCTTGCCGAGAACCTTCTTGAGTCCCTCTTCGAGCCGCTGTTTTTCGGCTTTTGCTACGCGGTCCTGGACCGAATCTTTCTGGTCCTTGTCAACGATGATAGTGTAAGTGTTGCTGCGCCCGGGCCGTTTCCGGCCGGGCTTGCCGTCCCACGCTTCGGCGCGGAAAGTCACTTTTTCGGCTCCGGCCAGCAGGGGGCTGGAAAGATCTATGGTGTATCGTCCCGTGGCGTGATCGTTTGACGGTGCGATCGCCAGCGGCGCATCGGGAAGCGTTTTGTCATCGGCGGCGATCATCATCGCCGCGCGCACAATCGCCACGTCGTCGCTCATGTCATACACGACAGGGAGGCGGTCTCCGGGCTTCATGCGGATGATCGATTTCAGGCCCGCGGGCTTCTCGGCGTTCTTTTCGGCCTTGTCGATCTTGTCGCCGTAGGGGACTCTCAACGACACGCTCGGCGGTTGGTCGGCCAGTGCGTGTATGGTCCGTCCCAGCGATGCGGCCTCGAAACCGAATTCGTCCCTGGCGTTGATTTCCCAGCGGACGACTCCGGGTTTCTTCAGCTCGATTGTGAACGTCGAGGCGTTTTCTTCGACGGACGTAATCGGCGCACTCTTGCCGTCGACGATCGCCTTGACGACAGAGACCGCTCGGTTCAATTCGGCGGTTATCGTCACAGTCGAGCCGACAAGCGCCCTGGGCGCATGGCCTTTTTCCAGGACGCGTATGACCGGCTGCAGCCCTGTGTACGCCGGCGGCACGACGCCGACTGTGATCTTATCGACCTCGGGAGCATCGACTACGCGGACGTTATAGTAGCGGCTTACGGCGTCCCCGCCGGCGACTCTGAACCGGAAATCTTCCGTTCCCGCGTCAAGTCCGATCTGGAATCTCCGCCATCCGTCACGCGGATCGCTGAGCTTGTCCATTCGGCGGATCTCATCGCCCTGGGTCTCGTTCCTGATCCGCAGCTGGGTGCTGGTCAGAGACTGGTTGTCCAACTCGGCTTCTATGACCAGTTGGCTTCCGCTGAGTACGGCGAAGTCGTAGGCTCCTGTAGCTTTTCGCACCGACTCGTTGGTGATCACCTCAACGATCATCGAATCGCTGGAAATGCGCCGGATGTTTGCAGTCGGGATTATAGAACGCTGGAACTGGCTCCACGTAGCTTCGGGCCAGCCCAGGAAAAGGAGCGCCAGGACGCAGGTGACAACAGCGGCCGCGAGCATGAACTTCCGTGCGATCTTCAAAGATATTTCGCGTCCGGCCCGTATCGATTTGGCGTCGGAGATCGCCCCGAGCGAAGTTGCGGCGATAAGCGCCGCCGAGCCTCGAAGTTCCGGTGAGTCGCTGGTGGTCAGCAGTTCCACTGTCGAGCTTATTCGTTCTTCGAATTCCGGGTGATGCAGTTCGACTAAGCGTGCGATTCCGGTATGTGTGAAGCTCCTTGCCAGCGGTCTGACAAGCAGCCAGAACGCTACGCCGGCTGTCAGCGTCATCGCCGAGAGCATCATTATCCATCGCGGTCCCGGCGTGAAGGTGACAACCCATCGATCGATGCCCATGATGATCAGTAGAGATCCGACGGCTACGGCGAGCACCGCCGCGGAGCCGCGAAGCGCCATGACAAGCCTGGCCCGCCAGATCAGGTGGTTCAGGGCGTTTATTATATCGCTCGGAACGGTTTGGGTGCGCATTGCCTGAGTCATCGTCAGCTCCTTGCAAGCTGTCAGCGAATCGCTTACGTAGTATTATATCGGCTCGATTGCAGATCCGGCAACGCAATCGTAAAGTCAGGTCAGGCCCGTTCGCTTCCGGATCAGCCATTCGCCGCCGGCCAGCGCCCCCAGGGCGATCAGCAACCACCAGGAATCCCATAGCGGGAACTGGGCCGGCAGCTCTTGTGAGTCTTTTTTCGCCGCCAGCAGACCGATCACCTGCCTGGCCTGGTTGGCTTCGAACATGCGCCCGCCGCTCCTGTCGGCCAGGCGCCGGGCCATTCCGCGATCGGCTGTCAATTCGACTTCTTCGGCCGACAGTCTCGAATCGACGGAGAATTCGGTTTCCACGCTGTCGGCCTGTCCTTCCTGGGCCAGTATTTTGCCGACAGTGTCGCCTCCCAGCACGGCGCGGTAGGCGCCCCCGGGGAGTTTGCCCAGATCGGCGGCGTATCGCCCGGGCGAATGTTCGTCGCCCAGCAATTTTCTCCGCAGGACGAGCCTGTCGCCGCGGAACAGTTCGATCGACACGTCGGCGTTCTTTACCGGCGCGAGGTTCTTGTCTACGAGGTTGGCCCGTATTCGGACCGGGCTTGTCGAGCCGTAGCGGCTCCTGTCGGTTCCGAGTTTGACAAGGTTGGTTCCGGACCTGAGGCGGTCTGAAGTCGCCCAGCGGAGGACCTGTCCCCAGAACTTGTGGTGATAGGTGTCGCCGACGCGGTACCGCATCCGCCAGGTCCTGTCGAAGCCGACGAACATGACGCTTCCTGTCCCCACCGAGTGGGTGGAGATCAGGGCTCTGGATCGCCGGTACTTTGCGATCCGGGCCATCTGCGCGGTTCGCTGGGCGGTCGTTGACGCGTCTTCCATAGTCGGTTCGTCGTCGGCTCTGGCGTAGGCCAGGACCTCGGCTCCGGGCTTTGCGTCGATGATCGCTCTTCGCCAGTATATCGGCGGCATCGAGTTCCATATCCTGACGTTTGCGTCCGGGTCGGTGTCCTGCCTGGTTACGATATGATTTTGGCCTTCCGGGGTGAGAGCCATGCGGAAAACGTTCTCCGGCATTCTGGACGCCACGCCGGGAACGAATCGCACCGGCAGCAGTTCAGTCAGCGAGGTCCGCCCGTAGGCGTGGGGCATGTATCCGCGCCCGGCGATAAAGACAATCGTGCCGCCTCGCTGGTCGACGAACTCCTTGAGTATTTCCAGTGTCTCTCTGTCCAGCGCCGAAGGGGGAAGATCGCCAAGGATAATGACGTCGAACTTCAGCCACTCCTCCCTGTTCTTCGGCATCGCGGTTGCTTCGGCGGCCTCCCTGGGTCGCATCGCCGATGCGTGAATAGTGGGGCGGTTCGGCTCGCCGGTGATGTGGTCCGGCTGGAGCAGGACGTGCTGGAGCTTGACCGACTCGTCGCGATTCAGGAAGAGATTCTTTACGTATCGGTACTCCCATCGCGGGCGATCTTCAACTATCAGCAGGTTCGTGTCGCCGTCGGTTACGTTGACCGAGAAGGAGAAATCATTGTTGCCTTCGTCGATTTCGCCCGGCAGCGGTTCGATTCTCAGGTTGTAAAGGTGCAGGCCCTGGGTCGTGGGCTTGTCCGACATCTTTATTCGTTTTCTGATCTGGTCGGCCTTGCCGAGCGTGACTGTCTTTGAGTCGACCTGTCGGTCTCCGTCAGTCAGGATCAGTTGCACGGTCTTGCCGGCCAGGCCGTCCAGCTTGCAGTTGGCGTCGACGAGAAGCTCGTCGCCCGGAGAGAGCGATTCGGGCGAATTAACCGTCGCGATCGCCGCATCCGGCGGGGGGGAGTCCGATCCGATCACGATAGGGTAGATCGGCGCGCCGGCCTGCGCGAGATTCCTCGCGTACGATTCGGGTCGCCCCGCGGCGGTATGCCTGCCGTCGCTGAGTATGATCACGCCGGCCAGTTTGTTCGCGTCGGCCAGGGTCAGCATTTCAGCCAGGGCCGCTGACATGTCGGTCAATTGCATTTCGTCGGGCAGCTTGTCGGGCCTGGTTGTCGAACGGGTCGGGGCCAGGGTCGAGTCGGTGAACTTGCGAACGTTCAGTTCGTTGGGCCTGGCGGCGAACTCGTAGAGCGATACGTTGAACTTGTTTCCGAGCCCTTCGAGGAAGCTGCTTTCTTTTCCCGAAGCGCCCTTGTGCAGCAGCACGTCGCGGGCCAGCCCGTATCGTGTTTTGGCCGACAGCGTGTCGAGTCTCTTCTTGTCGTCGGGCTTCATCGCCGCGTAAAAAGCCGTGTCGGTTTCATCCGCCAGTGCGGCCAGTCCGCCCGTGATGTCGACGATCGCAGCAGCCGTGTCGGTTATCTCGGTCTGGAGCTTGTCGAACGACTTGGCCAGTTCGATCGGGTTGTTCTTGTCGGCGATGTCAGCGATGGCTTTCAGCCCGGTCGATACGCGTGACGAGATCGCCGTTCGAATGCTCCCCAGCCGCCGGGTGGCGTTGCTGGAGAGCTTGAGTTTGGCTATGTCGGGACTGGCGGCCTCCTTCACGTGCGTCGCCAGCTTGTCCCTCCAGTCGTTTGCTCCTTTGCGGATCGAGTGCCGCTTTCCGGCCAGTTTTACCCCGACGGTCCGCATGTTGATGCTGATTTCGGCGGTGAATTGCCGCCAGCTTTCCAGATCGTCGCCAAGCGTGCGAAGTTCGGTTTGCAGCGTGTCGAGATGCACCGGTCGATTGGCGATTCCGAACGTTTCAACCAGCCGGGCCTTGTCGGCGTGGGTCATCTGTATTTCCGGCAGATGCATCGAGGCCGAATTGTCGATCAGCACCGCAACGCTTCGCTCGTATTCCTCGTCAAGGGCTGCTGACCAGGTCGGCTGGGCCAGCATCACGATAACGCCGAGCACCAGCGCAACCCGCATTCCGCACATCGCCATCCCGGCCCGGCCCGGCACGGTGCGACGCTCCATCGCGTACAGCAGCACGATAGCGTCTACGCATATGGCCCCCAGCGCCGCCAGCAGCCAGATCGGCCAGTCCGTGGCGAGTATTATCATGGTTTCGGCCGTCGCCGCCGCCAGCCACAACGCGCCGGTTCCGACAAGTATCCGCACCGGCGACAGTATTCGTTTTATGCGATCGGCTCGCTCGTGATCGGCCTGCTGGGGTTCTTCGTCAGGCTTTGTCGGCCCGCTGACGGGAAGGAAATACAGAACGATCCAGATCGCGCAGACGAGTATCGCAAGGAGCAGCATCATCAGCGGCGATGCTCCGTCTGCGGCGGCCAGTATTGTCATCGAATCGGTCATTGTGTTTCTACGTCGGTCGGGCCGAGTGCGTCCCTGGCCCGCTGTTTCATGGTTTGCCTGTCGCCGCCTTCCTGCACGAACGCGATGCCTTCGATGTCTCCGGCGTCTCGCCGAACGCTTATCCATCTAGTCAGGGCGATCTCGCCCATGATCACCGCCAGCAGTCCCAGCGCCAGATACTTCCACAGCTCCTGGCCCGGTATTCGCCCCTTTACCGCCGAGGCCAGTTCGCCGAACGTTTTAGCCCGGAAGAGTTTCACCTGTGAGTCGAGCATGGCGAAGTCGTCGTCGCCGAGCTTTTCGAGAACTCCTTCTTTCGGATCTCCGTAGACTGCAAACGGAACAGTCTTGCCGTCAGTGGTGTCGGCCTTGAAGCTGTCGGCCAGCGACGCGGGGAGTTGGAAGTTGTAAAGCCCGGGCCGCAGCGTGTCGTCGAAGCGGAGCGTAAGGGTTCGGTTCTTCAGCCGGCTCCCGGCTTCCAGCGAGGCTCCGTCAGGCGTGGTTACCGATACTTTCTGACCCGGAGCGTATTTGATTTCCTCGATCCCGGGCGCCTCAAGTTCGCTCACGATCGACGCCCCGGCCTGAATTCCGCTGTCGAGATGTCCGGGCCCGGAGGCCAGGTAGTACGTCAGTTCGTGCATCAGCGGCACGTAGCATTCCAGGCGGGGCAGATTCGAGTCGGCAGGTCCCATCGAAGCGGCCAGCATAACGACTCGTCCCTTTCCTTTCTGGCTCTCGACCAGCAGCGGTTCGGACGTGTTGAAGTATCCGCCTACGGATCCGCTGGCCCTGGACGAGATTCTCCACCAGGCCGAGAAGGCGGCTTTGTCCATGTCGGAATATGCGCTGTCGCCGGCGACCGCCAGCGCCGCGTGGGTGAAAGTGTTCATCGCCGCGCGAGCGGGTTTGTCGGGCTCTACGCGCCTTTCGGTCAGTTTGGCCGGCATGAAGCTGCGCCGCTTCGAATCGTTCCACTTGTTGTAGAAATCCGGAAGTGCGCTGGGCCCGGGGGCGATGAGAAGACCGCCGCCGTCGGCTACGAATTTCTCCAGGCTCCTGGTTACGGATTCAGGAAGGCGCGGCGCATCGACCAGCGCCACGACGCGGTACTTGTTGAAGTCGCCGTGATCTACGGCCCGGGCTACGGGAATCACAGTGGGCTGGACGAGGTATTTCTGGTCGGCGCCGGGCTGGGGCGTCAGGGCGAGCTTCATCATCTTGGCGTCAAGAGCATCGGAGTTTCCGTTGACTATCAGGACCGGCAGCTTCCGCGTGACTTTTACGATGCGGTGCGAGGCGTTGTCTCCCGGTATGTCGTCGTCACGAAGTATTCGCGCCATGGCCACGTGCGGTCCGGGCTTGTCGAACAGGTGTGTGAAGTAGACGGTTCTGGCCGCCTGGGTCGGGATGTCGCTTGCCGATTCAGTCCCGACGATGACCCCGTCGATCTGCAGTTCGACACTGGCTGACGGGATCTGGGCCTTGCCGGCGTTGAACACTTTCACATTGACGCCGACTGCTCGATCGGTTCCGATCACTCCGCGATTGAACGTGATCTCGCCGATAGAGGCGTTGTCTACCCCGCTGGGCACAGGCAGATCGCGGCAGATAAGCAGCGGCGGCGTGGTCAACTGCTCGAATCCCGAAGAAGCCAGGGACCACTGCTGGGCGGTGTCTACGTTCCATCCGAGCTTCTGGCCGTCTGTGAGTATGACCAGCGCCTTGGCCGAACCGTGACCGCGTTTGAGGCATTCGGTAGCCTGGGCCACGGCCTTCGACAGGTTCATCGCCGCGCCCATGACTTCGGCTCCGTCGAGCGCCGCCTGCAGTTCGTCGCCGTCGGATATCGGGCTGGGTACGATCGCCTCGGGACCGGCTCCGGCCAGGATTATGCTGAATGCGTCTCCGCGCCTGCGGGCCTTGATGAGCTGTCCGGCTTCTTCCAGGGCCTGCTGGAAATTTGTCTTTTCGCCGTTCTTGAGCGTCATCGACGCCGAGGCGTCTATGATAATCGCTACGTCTTTGCTCCCGGCCCCGGACCATCGCTGGGTTTGGGACCAGTACTCCATGGCGCTTGCTCCGCCTGCGATCAGCAGGAGCAGTCCCGTGGCCAGAAGGAGGAGCCATCGCGTCTGTTTCTGGGACCACATCGCCGACGCGACGGCCGCACAAACAGACGCAGCCAGCAGAGTCGGAAGAACGATTATCCACGGTATCGCCGTCTGGCTGGGCAGGAACGGTCTGGCGACAGTCAGCACCAGCAGGGCCACGAGCATGCATCGCATCGCCATCAACAGCACTTCCTCGATGAGTATTCGCCTCTTTCGCGAAGTGATCGAGGCCATCAGGAAGTTCATAGCGCCCCAGTCCATCGGCGCGGCCTGGCGCTTGTTGAACAGGTGGATCAGTATCGGGACCGCCACTCCGCAAAGCGCCAGCAGCATTGGCCAGTTTATAAATGTCACTTGTATCTCCCCATTCGCATCGCCAGGTAGTCCGACAGCGCTTCGTCGAACGGTTGGCTGGTGGAGATCGGAGCGTAGTCGATCTGCATTCGTCCGCAGCCGAGCTTCAGCTCCTCGGTGAACCGCCGCACTTCTTCTATGTACGCCGTGCGGATCGACTGGGGATCGAGCTGGATGTTATGGCCGTGGAGCTCCAGGTTGCGGAAGTCGGTGAAACGATCGAACGGGAAGTTGATTTCCTCGTCGGCCATCACGTGCAGCACGATAACTCCGTGCCTGCGGTACTTGAAGTGGTGCATGGCGTTGAGGATATCGTCGATGTCGTCGAACATGTCGGAGATAATGATGACAAGCCCGCGTCTGTGTACTCGCTCGGCCACGTCGTGAAAGATCGGCGCCAGTGCGGTTTCGTCTCCCGGCACGGTCTCGTCAAGTTCCTCTAGTATGACCCGCAGGTGACCGGGTCGACCTCGCGGCGGGATGTAGTGTCGCACCTGCGTGTCGAAAGTAACCAGCCCTACGGCGTCTTGCTGGTGGATCAGCAGGTGCGCGAGACTTGCGGCCAGATACCGTGCGTATTCAAACTTGCTGAGTGCTCGTCCGTCGCGTGCTTCGGCGTTCTTTCCGCGGTATTTCATCGAGCCCGAGGCGTCCAGGAGAATCACCGAACGCAAATCGGTCTCTTCGATGTACTGCTTTATATAGTACTTGTCGCTCTTCCCGAACACCTTCCAGTCAAGGCTGCGAATGTCGTCTCCCGGGGCGTACTGGCGATGTTCGGCGAATTCGACGGAGAAACCCTTGTAAGGACTCCTGTGGCGCCCGGAGACCATGCCTTCGACAACACCGTGTGCGATAAGCTCCAGGCGCGCCAGCTTGGCCAGCGTTTTCTGATCGAGCAGACGCATGTATGATGGGATGTTGTCCAATGTCACGTTCCCAATCGGTCGGTTGTTCGCCGCTGTCTATAGCGTTATTCGATGCCCTTGACGTCGGGCTTGATCTCTTCCAGGAGCCTTCGCACAACGTCGTCGGAAGTTACTCCCGCAGCTTCGGCGTTGAACGTAGTCAAGACGCGATGCCGCAGGACCGGCAGGGCGACCTGGCGTACGTCTTCAGTTGTGGTGTGCGATCGGCCGTAGAGAATTGCGCGGGCCTTGGCGGCCAGCACCAGGTATATCCCGGCCCTCGGTCCGGCGCCCCAGCCAACAAGTTCGTTTATGAACTTCGGAGCTTCTATCGAATTGGGACGCGTGGCCCGGGCCAGGTCGCGAGCGTAAACAAACACGTGCTCGGCAGCCGGCACGCGCCGCACAATGCCCTGGAGGCGTATGATGTCGTTTCCGCTCAGGGTCGGCGTCAGGTCGGCGGTGTAAGTGCCGGTGACCTGCTTCATGATCGTAAGCTCCTCCTTGGCGTTGGGGTAGTCGACCATGATGTTGAACATGAACCTGTCGAGCTGCGCTTCGGGAAGCGGATACGTGCCTTCCTGTTCGATAGGGTTCTGTGTCGCCAGCACGAAAAACGGATTTGGCAGATCGTATGTCTGCTCGCCGACGGTCACCTGTCGCTCCTGCATGGCTTCGAGCAGGGCGGCCTGGGTCTTGGGCGGCGTTCGGTTGATTTCGTCGGCCAGCACCATGTTGGTGAACAGCGGTCCATGAACGAAGCGGAAGATTCGCTTGCCTGTTGTGTGGTCTTCTTCCAGGACGTCGGTGCCGGTTATGTCAGACGGCATGAGGTCCGGGGTGAACTGGATTCGTTTGAACCCCATTTGCAGCACGTCGGCCAGCGTGCTGACCAGGAGCGTTTTGGCCAGGCCGGGAACGCCGACCAGGAGGGAGTGTCCGCGGCAGAAAATGGCGATCAGGACCTGCTCGATCACCGAAGATTGCCCCACGATGACGCGAGACAACTGTTCGGTCATCTTCCCGTAAGCTCTGTTTAGCGCTGCGATGGCTTTCACGTCGTCATCGTCGCGGACCACTTTCGTCGCATCGGAGGATTGTGGATCAGTTGGCATAGATACGGTCTCCAGTCTGTATTAGTAGATCGCCGGAAGTCACCTGCCTTAGTCGCCTAACATATATAATGTTAACCGCGGCTGCTTATTGCCTGCGGTAACGCCGCCGGCTACTTGTCGGCGGGGAGTTTCAGCCCCAGCAGCGACATAACCTGCTTCAGATCGCTCCAGACGTCGCTGCGAACCTGCGGGCTGTAGTTTCGCAGCACATACGCCGGGTGGAAAGTCGGCATGACCGGGATTCCGCCGAGCGATTCGGCCAGGTCAGGCAACTCCTGCCACTTGCCGCGCAAACCCGTGATGCCGCGTTTGGTCTGGAGCAGCTTCTGGGTCGCCGGATTGCCCATCGTCACGATCGCCTTCGGCGAGATTATCTGCAACTGCCTCATGAGATAGGGCCAGCACGCCTCGACTTCGTCGCTCATGGGGTTGCGGTTCTGCGGAGGGCGGCACTTGACGACGTTGCAGATGAACACCTGCTGACGCGTCAGGCCCATCGCTCCTATCATTTTATTAAGCAGATCTCCAGCCCGTCCGCAGAAGGGGCGTCCCGTTTCGTCTTCGTTTTGTCCGGGTCCCTCGCCGACGAACACCAACTTCGCGTTCGGATCGCCCTCGCCGAAGACTGTCTGGGTGCGCGTCTTCCACAATCCGCACAGCTTGCAGACCTTCACTTCGTTTTCGTTCATCTCGTCCAACCCGGCGGCTTTGTCCCCGGGCGCCAGGCTAACCGCAGTGCGCTGGGTCTGGGTTGGGAGTTGGATTTCCGGCAGACAGTTCGCTGCGGCCGGGGTGAACTCGGTCCCCAGCAACTGTTCGATTTCCAGGAGTTGCCTGGCCGCGTTGGTTAATGCTTCAATAGGTTCGCTCATGCCGGACATTGTAGTGCGGATGGCCGGCCGGGACAATAGGAGCAATGATGAACGCTGAACGATGAATGAACGACCGCGGCTACTGGCGCTGCAATCGGCCGTGGAGTCCTGATGGACATGTCCCGTCGATGTCCAGCGTGACTATCTTCCCGGTTAGCGACTCGTTTTCTTCAGGCTCGAATTGCACTGTGATGTAGCGATCGGTCATCGCCTGGCGAACTCCGGGTTCCGGTCGCGTGGATTCGACGAGGGCTTCCATGGAGCGGCCGATGAATTGTTTTCTGAATTCGGCGGTCATCTGCGACT
>CAYMSH010000182.1:0-12252 GCA_964392945.1 uncultured Planctomycetaceae bacterium | reverse complement strand
GGGTATCGACTTTAACGACCGTTCCGTTCTCTACGAACGGGGCACCTTGATCTTCGCTCCGCCTTCCAGGACGGCGTCTTTGCTCTGGTTCGTTGCTGTGGCGCCTTTGACCTGCGGGGTAGTGTCGGTGACTTCAAGTTCAACGGTGTTGGGCAGTTCGGCGGACGTGGCCCTGCCCTCGATGAACGTAACTTCGATCACCATGTCCGGCTGGAGGTAGACCGATTTGTCGCCAATCAGGTCCAGCGGAATTTCAATCTGCTCGTAGTCAGCGTCCATGACCACGTGGCTGGAGGTATCGGAGTACAGGTACGTCATCTGCTTGCGATCAAAGAATATCTCTTCGAGACGTTCGTTGGGATTGAAGCGTTGCTCGATCATGCGGCCGGTTCTTACGTCCTTGAGCTTGGCCTGCATGCAGGACGGGCCCTTGCCCTTGACGACGTGGCTGATTTCGAAAACCACCCACATCGAATCTTTGAATTTCACGCCCAGTCCGCGACGAAGATCTATTGCTCTTACTGACATTACTGTGTATCTCCAGCTATCGGGTTCTTACGGAATCAATTTAGAGATTTTAGCACAAGACGCCAAAACCGGCAAGCCTACTTACCGACACAGAAGCGTTGGAAGATTCGTGCGAGTATGTCTTCGGTTACGACCTGACCGCTGATGAGCCCGAGTTGGGCCAGGGCCTGTCTCAATTCGACGGCCGCCAGTTCGGCGACATCCGCCACTTCGCCGGCCGGTGCGATCAGTTCGGCGGCGGCTCCCAACGCATCGGCGCAGCCCTCCAGGGCGCGTTTCTGGCGTTTGTGAAGTCCCATCGCCCCGCCGCCGCGGTGCGTCGCGAGGCTCACAAGTTCACTCAGGCGGGCCTTGAGCAGGTCCAGTCCCAGGCGCTTAACTGCGCTGACGGCCTGGGGCGGCGTTCCTGCGACCTGGGTCAGTTCGTCCATCGAGGCGATAGAGTCTATGCCGACCAAATCGCATTTGCCGGCCAGCAGCAGCAGCCCGGCCCTCGGATTGGCCCGCCTGGCTTCACAGAGAAGATCAACTTCCGCCTCGGTCCTGTCGTCTGAGGAGTCAACTATAAACAGTATCGCCTCGGCGCGAGCCATGGCCCGCCTTGCCGCAGAATCGGCGGCCGCCGCGGGCGAATCGGGGCCGGTAGCTTCGAATCCGGCCAGGTCCTGCAGCAGAACGCTGGCCCCGTCGTCGAGCTCCATCGAGGCGCTGAGCACGTCGCGCGTGGTGCCGGCCAGCGCCGAAACGATCGCCCGATCGACTCCGGTAAGCGCGTTGAGCAGCGAACTTTTCCCCACGTTCGGCAGGCCCACGAGCACAACTCGAGGACAGCGTGCGTTTTCCGGCATGTCGTCGGCCTGGCTCGCTACGGTGCGCAGATCCGAGCCGATGGATTCCAGCCGCAATGAAAGCTCGTCGGGCATGTCGAATTCGATATGCTCATCGGCGAGATCTATCGACGCCTCGACGCCAGCCAGCGCGTCGGTTATTTTCTCGCTGGCGTCCTGGCAGAGGGCTCTGATCCTCCCGCCTAGTGCGTCCATCGCCGATCGCAGCTGAGCGTCGTTTTCGGCGTCTATCATGTCGGCCACAGCGGTAGCCTGGGAAAGATCGATCCTGCCGGAGAAAAACGCTCGCGCAGTGAACTCGCCGGGCTCACTGGGTCTGGCTCCGGCGTCTATCAGCGCCGCAACGAGCGACGCCATGGCGTCAGGAGCGCCCGGGGTGTGCAATTCCGCGAGATTCTGCCTGGTATAGCTCCTGGGAGTCCTGAAAACATACGCCCTGGCCGGCAGTTGGATATCGCCGTCGGGCAGCCTGATGATCCCGTCGAGGCTTCTGAAACCGCCGGTATCCGTCAGCGCACCGTCGGAGGATTCGAAAACAGCATCGGCCAGCGACAGGGCTTCGGGCCCGCTGAGGCGAACGATTCCGCGGCGAGCGGAACCAGCCGCAGTGGAGACAGCAACAATCGTATCTGTTGTATTCAGCATGTCTTGAGTCTGTTTCTCGTGTAGCTGTCGCAAGGGCTTCAATCGCTAGGGCCCCGATCGCCTGGCCGCGATTTATAGAAGTTGCTTGCTATTGTCTGATTAAAACGGATAATTAGGCGTTCGTTATATACTTTACCAACCAAAAAGGTTCATTGCATGGGTATCTTGCTGGAGTCACTGCGCAAGCTTCAAAAGATAGAGCAGGACATTGCTCACGTCAGAAGCAGAATACGAGTACGTAACAACGCCGTCAATGTTCAAACACGCAAGATAGAGCAACTTGAACAGGATCGAGACTCACTGACAGCACAGTCTCTCGAACGACGCAAGCTCGCCGATTCACTCGAATTGGATCTCAAACAAAGCGATCAACAGGTGGTCTCCTTCCGCGCCGGCCTGAACGCCGCGCGGAGCAATAAGGAATACGCCGCGATCCTCACCCAGATCAACACCCTCAAGGCCGACAGCGCCAGCATCGAGGACCGCACCCTGAACGTTATCCAGGAAATCGAATCGCTCAAGAGCCAGGCCGACACGCTCGGCGGGCAAATCGACGAAGAGAACAAGCGACTCGACGAGATCAATGCACAGAGCCAAAAGGAGCTGACCAAGCTTAACGGAATGCTCGACGGGCTTAACGCCAAACGCGCCGAAGCGGCTACCGACATACCGGCGGCGACGCTATCGACGTTCGAGCGGATATCGAGCAATTACGAAGGCGAAGCGATGGCCCAGATCGAGATCCACGGCCGCAAAGAGCCATACTCCTACATCTGCGGCGGGTGCTTCATGACGCTGAACCCCGAACATGCCAACGTGCTGAGTCTCCGCGACGAAATCAGAACCTGCAACAACTGCGGACGCATTCTCTACATCAATCCGCACGCACAATAATACGGAGACGCACATGAGCACGGATTCGCTCCACGTAGTAATTCACATCGACGGCGGGTCAAGGGGAAATCCCGGACCGGCCGGAGCAGGCGTTGTCGTAAGAGCAAAAGCCGACGAGGCCATCCTTTACAAAGGCGGCGTGTTCCTGGGAACCGCGACTAACAACGTAGCTGAGTATTCCGGGCTCCTGGCCGGACTGGCCGCGGCAAAGGAACTCGGCGCAACCAACGTGGAGTTGTTCAGCGATTCGCAGCTGCTGGTCAGACAAATGATCGGCCAATACCGCGTAAAGAACGCCGGTCTCAAACCGCTGCACCGAAAGGCCACTGACCTGGCCGACGGATTTGACACCTGCGCCTTTACCCACGTACGACGCGAAGAGAACACCGCCGCGGACAAACTGGCCAACATGGCCATGGACGCCAAAACCAACATCCTCGACGCAGCAGACGATCCGTACGCCGAGAGCTGATCTGACGGCGACGGCAACGGCTTCTGCCACCACGGATGGCACGGATAACACTGATGTGGTTACGGCAACGGCTAACGGCAACGACCGATGACGGCGGATAAGACGGATAGCGGCGACGGCATAGCAGTTTACCGCCGCGAAACCAGAGCCGTAATTTGGAGCCTGCCTGCCGTAGGCAGGTGCGGCGGCTCGGCGCCGCTTTGGCTTGTCGCGGCCGTTACTGATCACTGAAACCTGACAGCATATTCACTCGAGAACATAAATTGGTGCGATTCAGCGAACAGTTCGTTCAGCAAGTCCTGGACTCGATCGACATTGTCGAACTAGTCGGCCAGTACGTAGCCCTGACACACAAGGGGCGAGAGTTCATCGGGCTGTGCCCCTTCCACGACGACAAGAAGCCCTCGCTCAACGTCTCGCCAGCCAAGCAGATATTCAAATGCTTCTCGTGCGGAGCCGGCGGCGACGCGCTGAAGTTCCTGACGCTCTACGAAAAATACAGCTTCCCCGAAGCCGTTCGAGCACTGGCCGAACGTTCGGCGATCCCCCTGCCGCAAGACGCCCAACAGCCCCAGCAGCACCAGCCGGCGGCGGGACTGTCAAAACGCGATCTGCTGAAGGTCACCCAATTCGCCGCCGATTACTTCCAGGCCCAGATCCAGGCTCCGCAGGCCAAATCGACCCTGCAATACGCACGGGATCGAGGCTTCACCGACGAATCGATCAAGCGGTTCGGGATCGGATACGCGCCTGACTCATGGGACGGACTGCTGTCTGCCGCCGGGGCCAAAGGGATATCAACCCAGCAACTCCTGGCCGCCGGGCTGGTCGCACAAAAAGACAATACCGATCGCTGTTACGATCGCTTCCGACACCGCCTGATGTTCCCGATATACGACCTGACAGGGAGCGTGATCGCATTCGGCGGCCGGGCCCTGCGCGACGACGAACGGGCCAAGTACTTAAACAGCCCCGAATCGATCCTGTTCGACAAATCATCGAACCTGTACGCGATGAACTGGGCTCGACAGAGCGTGGTTTCCGGCGGGACGGCGGTAGTCGTAGAAGGATACCTCGACGCACTTATCCCCCACCAGGGCGGATGCGACAACGTTGTCGCCTCGCTCGGCACGGCGCTGACCGACAGGCATGTACGCCTGCTGGGCCGCTACGCCAGGGAAGTGGTGCTCGTATTCGACGCCGACCAGGCCGGAGCGACGGCCGCCCAACGCGCCATGGAAGTGTTCCTGGCCCAACAGCTCGGCATCCGGGTGGCGACTATCCCCGCCGGCAAGGACCCGTGCGACTTCTGTCTGGCCGAAGGGGCCGAAGCGTTTAAGGCGCTTGTCGCCCAAGCGCCCGACGCTATGCAATACGCCTGGGACCTGCGCCTTGGCGAATATCGAGCAGCCGGCGGCAGCCCGTCTGAGCAGCACAAAGTCGCACAGGAGTTCCTGCGCCTGATAGCTACATCCGCAGCTTACGGGGCGATCGACGACATGCGTCGCGGACAGCTCGCACAGCACATCGGACACATGCTCAACATCCCCCCCGCCGAACTCCAGCGCCAGATGCAGCAGCTTTCGCGCCAGACGCGCACCGCCCGCCCGGTCGGCGGACAGGCTCCGGCGCGAAACGTCGAAATGATCACCCGCGACCCGGAGCGAATAGTGCTCCAGATCCTGCTCAACGACGGCGAGATGTTCCACAACGTCAGCGAAAAACTGCATCCCGAGGATTTCACCGACCCGCTGCTCCGCGCCATCGCCGACAAGATATGGATTCTCGGCCACAAGGACCGCCTGACGCTGCAAGCGGTCATGAGCGACGCCGAAATGCACGAGCAGGCCAACATGCTGACCGACATGGCCCTGGCCGCCGAAAGACAGGCCCACGGCGAACAGGCGTTGGCCTCGGCGACTGAAGCACTTCTCCAACGACAAAGCCAGCGAGACATCCAGAACATCCGCAGCGGCGACCTGGACGACGAAGCACTAAGACGCCTGACAAACCACCACAGGGAACCGAACGTAAGACGAATGCCCAGAATCAACTAAGCGGCCGGCAGGTTGGCGACGGCAAACAGAAACGGCCGCAACGACAACAACCATTTCGATCACCATCGTCGCTCATCATCCTTGATTCTGGGCGGTGTGGGCTTATCATGGTGTAAACGTTGATAATTCGCCGATTCTCGGAGATTCTCATGGCAGGCAGAACAAAAGGCATCATACTGGCCGGAGGCAGCGGGACGCGTCTGTACCCGCTTACGCGTGCGGTCTCCAAGCAGTTGCTCGGCGTCTACGATAAGCCAATGATCTACTACCCGCTCAGCGTGCTGATGCTCGCGGGTATCCGGGAAGTGCTGATAATCTCCACGCCCCACGATCTGCCGGCGTTCGAGCGGCTGCTGGGCGACGGAGCCAACCTGGGCATGAAATTCTCCTACGAACCGCAACCCGAGCCCGAAGGACTCGCACAGGCGTTTATTATCGGAGCAGATTTCGTAGGCGACGATTCAGTGGCGCTCATACTCGGCGACAATATTTTCTACGGACAAGGACTCACTGAAGCCGTCCAGGCCGCCGCAGCCGAAACCGACGGAGCCACAGTGTTCGGATACCGTGTCAAGGATCCGCAGCGATACGGCGTAGTCGAGTTCGACTCCGAAGGCAAAGCGATCAGTATCGAAGAGAAACCGTCCGAGCCCAAGAGCAACTACGCCGTTGTCGGCCTGTATTTCTACGGGCCCGACGTTGTGCAGCATGCGGCCCAACTCAAGCCCAGCGCCCGCGGCGAGTTGGAGATCACCGACTTGAACCGGGTCTATCTCGACGCCGGACGACTTAACGTACAGCGGCTGGGCAGAGGGATCGCATGGCTCGACACCGGCACGAACCAGAGCCTGCTGGAGGCCGGAGCATTCGTGCAGGCCATCGAAGAGCGACAGGGCCTGAAGATCGCGTGCATCGAGGAGATCGCATGGTCCAAGGGCTGGATCACCCCGGATCAGGTTCGCACGCAAGCCAACGCCATGAAAAACAGCGCCTACGGAGAGTATCTCCTGGACCGCCTCAAACAGGAAGGCTGCGAGTAAGTGAAGCGAATCGAAACCAACCTGGCCGGGGTGTGCGTGATCGAACCTGAAGTGTTCGGCGACGATCGCGGGTTCTTCATGGAATCGTATAACAAGCGATCGTTCGAGCAGATCGGGATCACCTGCACGTTCGTGCAGGACAATATGTCCCGCTCGCGACGCGGCGTGGTCCGCGGGCTGCACTATCAACTGGCTCAACCGCAGGCCAAACTCGTACGGGTAACGCTCGGCAAAGTCTTCGACGTGGCGGTTGACGTCCGCCGCGGGAGCGAAACGTTCGGCCGATGGACTGGCGTGACGCTGTCAGGTGAGAACAAGAAGATGTTCTTCGTACCCGAAGGGTTCGCCCACGGGTTCTGCGTGATCAGCGAGACCGCCGAGTTCGCCTACAAGTGTTCTGACTTCTACGCCCCGGACCAAGAGCGCGGGATAATCTGGAACGACCCGGCGGTGGCGATAGACTGGCCCCTGGGCGACGTAGAACCGATACTCTCGCCAAAGGACGCCGCATACGGTCCTCTGGCCGAGATGGACCAGGCCGACTTACCGATAATCCGGGAGGAATCGGGGCTATGAAAATCATGATAACCGGCGCCCACGGAATGCTGGGCAGAACGCTTACAAGACACCTCAAGGAGCACGAACTCCTCGGCGTTGACATCGAGCACTTCGACATAACTGACCCGAATGCGACTATGCACGCCGTTACGCAGTTCGCGCCGGACGTCGTTATCCATTGCGCGGCTATGACGGCGGTCGACGACTGCCAGACCAGCGAAGACGCCGCATGGGAAGTAAACGTCAACGGGACGGCCAACATCGCCGAAGCCTGTGCCAGCGTCGGGGCCAGACTGATCGCGATATCGACTGACTACGTGTTCTCCGGCGAGTCGGACCTGCCGTACGGCGAACACGACACCACCGGCCCGCAGACGGTCTACGGAATGACAAAGATGCTCGCCGAAATGGCCGCCGCCAAATACTGCCAGAACAGCGTGATCGTGCGAATCGCCTGGCTGTACGGACCCGGCGGGCCGAGTTTCGTCCACACGATGCTGAGACTGGCCGACGAAGACGCCTCGCCGCTCCGCGTGGTCAGCGATCAGATCGGAAACCCCACGTCAACCGACGCAGTGGCCGCACATCTCAAGATCCTGCTGAACCACCCCGAGATTACCGGACCGGTGCACCTTACCTGCGAAGGGCACGCCACGTGGCTCGACTTCGCCGCCGAGATTTTCAGAATCACCGGCTCGGATTGCGTGCCGGTTCCGTGCTCAACTGAGGAATTCCCCAGACCCGCGCCCAGGCCGGCTAATTCGCAGCTCGACAATATCGTCCTGACCAAACACAGTATCCCTCCGATGCCCCACTGGCGTCAGGCGCTGGAGGATTTCTTCCTGGAGAACCCAAATGGCTGACCCGGCCGACAACCACAAACCCGCAGTTGTACTCGTCACAGGCGGAGCCGGTTTCATCGGCTGCAACCTGGTGCGGCATCTGCTGGCCGGCGACGAATCCCTGCGCGTGATAAACTACGACGCAATGACATACGCCGGCAGCCCGGCGAACCTTGTCGGCCTCGATACCGACTACCCCGATCGCTACCGGTTCGTTCACGCCGACATCTGCGACGAAGACGCCGCGGCCGCCATCTTCGCCGAAGAACCGATCGACACGGTGGTCCACCTGGCCGCCGAGAGCCACGTTGACAGGTCCATCAACGCGCCAGGAGCATTCCTCAACACCAACATAACCGGCACGTACGTGCTGCTGCAGGCCGCACGGGCCGCATGGTCCGATCGCAAAGACGTGCGATTCCATCACGTGAGCACCGACGAAGTCTACGGCTCGCTCGGCGCCGAAGGACTGTTCACCGAGACCACGGCGTACGATCCGTCGAGCCCGTACAGCGCTTCGAAAGCCGCATCAGACCACCTGGTGCGAGCCTGGCATCGCACCTACGGTCTGCCGGTCACGATCTCCAACTGCTCCAACAACTACGGGCCCTACCAGTTCCCGGAAAAGCTCCTTCCGCTGATGATCACCAACGCCGTGGCGGGCAAACCGCTGCCGGTCTACGGAGACGGAAAGAACGTTCGAGACTGGCTGTTCGTTGAAGATCACTGCGGCGCGATTGACGCGATCGTGCGGCGCGGGACCCCCGGCGCCACGTACAACGTAGGCGGCTGCAACGAGTGGACCAACATCGACATCGTGCACCTGCTGTGCGATCAGTTGCAGGAGCTGCTCCCTCTCGACAGCGGGTCTTACCGCGACTTGATAACGTTCGTGACCGACCGGCCGGGCCACGACATGCGATACGCCATCGACGCATCCCTGATCGATAGGGCCCTTGGCTGGACGCCGGCCCACCAGTTTGAAAACGGCCTGAAAGAGACCATACAGTGGTATCTGGCCAACGGAGACTGGATCGAAGAGATCCGCCGCACCAAATACGACGGACAACGACTCGGCGTAATCAACAAGAAATAGGCTCCGCGCCTGGCGTTTGACAGCCCAATGCCCTTCCGCACAGACAACGACAATCCCGCCGCGCCCCGCCGATCCCTGCGAGACAGATACTTCCTGCAGCGCGTAGTGTCCCCCTGGGAAATCCCCGGGATCATGCGCAAGTACACCTACGCCGGGGCGATGAGCAGTATCTGGATGATGCTCATAAGCGGGATGTTCTTCACGCAGTTCGGAAACACTATCGGCATGTCGCCGTTTCAATGGGGACTGCTGGCCGGCATCTCCTCCTGCCTGATGCCGGTGCAGATAGTCTCGGCGATTGTCGCCCAGAGAATCGGAAAACGCAAGGTCGTCTGGTTCTGTCTGGCGATCGCCGAACGCAGCCTGAAGTTGATTGGAATCTTACTGTCTCTGTGGCTCTGGCAAGCCGGTTTTCCCAGCGCCAGTATCGTATTGATAACGATTATTTGCCTGGCCAACCTGCTGGGAATGATGCACGCTCCGCCTTGGATGTCGTGGATGGCCGACGTGATACCTGAAGATCATCACGGAGCCTTCTGGGGACGCCGAACCGCATGGATAGCAATGTCGGTCATAGCAACCACTGTTCCCGCGGCGATACTTATCGACAAGGTCCCGGCCGACCGGAAGATCGACGCCATGCTCACGGTCTTCGTCGCGGCGACAGTAATCGGTCTGCTGGACCTGATCATCCATGGTTCGATACCGGAACCCACACCCGCGGCGTCTGGGGGCCGAAGATTTATCCGCGAGATATTCAAGCCGATTCTGGACCACAAATTCCAACCGTGGCTGGTCTTTCACACATGCTGGAGTTTCGGACTGTACCTCGGCGGAACGCTGTACATTCCGTTCGCCCTGAAAGAAATGCAACTCAGCAGCAACCTCCTGGGCGGAACGCTGGCTATTACATGTCTCGGTTTCGCCGGCGGATTAACCGCCGGATGGACCGGAAAGCTTGTCGACCGCCATGGGGTTAAGCGAATCATTTTCTGGGGACATCTGGTCTGGGCCTTCCTGCCGGCGATGTGGCTGATGGCCAGCCCCGAAACCGCGATTTACTGGCTGGGCGCCGGAAGCCTCATCTCAGGCGTAGCCTGTTCGGCGGCCAACACCGCCGCCAACAAGCTGGTCACACGCGTCCCGCCGCCGGAACTTCGCGCGGTGTACGTGGCCGTCTCCAGCAGCGTAGGCAGTCTGGCCGGCGGATTCGGAGCGATTACCGCCGGGGTCATCATGTATTTCTTCCAGGAGTCCGTAATCGCCACACCCATCGGAGTCATCGGCGGATTCCAGGTCCTGTTCCTGATTTCACTCTGCCTGCGGATATCAACGACAGTACTACTCATACCGCGCATTCGATTGTAAGAAGTGGCATATCGGGCGTTTCTTCGATACGCTACTGGCATCGAACAGAAGAAATCAAAAAAACGAAACATCAAGACCGCAATCGGTTGGGTGATAGGAATCGCGTCAGTCGGCCTGTGCGTCGCGGCGATTATCGGTTACTGGGACCAATTCGACCCGTGGCGATACGCGATGAATCCATGGCTGATGACCGCGGCGATAGCCTGCACGTTTATCGGGCTCTGCATGCACGGGCTCGGATGGTTCGTGCTGATGCGCGGGATGGCTCCGTCGCTGAGCTTCTCGTCGGCGATGCGGGCCTGGGCCTACTCGCAGGTCGTAAAATACGTGCCAGGCAAGGTCATGGTCTTCGTCACGCGCACGGAAATCTGCGCTCGCGACGGAGTGCCGCCGCTTACGGTCCTTGCCGGAACGGGCCTGGAGATAATCCTGTCGCTGATCTGCGCAATGGTCCTGTCGCTTGGAACGGTGGCCGCATGGTTCGGACAGATCGGCATGTCGCCGTGGATATGCATCCTCCCGCTGGTCGGACTGCTGGCGATGGTGCATCCCAAGGTGATCACCGCGGTCATGCGGCTGTACTACCGCCTGCGCAAGGCCGACATATCGGCGGCTCCGGAACTGGATTTGATGCACATTCTCAAGCCGCTGGCGGTGTACTTTGCCGGATGGCTGATGTACGGTATCGGCGGATATCTGCTGATATGCGTGGTGTTCGACAATCTCGTTGCGACGCCCTACCAGCAAATAGGCATGGTCGGAGCCTTCCCGTTCGCCTGGGCGGCCGGATACCTGGTGCTCCTGGCGCCCGGCGGAGCCGGCTTCCGCGAAGGAGCCCTGGTTTACGCACTCGGCTCGTGGATGACATACGAATTGGCGATAGTTGTCGCCGTCGTTGCTAGAATGTGTCAGTCGGGCCTCGACCTGCTGATCGCAGGCGGATGGTGGGCCGGACGAACAATCGCTCTAAAGAAACAGAAACACTATGGATGATATCGATACCGATCTGAAAACCCAGGTGCGAAAAGCCCGCGGCAAGTTCGCCGCAATGGCGACCACGTACTCCCTGGGAGTCTTCAACGATAATTTCTTCAAGTGGGCCGCGATAGGCGTGACAATCGGAATGGAAGAGTGGTTCACCGCCCTGTTCACGATTCCGTTCATCCTGTTCGCACCGCAGTCCGGCTGGCTGGCCGACAGGTTCCCAAAACGCAACGTGGTGATCTTCGCCAAGATGCTGGAGCTGATCGCGATGCTCGTCGGAGCCGCGGCGATCATCTCGGGCAACCTGCCGTTGATCGCAGCAGTGCTCCTGATAATGGCGCTGCAGTCTACGATATTCGGACCGAGTCTCAACGGCAGCATTCCTGAGCTATTTCCCGCCAGTTACGTTACAACGGCCAACGCGGTGCTGAAAGTCGCCATTACCCTTGCGATACTCCTGGGCACCGCCATGGCCGGACACGCACTGGAACTCGAACAGGCCGGATGGAGCCCCGGGGTGTTCGGACGCTACGCCGTCGCTGCGATAATAGTAGTCATGGCGCTGCTGGGAGTGGCGATAAGTTTCTTCGTACCGCATCGCCCCGGCGCCGGCACGAAAGCGAAATGCCCCAAGAGCGTACTGTGGCACAGCCTCCGGGACTTGTGGGAGATACGAAAGGACAAGTACCTCCAAACGATCCTCATAGTCGATATCTTCATATGGTTCGTCGGCTCGCTGCAAATGCAGATCATCAGCAAGATGTGCGATCCGGAACACTTTAACTGGGGCAGAGGAACCGCCTCGAACCTTATGCTGGCCGAACTGGTCGGCGTCGCCGTCGGCGGCCTGGGCGCCGCGAAAATGGCAAAAGGTCCGCGATGGTTCAAAGTTCTTCCTCTCCCGCTGATCGTCCTCGGCC
>CAYMSH010000181.1:0-12264 GCA_964392945.1 uncultured Planctomycetaceae bacterium | reverse complement strand
CCTGAAGCCAAGCCCGGCAAGTGACGGCGAGCGGGCCTATACGGCGAATATCCAAGCGTCTTCGCTTTCAGCTTCGTCGTCTCAAGACAGAACAACAAGGAATATCCAATATCCAAGTTAACGGCCAGCGGCGCCGGCAAAACCGTCGCTCCGCGACATGTGAAAGCGGTGAGAGCTCCCCGCACTCCAGATTACGACAACAGCAATAGGCGCACCGCGCCTTTATCCGCATTATCCGCCGTCATATGCCGTTGGCCGCTGGCCGTCGCCGTAACGAATCAGTGCTATCCGTGCCATCCGTGGTGGAAAAAGGCCGCCGGTTTACGTATTATCTTCGCGATGCGAATGAACTCCCCGAAGAATCTTAGACGTGACAAGAACACCAAACTCGACACCAGCGGCGTGCTGCTGGACGATTCGATCACGCGCGGGGTTATCGACCCGGCCGCGATCTTCGAAAACGATCATCCGCTGGAACTGGAGATCGGATCCGGCAAGGGCACGTTCATAGTCACTCGCGCGTTGGCGCGGCCGGAGGTTAACTTCATCGGCGTTGAATATGCGCGGGCCTACGCGCACCACGCGGCCGACAGGTGCCGCCGGCGCGGGCTCAGCAACACTCGAATGCTCCACACCGACGCCGGGGCCCTCTTGGCGGACTGCATCCCTGAGGCGTCGCTGTGGCGCGTGCATATTTACTTTCCCGACCCGTGGCCCAAGCGCAGACACAAACGAAGGCGACTGATCCAGCCGGCGTTCGCTCGCCAGGTTGTTCGAGCTCTGAAGCCCGGCGGGCAGTTCATCGTGGTGACCGATCACATGGATTATTTCCTGCAGATCCGCAGGGTGCTCGGCGACCTTGCCGGCATGGCCTCTATCCCCATGCCGCAAATGGCCGACAGTGCAGGCGAGATCGTCGGCACGAATTTCGAGCGGAAATATATCGCAGAGGGTAGGCCCTTTTATTCCACGGCGAAGATGAAATACGTCTGAGCCGGCGGATCATTCCATCGCGGCGACTACTGACGCCGACCCGTTGGGACCGATCAGCACGAGCGTATCGCCAGCGGCGAGTTCGAAATCCGGATTCGGCTGGTAGATCGGTTTGCCGCCGGCCCGCTGGATCGCACAGACATGCACGCCGACGCGATGGGGAAGTTCCAGCTCTTTCAGCGATTTGCCGATGAGCCTGCTGCCTTCGGACAGTTTGACCTGGTCCATTTCTATCTCGCCGCCCTGTCCGGCCATTTCAACGAAATCCACAACTGCGGGCCTGAGCACGACTGCGGCCATTCGCGAGGCGCCCAGCGTGTGGGCGCAGACAACGCGAGTGGCGCCGGCGCGCTTGAATTTGTCCTGGGTTGTGGTGTCTTTGGCTACGGCGATTATGCGGAGGTTCGGGTTAATTTCGCGAGCCGAAAGCGTTACGAACACATTGTCGGCGTCGGTGGCCAGGGTTGTTACGACTACCGCGGCTCGAGCTACGCCGGCGGCTATGAGCACTTCGTCGGCTTCGGCGCTGCCGAGAACGTATGGCAGCGATTCTCCTTCGGCGGCCTGGGTGCGGTTGGAGTCGTCGTCGATGACGACTACTTGTTTGCCTGCACGAACAAGTTCGTCGGCGACCAGTTTGCCCATTCGCCCGTACCCGCACACTATCACGTGCCCGCTGAGAGATGCTATTCTTCGTTGCAATTGTCGTCTCCCGAAAATAGTTCGCACCTGGCCTTCGACAATCATCGCCACGATCATACTCATCGCCACAGTACCGGTGACCAGACCGCCGATGATGACTAGAACGGTCCAGAGCATGCCGGCGTCGCTTACCGGATAGACTTCGCGAAGTCCGACGGTGCTTACGCTTATCACCGTCATGTACAGAGCGTCGAGCCACGAGTGTTGCGGATACAGAATTCTATATCCTGTAGTGGCGATACAAACGAAGGCGATCAGTATTCCCACCGGCCAGATCAGTCGCATCGCCCAGGATTGCTCCCGACGCATTACGCCAAGCGAAGGCATTCTGTTGGACCCGTCCTGCATGTCGATGATTATAGTCTGTTCACGCGAGCCGACAAGAGTTGTCTGCGGTTCGCCTGGCCGATGGCGGTGCGTTGTTGACAGGTCTATTCTATTATTTAAGTAACTTAAGTCTATACGTATTGGTAGGGGCTGTCAGTTGTGTGAGTTGTTGTCGGACCGTGTTGCTAACGACATGCCGCTTGGTGTTTTAACCCGCGCCGGGCGGGAGCGGGGTTTTGTGGGTATGCTGTTGGCAATCCTGTTGGACCATGTCCGCAACTCGAAGGTTTGCTTTTCGGTGAGTATTGCGATCACCTCAGGGACCAATCGCGCTGGCGGCAAACACGGAAGCTCAGACAACTTTCCCAAGAGTTATCCACAGCCGATGTTGACAAGTCGGTAGGCAGTGATGAAAACGGAGAAGGCGTAACAGCGCTGCAATTCGGCGCGCGGCGGTTTTGCCGTTTGTCGTTCACTTGGGCGTTGGACATTCCTTGTTGGCTATTGGCTATTCGCCGCTGCCGTCATTCGGTGGCTTGCATATCCTGGCTGAGTCGTTCGAGTGTGGCTTGGAGATGCGGATCGTTGTTGCGTAGCGATTCGATAGTGCGATTGGCGTGCAGGACCGTGGTGTGGTCCCGGCCGCCGAAGTAGCCGCCGATCTCTTCGAGGCTGTGCCGCGTGAGATTCCTGGCCAGGTACATGCATATCTGTCGCGGGAACGCGATCGAGCGGGTGCGTTTCTTGCTCTGGAGGTCGGCCAGGCGAACACTGTATCGCGAGGTGACTGCAGAGAGGATGTCCTCGATCGTCACTTCGCGTTTCTTCGGCTCGGCCGCCGAACCGAGAGCTTCCTGGGCCAGCGTCAGATCGACCGATTGACCGGAGACTTGGGCCAGCATCGTGACTTTGGCGATTGCGCCCTCGAGTTCGCGCGTGTTTGAGTCGATCGTTCCGGCGATGAAGCATGCGACGTCTTCGGGCAAGTGGGTGTTTCTCAATCGCGCCTTTTTGTGGATGATCGCCAGTCGCGTTTCGTAGCAGGGCCGATCGATTCGCGTGACCAGGCCCCACTGGAAGCGGCTGATGAGTCGCTCTTCGAGGCTGGCCATCTCTTCAGGGCTGCGATCGCCGGAGACGATGATCTGCTTGTGGTCCTGGTAGAGGGTGTTGAACGTGTGGAAGAACTCTTCCTGGGTCTGTTCGTGATTGGCCAGGAACTGAATGTCGTCGATCGCCAGGACGTCCAGGTGCCGATACAGGTAGCGGAACTCCTGGAGCTGGCCCTTCTCGACGGCCTCGATGAAGTGGTTGACGAACGTCTCGCACGACAGGACCGCAATCTGGGCCAGCGGCTTGTCGGCGACGACCTTCTGGCAGATCGCGTGGAGCAGGTGAGTCTTGCCGAGGCCCGAACTGCCGTGCAGGAACAGCGGGTTGTAGACCGTGCCCGGCAGATCGCTGATGGCCAGGGACGCCGCATGGGCCAGCCGGTTGCACGGGCCGGTCACGAAAGTTTTGAAAACGTAGTCGTCCTGGAAAGCCGCTGCGACTTTGCCCAGACCGCAGATTCGATCTGATCGCCAGGTGGTGTCTGAACTGTTGTCTGAACCGTTGTCGGTATCGTTGGCTTCCGAAGCGTCAGTCAGGAAGCAGATTCCGACGAGTCGCCCGGTGGCGCCCTGTGCGGCGTCGGTGAACAGCTTCGTGGCGTGCTGCTGACAGTACTCCTTCTCCCGAGCACCGGGCGCCTGAATCTCCAGAAGACCGTTGTCCAGAGCCAACGGCTGAAGTTCAGTGAACCACGGGCGGATGAGGTGACCGCCGTTAAGCACGACCTGCTGAATGATACGCTGCCACAACTCTCGATCAACAGTCGGCATTAATCACTACCCTTTCCGAGACGACAACCGCGCACAACGGCGCTAAGCTGCTTTGTAAAAATCTTGAAAACCAATACGGCGAGATCGCGGTGTGAGTCGAATTCCGTAACTGTGACTTGCGCCGTCCTTGGGCAGTTCACCTCGAACACGCAGAATTCTAAGCGCCGATCTCGCGCGTGTCAAAGCGAAAAAAAACTTCGGTCGAATCTCGTCGCACTTCGGCGCGGCAAAGAACATGACAGGCGCCGCCAACGCCGCGCGAAAAAAACTTTGCGCACCGCCGGTCCCCGACGCGCGGCGAATCGGACACCCTCCGCGGCACGCCGATTGCTAACAAATCGCTGCGCCACGCCAGTCTAGTTGAATCTGGTGACCGCCGCGGAGACCTCTTTCTTGGCTCCGGAGCCGCCGGCGAACATCCGCTGCTGATTGCCGGCGCCCTTGCGCCAGCGGGGCTTGGCCGGGACCACCAGCGGCTTGGGCTCGCACTTGACGTGTCGCTGATCGCCGAGGAATTCGGTAAGCTCGGCCACCAGTTCGCGCGACGGAGCCACGGACCATTTCGCGTCGGGACGGACCGTAGCCAACACGTCGCTCCGCAGCGAGGGCCGCAGCTCTATGTCCAGCCCGCAGCGGCCCGGATGGGCCGTCAAGATCGCAGTGAGCTTCTCGATGAACGCGGCGTCCGGGGCGCCCGGCGGCAGGCGGAGCAGAAGCTGCCTGGTGAATTTTTCGATCGCCGGATCGATCGGCACAATCGACTCGACGATTATCTGCATTCGCTCGTTACGCCGGTCCAGCGTACCGTTGATGAACACGATGTTGTCCTCGACGACGTGCTCGATCAGCTCGGTGTAACTCCGCGGGAACAGCACCGCTTCGCACTTGCCGGAGAGATCCTCCAGCGTCAGGATCGCCATCTTCTCGCCCTTGGTCCTCGTGACGATCGGTTTGATCGAGGCGATCATGCAGCCGACGTTCACGTTGAGGCCCTCGGCGTGTTCCTCGACCCGCCCCAGGGAGAAGCCCTTGGGCAGCGTCAGGCTCGAAAGCTCCCAACCGTAACGCACCAGCGGATGCGACGTGATGTAAAGCCCGAGCGTCTCTTTCTCGGCCGTCAGCAACTGGGCCTCGGACCACGGCTCTACATCCGGGAAACGCGGAGCCTGGGGCGTTTCGTCGTCCTGGCCGAAGGAGTCGAAGAAGTTCATCTGCCCGCTCTTGCGATCGGCGGCCGCCGATTGGCCCAGGCGCATCGCGTCGTCGAGAGCCGCCGTCATCGCCGCGCGATGAGCGCCGAGCGCGTCAAACGCCCCGCATCGTATCAGCGCTTCGATCGCCCCGCGATTGACCGCTCGCAGGTTCACGAACTCGCAGAAATGGTACAGGTCGGTGAACCCACCGCATTCGGTGCGGGCTTCGATGATGGCGTCTACGGCCTTGCGACCGACGCCTTTGACGCCGGCGAGCCCGAAACGAACCTGCTCGCCGTCCACAGTGAAGTCGGCCTGGCAGGTGTTGACGTCAGGCGGGGCGATCTTCACGCCCATGCGTGCGGCTTCAGCGATGTACTGCACGACCTTTTCGCTGTCGCCGCATTCGAAGGTAAGCGTTGCGGCCAGGAATTCGCGCGGATAGTGGACCTTGAAATACGCCGTCTGGTAGGCGACGATCGCGTAACGGGTCGAGTGGGCCTTGTTGAAGCCGTAGCCGGCGAACTTCAGGATCAGCTCGAACAGTTCCTCGGCGTCGGCCTCGGCAATGCCGTTTTCCTGGGCCCCTGCTCTGAACTGGGGTCTCTCTTTGGCGATCTTCTTGACCTTTTTCTTCGAGATCGCCTTAATCAGCGTAAGGGCTCGGTTAAGCGGGAGTTTGCCGAGGCGATTGAGCACCTGCATGACCTGCTCCTGGTAAGCCATGATCCCGTAGGTCTCGGCCAGCAGATCATCGACCAGCGGATGGACCGAGGGGACCTCTTCGGCTCCGCTCTTGCGAGCGCAATACGTGCCGATAAGCTCCATCGGGCCGGGTCGGTACATTGCGTTTGCGGCGATCAGGTCCCCTATCACCGACGGCTGCATCTGCATCAAAACGCTCTTCATGCCGCCGGATTCAAACTGGAACACGCCGTCCGTCAGGCCCTGCTGGAACAGCGCGAAGACCTGCGGATCGTCCAGCGGGATCTTCTCGGGGTCCACGTCATGCCCGATCCGGGCGGTGACCAGCTCGCGGGCCCGCTGGATGATCGTAAGCGTACGCAGGCCCAGGAAGTCCATCTTCATCAGGCCGACGGCCTCGCTTGTCGGACCGTCCCACTGGGTGATCGCGTCTTCGCTGTCGGCCTGTTTGCACAGCGGAACGACCTGCTCGAGCGGAATGTCGGCCACGATCACCCCCGCGGCGTGAACTCCGGCGTGACGGGCCAGACCTTCAATGTTCCGCGCGTGATCCAGCAGCGCCTGGACTTTCGGCTCGTTATCGTAGAGCTTCTGCAGCTCGGGCTCGGTCTTCAGCGCCTTGTCGATCGTCATCTTGAGCTGCTCGGGGATCAGCTTTGCGATCGCATCGACCTCTGGCAGCGGAATGTCCAGCACGCGCCCCACGTCACGGATCGCCGCGCGGGCCTTGAGCGTACCGTACGTGATGATCTGTGCGACGTGTCCGTACTTGTCGCGGACATACTGGATGATCTTGGCCCGCCCTTCCTGGCAGATGTCGATGTCCAGGTCCGGGGCCTCTTCTCGCTCCGGATCGGTGAACCGCTCGAACAGCAGCCCGTATATCATCGGATCGACGTCGGCGATGCCCAGGCAGTAGCCCAGCAGAGTCGCCACGCCGCTGCCGCGAGGCGCGTTGGGAATCGAATTGGCCCGTGCATACTGCACGAAATCGTTAACGATCAGGAAATACGAGCTGTACTTCTTGTCGGCGATGACCTGCAGCTCTCGCTCGAGGCGCTCGGGGTATCCCTCGGGAATGTCCTGGCCTTCAAAACGGCCGCGCAAACCTTCCCACGCCAGATCGTGCAGGTATTCGTCGTCGCTTTGATCGTTGCCGGTGTCGAATACCGGCAGGTACTGGCTCTTGAAGTCTATGTGCGCTTCGCACATTTCGGCGATCTTCAGCGTATTGTCGCACGCCTCGGGCCAGGCCTTGAACGCCTCGCGCATCTCGGCGGGACTCTTTAAGTACAATTCCGGCGGGTAGTGAAGCGAGGTGTCGTCGCCGAGCGTCTTGCCGGTCGAAATGCACGTTAGAACCTCGTGAGAACCCTTGGCGCTGCGGGTCATAAAGTGAACGTCGTTTGTCCCGACGATCCCGACGCCGATCTTCTCGGCCAGTTCGACTAATTGCGGATTAACGGCCGTCTGCTCCGGAATGCCCTGGTTCTGGATCTCGATGAAAAAACGATCGGACCCGAAAATGTCGCGGTACTCGCCGGCGATCTTCAGAGCCAGGTCCGGCTTGTTGTTCATGAAGGCCTGCGGGATCTCGCCGCCGAGACACGCCGTGGTGCAGATAATCCCTTCGTTACACTCGTGCAAAAGCTCCCTGTCGATACGCGGCTTGTAGTAAAAGCCCTGCATATAGGCTCGCGACGAGAGTTTCATCAGATTCCGCCAGCCGGCGTTGTTCATCGCAAGCAGTACTATATGATACGCCGCGGTCTTCTGGTTGCCCATCGAGCGATCGTCGCGAGTCGTCGGCGAGATGTAAGCCTCCAGTCCCAGGATCGGTTTAATCCCGGCCGCGTTGGCGGTGTTGTAAAAATTCGGCGCGCCGAACAAATTTCCATGATCCGTCAGGGCAATCGCCGACGAACCGTGGTCTTTAGTCGTGTTTACGAGATCTTCTATTCGGTTCCCGCCGTCCAGCAGCGAGTAGTGCGAATGCACGTGTAAGTGAACGAATCCATCCATGGCTTAGTCTCCGCAATTTCTTTCCTGACGTCGCAGACCAGTATACCGCCGAGGGCGATAAGAAAAAAGCCTTCGCGTGAGTTAGTCAGCCAAACGCATCGCAATGGCCGCTTGCCAATGAAGGCGGAGCGGCTTTACCACGAAAACACAGATTTTCTTCTTGTTACGGGAACGTCAACGGCTTTTTTAGCCACGGATGACACGGATAGCACGGATATTAACGGCGAACGTCAACGGCTTTTTTAACCACGGAAGGCACGGAAGACACGGAAAGTTAACGACAACGGCGACAACGGCGCGGCTGTGTGCGCCGTGAGCCGTTGTCGCCGTTTCCTATATTTCCGTGCTTTCCGTGTCATCCGTGGTTAAAAAAAGATCTTGCCGTGGTCGTTGCCGTAGCTACATCGGTGTCGTCCGTGGCTAAGAAAAGTCGTTGACGTTTGTTGTTGACGTTGCCGTATCGGTGGTATCACCCCGAAGCTATCGCGGCCGGGTGGTTACGTGTAAGCGTAACGGTTTGCCCTGCAATATCTTGTGGCAATATGCCTTTGTCGCCCCGCCGGCGAAACGATTGACGAGTTCCTTGCCGGTTATGCCGGGATTCCTCTCCAGGCGCCGGCTGACGCGAGTTGGACCCATGTGATAAGCGGCCAGAACCAGATAAGCGTCGCCTCCGAACCTGTCACTGAGGATCCGCAGGTATGTCGTGCCGATCAGGAGATTGTACTCAGAGTCGAAGAGATCGCCCTTCTTCTGGTTCGGGAGTCTCTTTAGAACGTCGATCTCGGCGGCCGGCATTATCTGCATCAGGCCCTTGGCGTTGACTCTGCTTACCGCGTAGGGATCGCCGGAGCTTTCGGCAAGGACCACTTTGTGTACGAAGACCTCCGGCAGGTTGACCCTGCGTGCGTATTTGCAGACCAGGATGCGATAGTCGCGCGGCGACTCCTCAAGCGTAGGTTCCGGAGCCCAGAGCACGACAATCGCCAGCAGCACGATGGCCAGGAAAGCGACAGCCGGTATGGCGATCAGCCAGCGACGCGACGATGGTCGATATACCAGCCTGCGGCATCGCAGTCCGAATCTGTGCAGGTATTTGCGGGCTTGTTGTTGCAATGGCGGACTGTTGGGTTCTGGGGTCAATCCGTTGATCCTTCTTCAAACGGCTCGGCGATTAACGCGCGCCGGCTTGCGGCGGGCCGGCCCAATGGAATGCACAGGTCGGCATGTGTACATATAGACTCTCAGCTGTCGACCCGTACGCCCAAGGCCTTGATGATTCGATCGAAGTCATCGAGGCTGTAGAAATCTATGGTGATCCCGCCGGTGTTCTTGGCCCTGCCGGTTCGGATCGACACTCGCGTTCCGATCGATTGGGTCAGCTGCTGTTCGAGATCGAGTATATAAGGTTGCTTGGTGTTGCGTCGTGCTTGTGTCGGCGTGTCGGGGTTTCGGCTATTCTCGGCCGACACCAGCGCCTCGAGTTGGCGGACCGAGAGGTTGCGAGCTGCGGCTTTGCCAGCCAGAGCAAGCTGAACAGCAGGCCTGCCAGCCAGCCCGGCCAGGACCTTGGCGTGTCCGAAAGAAAGCCGCCCTGCCAGGAGGAGCTGCTGCACATCATCAGATAAGTCCAGCAACCGCAGGTAGTTAGCGACAGTCGCGCGAGGCTGGCCCAGTTTTTGGGCCGCCTGGGCCTGGGTCAGTGAGAACCGATCGATGTAGTCGCGATACGCCTTTGCCTGATCGATCGGGTTCAGATCGGCCCGCTGGACGTTTTCGATTATCGCCCACTCCAGGAGCTGCCTGGCGTCGGCCTGGCGGGTCACGCACGGCACGGAGTTCATGCCGGCGAGTTTCGCTGCTCGGAGTCGCCGCTCACCGGCTATCAGTATATATGGGCTGTCAACATCGTTGTCGCCTTTGGGAGCGACTAGAAGCGGTTGAAGGATTCCGTGTTCGCGAACGGAGGCCGTCAGCTCGGCGAGTTGTTCGTTGTCGAACTGCCGCCTGGGCTGGTACGGGTTAGGTGCGATCTGTTCGACCGGGATCTCGATCGGCTTGGCGTCTTTGGGCGCTAGCGGCTCTGTCGGGACGCTTTGGGGCTGCGGCGGCGCTGGTTGGGGTGTCTGGACCGCAGACGGCGGTTCGGTTTCCACGGGCGGCGCGGGGGTGGACTTGGATATCAGGCTCGACAGTCCCCTGCCCAGGCGACGCTTGCCGGCGGCTTTAGTTTTCTTGGCCATTACGGACCTCCTGTACGGTGTTACAGGTTAAAAGACAGTCGTATTTGTTGGTGTGCGGTGTCTGCTGTGTGCTTGCGGCGGCATTGTTCCACGTGGAACATTGAACAGTTGATGACGACATTGCATCTACAATACCGCATTGAGATGTTGTTGCAAGACAAATCCGTGAGAAATGACGTGATTGTTTCTGCAGTGTAAATATTGTTGTCGAAAGAGTCGTTAACGCCGTTAACGGTGTTAGCGGCACGAGACGTGCTGGTCTTTACGCCGGCGGGAGATCCGCTGGTTAGTAGTGCGATCTTTGCTGCATGCCAGTGCGGGCTCCGCCAGGAGATGTAGAAAGCAGGCAGGTGCGTAATATGGTTGATGGCGACGCATGCAGTTGGCGCAGGATGTTCGAGGTTGCAGAAGGCGTTCGTGACGGCTTGCCGTGACGCAGTAACGCCATGACGGATATCCGTGCTGAGAAAGCGTAAGAGCGAGTCTGGCTGTCGCCGCTGCGTTGTCGTTCTCATATAGTTGGTGTGGCTGTTGATTCTCATGCAGGACGGTTCAGTGCGATACCGAGCGGGTCAGCGAACAGAACGGCTCGCACAATGCGCCTGGACCAGGCGGGTTTGTCTGTGTCCCAGGCTGTGGATCACGAATGTTCCACGTGGAACATTCACGAGTGCGTTGCGTCATCTGCGCGATTGCGCCGACGTTGGCGACTGTGCGCCAGCGGGCGATCTGTAAGCATCGGGACCGAACGGTGCGTACGAGGCGACAGAATGCCTGGCGGTGCATGTTGCGCCAACGAGCTGTAAAAGCACATGTCCATGCCGCGCAGCGCATCTGCTGAAGGAAGGGCGGGTCAGCCTCGGAATGAGAGTGTGGCGAATATCGCGTTTTAGGCAAAAACAGGCCAATATAGTGCCAAAACAGACCAAAACAAGAGACAAAAGGCCAGACAAGAGGCAAAATGGAAACTGGAGCCCGCACGCAAGATAAGGTGTTGCGAGGATGTTCGGCACACCAAACACCGGAAGTCGTCCTGGATGGTGCCGATAGGGCTGCCCGGCGATACAACATATGATACGAGATGGATGCGTCGGCCCGTTCAGGGGCCGGCCAGGTCATTGTAATTGGTGCTGAAGAGCAGATAGTCGCTTATCTCTGTCTTGTGCAGAAACTGACCATTAGTGGCAAGAACAGAGCAGAAATAGCCACAATAACGCAAAAACAGCGTAAAAGAGCATTTCGGAGAAGGAAAGATGCATAAGCTGTTAAGTGTATGTTCGCCGTGCCAAACACCGGGCAGTGGCCCAAGTGGATAATAGGGCGGCAGGAAATCGATTCCAATGGGTCAATGCTGGCCGAATTGCCGTAAGCCGGGTGATAGAGCGATAGAAATGGTCGGGCACATGGCCGGTAGAAAAACCACCGTTTATGGAGCATATATGCCGCATAGGGCCTAGAACCGATGCGAAACTGAGCAGAATGATGCAAAACGGATGAAAACGGTCATTGTTCAACTGGTGCCAGAAATAAGCAGTTACGCAGATGTGCGCCTGGCCAAACACGCAACTGCGGGGACGAGCATTATCGCAATATGACTCAAGTGAACTCTACTGCGCATCGCCGGGGCCGTATTTGTTGTATTACCACGACGGCGAAGCAACGTCACCACGAAAACACGGATTTCTTTCTAATTACGGCAACAGCGAACGTCAACGGCTTTTCTTAACCACGGAAGGCACGGAAGGGACGGAAAGTTAACGACAACGGCGACAACAGCGCGGCTGTGTACGCCGTGAGGCGTTGTCGCCGTTTCCTATATTTCCGTGCTTTCGGTGCCTTCCGTGGTCAAAAAAGACTCTGCCGTGGTCGTTGCCGCAAGTACATCCGTGCTATCCGCGGGAATCCGTGGTGGAAAAAGAGCCGTTGCCGTTGGCCTTCCGCCGAGCGTGGACTTGCGTGGTCCCACCGGGTACCATCAAGGCCCTGAGGGCGGATTCTCGGATTGATACTTGAAAGGACTGAAATGCGAAATCGAAAGTCAGTACTGTTTGTCGGACTGTTTTGTCTCTTGCTGGCGATCGCGGCCGGCCCGGCGGCCGTCGGCGATGAGGTCACGCGCGTCTTCATTTTCGCCGGCCAGTCTAATACTACAGCGCGAAGTAAGCTCAAGTGTTTAAGCGGCCTGTCTCGATAACT
>CAYMSH010000180.1:0-12283 GCA_964392945.1 uncultured Planctomycetaceae bacterium | reverse complement strand
GGGTCGATGGCGGGGTAGCGGCGTGCGTCGGAACGCGCCCGGCTCAGGCCGTGAAACGCGCCGACAACCTTCAGCGTGCCCTGGGTGACCGGCTCCTCGAAGTTACCGCCGGCGGGGCTCACCGTGCCGCCGAGAGTCAGCGTGCCGATCCGTCCGTCATTGAGTTCAATGGCTCCGGCCCGCTCGTAGAAGCCGGCGATTCGGGATTCGAGGTACGCCGGGAACGCTTCTTCGCCGGGAATCTCTTCGAGTCTGCCCGAAACTTCACGCATGGCCTGGGCCCAGCGTGAGGTCGAGTCGGCCAGCATCAGCACGTTCAGGCCCATCTGCCTGTAGTATTCGGCCAGCGTCGCTCCGGTGTACACCGAGGCTTCACGGGCGGCCACCGGCATCGCCGAAGTGTTGCAGATAATGATCGTCCGCTCCATGAGGCTCTTGCCCGTTCGCGGGTCGGTAAGTTCGGGGAACTCTCGCAGCGTTTCTACAACCTCGCCGGCGCGTTCGCCGCAGGCTGCGATTACTACGATGTCGATCTCGGCGTGTCGTGCGGTGATCTGCTGCAAAACGGTCTTGCCCGCTCCGAACGGGCCGGGAATGCAGAATGTTCCGCCTTTGACTACCGGGAACATAGTGTCGATGATTCGCACCTTGGTGACCATCGGCTCATCAGGCATCAGTCGCTTGCGGCAGACGCTCAGCGGCACCTTCACGGGCCAGTCCTGCTGCATCTGCACGGGCTTTTCCTGACCGTTTGCGTCGACGAGGACGGCGACTTCGGTCTCTACGTTGTAGGAGCCCGCCTCGATCGCCGATTTCACGGTCCACTGGCCTTCAAGACCGAACGGAGCCATGATCTGGTGAGTGAAAATGCCTTCGGGAACTGTTCCCAGCGTGTCGCCTGCGGAGATTGTGTCTCCGACTTTGGCTACCGGGGTGTACTCCCACTGGGGCTTGGTGTTCAGCCCGTCGAGATACGTGCCCGGCTGGAGGAAGAAGCCGCACTCTTCGGCCAGTTCCATCAGCGGATTCTGCAGTCCGTCGTAGATGTTGCCCAGCAGGCCCGGTCCGAGCGTTACCGAGAGCATCTCCTCGTGGAATTCGACGTTGTCGCCGATCTGCAGACCGCGAGTGGCTTCGAACACCTGCAGGTCGGCCATCCGACCTCGGATACGAATCACTTCGCTCAGCAGTTTGGCTCCGTCGTTGCGGCAGCAGTATCCAACTGAGTTCTGGACGACGGTGCCGTCAGTCTCAGCGATGACCATGTTTCCGAAAACCGATACGATTTTTCCAATCACAGTTCTATCCTTTAATGGGTCCCTAGCCCTTGCGATTCTCGGCGGCGAGGGCTAATCGGCGCCATCTGTGCGACAGCATCAGTTTGGCCGCATACGCGGCGATTTCATCATCTCTAAACGAATAAGTGCGGTCATTTCTCGCCAGCCAGTCCCAGCGGGCCCGATCGAGCACCTTCAAACCGCTCAGCGGATCGGGCGCGGCGGACCATTCGGCGATAGTCGGCGCGAAGTTGATTGAGGCGCCCAGTTGTGGCTGTACGAAATACTCGTTGGGGTCCAATCCCAGCGATTTGGCCCTGGCCTCGGTCAGCGCGTTTCGCATCGCGACTTCGAAACCGACCCAATCGGCCAGGAACCCGCAGTTGCATTCGTCAGCCACTTGCATTGCGTGACTGAAGTAGGCCGACCAGACAGCGTCAGATGCAACGCGGCGGGGGGCCGATTCATGCTCGGCTACGAGGTATTCGGGCAGGGGCTCTTCGTCAGTGAGCTGCTCTCGGGTCAGGATCGCCGCAGAGGCCTCCTCGACTTCACCGGCCAGCAGAGCCTGTCGCTGCAGAAGATCGTCGGAAAGCAGCAGCGTTCGCACGAGCGCCTCGGCGCCGGGCGATTGGGAGGCCTTTTCCATCAGATCCGCGTTTGACATCGGCGGCGCGTCGGTCAGAGACTCCAGCGTCGCCAGGGATGTCAACAGGTAGTAGTTATTTCCTGCGCCCATTGGAGCCTATTCCGATTCAGGTGTGTCGGCGAGGGCTGATGTCAGCACTTTTCGCAGTTCGGGTCCGACCAGGGCCGAGAGCGTCTCGACGACTGAGTCGAGCGTTACTTCCACTGTGGCGCCTGAGGCGGTGTATTCGAATCCGGCCGCCGCCAGCGTGCCTTTCAGGTCCATATGCACGCCGATGTTGTCCAGCCTGTCCTGGCCGATCTCGTTGAGAGCCCATTGGGCCAGTTGCGCCCTGAGTTCGGGAGCGACGTTGAACGTGATGCCGCTCTTGGCGGCAAGTTCGTCTTTTGCGTATAGCAGGATCAGTTCATGCAGCACTTTTCCGAGGAAATCGACGTCCTTGAGGGTTTCTGCGGCGCTTTGCCTGAGGATCGCCTCGAGCGATTTGCTGAGGGTTTCCTGGAGGCTCAGTGTCGCATCGCGAGCGGCCAGCGACAGTTCGGTCTTACCGCGTGACAGGAGGTTTTCCGCGTCGCTCTGTGCGCCGGCGATTATCTTTTCGGCCTGTGCGTTGGCGTCGGCGACTATCTTCTCCGCTTCGGTCTTGGCCGTCGCGCAGATAGCGTCGGCTTCCTGGCGTCCGGCCTGGACTCCTTCGGTTTGCAGTTTGGCGACAAAAGTCTCGATTGATTCTGCCATGAGTTAACTCCGCAGGGTGGTTCTCTTTTATGATGTTCCAGGTGCGTCTAAAATACGTGTTTCTGTCGATTTATCGGTAGGCCACCCCAGGCCAAACGTAGAGGCGTTTGATGAGGACAGCCGGATCTAAGCAGAAACCTTAGGCGATAGGTTTTATCCAAAAAGGGGCCGGATTACTAGAGTATCTGTGTTTTTTTTCCCCGGTTTTTTTTGAGGCCGCGAAAACGGGTGCATTCAGGCGATCATTCGGCCGGGCGGGTTGTGGTCATCCCCTCGCTCCACTTCTTGATCCGTTCAGCCTTGATCTGCTCCCACTTCGCCTTTTGAGCGTCACTTAATATCGGATCGAGCCCTTCAGTGACCTTGTTGAGGATATCTACTCTCCTCTGGATCGCGCCTTTGAGCTGTTCGTTGAAGAGATCGCGCATTTTCTCCTTCTTCTCACCCGTCAGGCCCAGTTCGCCGGCGTAGCGTTCAGTCAGCCTGTCCCGTAGCTCGATTATGCTCCTGGACTTCTTCTTTACGCCGAGAACTTTGGCGATCTCTTCGTCCAGATCGAAAATTACTGTCAGACCGCCCCCGGCGAGAATGCCGGAGATGAACACGATCATCAGCAGGAGGCACGGCATTCCGCAGCGTCGCGGGGCGGGCAAACGAGCCCCGCCTGATTCAGTTGCATTGTCTTTGTTGGTCATTGCATCACCGAGAATAGCGAATCAATAAGCCCTGCGCCGGCGTTCTGGCGGGCTACGAACACGCGCGCCGCGATGGCGATAATCGCCGCGGCGGACGCCGAAGTAATCGCCGCGAATATCCACGGCAACACATTTCTGCGTTTCGGCGCCAGCCCGAGGTCTCGCACCACGCTCTGTGAAACGTCCACGAGCGGGGCCGAATCGGCCCGGGCCGCCGTCACCAGCTTTTCAAATGTCTCTTGTCTATCCATTTTATCTCTCCTGCAAACTCACGGCTGCAACTGGCGGTCAATACCGAGGCTGACCATGAGTGCTTTGAGCCTTTTTCTTGCGCGATGGACCTGGACCTTAACCATGGTCTTGCTCCATCCGGTCTGGTCTGCTATTTCGTTTATCGACATTTCTTCGAGATACATAAGCGTCAAAACGAGCCTGTCTCGCGGTCTCAACTGGCCCAGCAGCCCGTGCAGCATCTCTGCGGCCTCTCGCGGCTCCCATGAAGCCTGGCGATCGTCCTCCAGGAACTGGTCCCAGTCCTGCAGCGGGGCTTCTCTTTCGGCCTGTCTCTTCTGCTTCTTCCAGAGGCGGTATCCGACTCGGGTTGCTATTCGATTCAGCCAGTGCGAAAACGGCGCTTTGGCCTTGAAGCCCTTCAGCGAGACGTAAGCCTCGACGAATACGTCGTGCACCAACTCCTCGAGCTGGTTGCTGTTTCGCGAGAATCGCCACATTCTGGCCGATATATCGTTCTGATATCTGCTGATCAGGCGGGAGTACGCCTCGCCGTCGCCGGCGAGCGTTGCCCTGATATCTCTGAGATCCGCCTGATCCGAATGCTCCATAACTCTAATATGCGCCCCGGCGAGCGGTCTGTCCATTGCAAAAATCTCGCAAATCAAAGAGTTTTTTGCCATTACCGCTTGACGGCCGCATTGTACAATCGTTGCATTCATGATACAATCTCTCGTCACAAGACATGTATCGTTTAATGGTCGCAGGTTACAGGCTTTTCAAAGTTTTTTTTTATCCGACGGTGTAACCTTTTTCTCCCGGCGTACACTTTGATGCTGAGCGGGCCAGTGGAGCCTGGTTCAAATCGCAGTACATCCTTATAGCAGAAAGGCTGGTGTGCCATGAAGAGGCAGCAATTAACAATCCTGACAGTCTCGCTCGCAGTCGTCGTTTCAGCAATGCTGATATTCGTCGAACCGGCGTCAGCCCGCACTCGTTACCGCGTTTCGTCCGGCGGAAGATCGTCGCACCGTTCCGGACACAGCGGATACCGCAGCAGTGGACATCGCGGGTATTCTCGATCTTACGGCCACGGCAGGAGTTACAGCGGTTATCACGGCTCGCGCTATCGTCATGGCAGCCACTATCGCGGTCCGATCGTGACCAGATCCTACGTGAACTACTATAGGTATCCGTCTACAAGCTATTACGGCTCCTACGGTTCCTATGGCTCGTACGGTTCCTACAGTTCGTATCCGTCGACGAGTTATTACGGTTCGTCGAGCTGTAACTCATGTGGCCATTCGACCTGCAGTTGCGGACATAATTCCACGACATACTACACCCCGTCGCGCAGGACCTACTATAACAGGTCGTATTCTTCCGGCGGATGCGGTTCAGGGACGGTGGTGAAGTACATTATCGTCAGATAGTTACATGACGGTACTCGGGCGCTGTCGAGACATTTAGTTCGATACAAGTGGGTTGCGCGTGCGGCGGTTATGGATAATCGTCGCATTCGCTTCTTCATACGTAAAGAGGGGACGCGTTTATCGCTTGGGGATGTGACCTTTTAGTTTCAAGGCATATACGATCTGCTGTGCGACCTGGGCCAGCGAGAATTCCGAGCAGTCGTACATAAGGTTGAACGCAGGTGTCCTGCGGAATTTGGCTCGGTAGAGTTTTCTGAGGTACTCGCGTTCGCGTTCCTTGGCGCGAATTCTCATTCTCGCCTGCGTCTCCGTCAGTCCGTCGCGGAAAGCAACCTGTTTGACTCGCCAGTCTTCAGGCGCTTCGAGGCGGATCGACAGCCCGTTGGGCAGATCCATTGTGGCGCCGGAGCTTCCCTGGCCGATAAGGATCGCTCGGCCTTCGATCGCCAGACCGCGAATGATTGTGGTGATCTCGTTGCGGATCTGCATTCCGCTGGGAACTCTCTTTTTACCAAGGGATTTGAAGAATCCGGCTACCAGTCTGGGCCGAGCGCGGCGCTGGCGGTCCAGGATATCTTCGGCCATGTCCGTTTCAGTAGCCAGTCGCGTGAGAATCTCGCGATGATAGATCTTCCAACTCTCGTCGGGATCGGCACCTTCGTTCAGCAGGTCCAGCAGCAGCAGGCCTACAGAGAACCCATGGCAACCGAATTGTCTGGAGATGGTTATGAACGGGCCGATATTGGCCGGATCTTCCTCGACTCCGCTGAGGTCTTCCTTCATGTGTTTCGAAAGCGACGCCTTGGCCATCAGAAGTATCCCTTGAATCGGCTCGGTTCAAACCGATGTTGTGCTTCGATAAGTTTAATAGTATTAGTACGGTGCGCCAAGTGTGCGAGCAGTTATTCTATTTTTTTTCGTCCGCGGCCGAATCGGCCTGCTGACCGCGTTTTGGTGCGAATGTCTTCTCCGAATCGACTGAGCCGAATATCATTCGCCCGGCGGATGTCTGCATCACGCTCGTTACGGCGATAGCGGTTTCTCTGCCGATATGGTCTCGGCCCTGTTCAACTACTATCATTGTACCGTCGTCGAGGTATCCGACGCCTTGCCCGGCCTGTTCGCCGCTCTTTATTATTTTGACCCACATCGTTTCGCCGGGAAGCGCCACGGGCTTAAGTGCGTTGGCTAAGTCATTTACGTTGATTACGTCTACGCCTCGCAGTTGTGCGACTTTATTGAGGTTGAAATCATTTGTGACGACTCGCCCGTTGAGGTGATCGGCCATCGCCACGAGTTTTGCGTCGACGTCGCGTGCTGCTTCGACTTCCGGCATGCGTGATTCGTCAATCCTGATTCTAATGGCGCCGCAGTCCTGCAGGGTTTTGAGGATATCGAGCCCTCTGCGGCCTCGATTGCGTTTGAGTTTGTCGTTGCTGTCGGCGATGGTCTGCAGTTCGGCCAGGACGAAGCGCGGCACGATTATCTCCGATTCGAGTATCCCGGTCTCTGCGATTCCGCTGATTCTTCCGTCGATTATCACAGAGGTGTCCAGCAGCAGTGGTCTGGCGCCGCGTGATTCTTTTGCGAATTCGACATACGGTACGATGAACCTGAAGTCGTCCCTGGTCTGCAGTACGAAGCTGACGCAGACGTACACTGATGCGGCGCCCAGCAGCAGTTTGAGAAGCTGCACGGTACGGATGTGTGCGGCGTATTCGTTGTAGGCTTTTTCGTCGGCGGTATGCTCGATGATCTCCACATTGCTTGCGCCCTCCGGCAGCAGGCCCGGATGCGACACTTCCTGCGGGACCGGGAACAGAGCCATAACCAGGTCAACCAGCAGCGTCAGCATGAAGGCGATGACCATTCCGGCCAGTACGCCGAAGAACAGACCGCTGAGTTCGGCCAGTCGCTTCTTCCGCCAGAACATGTCGGCGATTACTGCGGCCAGGGCCAGAACCGTCGGAGTAAGTATATAAAGGGTGATGAATCTGGAGCCGGCTGAATATATCGCTTCCTGAAAAGCGAACGAAACAGTAATCGCCAAGACCAATAGAACGAAGACCAATCGGACTACGTGCAATACCATAATTGCCCCGTGAGTTTATGTATCTGGGATAATAGTGTTATGAATGTTATAACGGTATTATAACTCTTCGGTTGTGTGAAGGCAATTTCACCAGCCGGTATCCATGAAAACCAGCGTTTCACAAACAAAAGGAAATAACAGTGAACAGACGCGATTTCTTTAAGACCGTAGGGCTTGGCGCCGCGGCGACTGTATTGGCTGGCAACGTGTCGGCTTTTGGGGCCAAAGCCAAACGCAAACCGAACGTTGTACTGATCCTTGTCGACGATCTGGGCTGGACGGACCTTGGCTGTTTCGGCAGCAAATATTACGAGACGCCGAATATAGACAAGCTGGCGGCCGGCGGTATGAAGTTTACTAACGGTTACGCTGCATGCGCCGTCTGTTCGCCCACGCGAGCGGCCGTCATGACGGGGCGCTATCCCGCGAGGCTCGGCGTTACCGACTGGATCCGCGCACGTTTCCAGGGCGGCAAGATCCCGGCCGACAAGAAGAATCCCTCGGGATACGTCGGCAACGGACCAGTCAAGTGCCCCAGGAACGCGCTGTGGATGGAAAGCGACGAAGTTACCATCGCAGAAGTGCTCAAGCCGGCCGGCTACGCTTCATGCCATATCGGCAAGTGGCATCTTGGCCCCGACGATCAGTATCCCGACAAGCAGGGGTTCGATCTGAACTTCGGCGGCTGCGACTACGGCCAGCCCCCCAGCTACTTCGACCCGTACAAGAACGGGCGCCTCAAAGACATTCCCACCCTCAAGCCGCGAAAGGAAGGTGAGTACCTCACCGACCGCGAAGGCGACGAGGCGGTCGGTTTCATCCGCGCCAACAAGGACAAACCGTTCTTCCTGTACCTGGCCAACTACGCGGTCCATACGCCGATTCAGGCCAAGAAGGATCTCATCGCCAAGTACAAACCCAAGCCGACGACCAACCAGAAGAACGCTACGTACGCCGCGATGGTTGAATCTGTCGACGATGCTGTCGGCAAGGTCATGGCCGTGCTGGACGAACTGAAACTCGCTGAAGAGACGCTTGTGATCTTCAGTTCCGACAACGGCGGACTGCTCGGGCCCACGAATAACAAACCGCTGCGTTCGGGCAAGGGATACCCCTACGAAGGCGGAATTCGCGTACCGTACATTTTCCGCATGCCGGGATACATCAAGCCCGGAAGCGTCTGCGAGACTCCCGTGATAAGCGTTGACTTCATGCCGACGATCTGCACGACTGTGGGGATCAAGACGCCAGCAGGTCGGGAGATCGACGGCGAGGACCTCACGCCGCTGCTGAAGCAATCGGGCAAACTGAAACGCGATGCGATCTACTGGCACTTCCCGCACTTCCGCGGGCGAGGGATCCCGCCGTACAGCATCATTCGCGCCGGCGACTGGAAGCTGCTCAAGCGATACGCCGGCAAGCCGGAGTTCGAACTGTTCAATCTCGCCGAAGATCTCGGCGAGACAAAGGACCTCGCGCCCGATATGCCGAAGAAGGTCAAGGAACTCGACGCCAAACTCGCCGCGGCGCTCAAGAAGCAAGGCGCCAAGATGCCGCAGCCGAACCCGAATTACAAACCCCGGCAGAAGCCCAAGAAACGAAAGAAGAAATAGCCCATGGGTCATAACATCAAGCGTCGCGATTTCCTGAAAGCCGCATCGTTGGCTGCGGCGGCCGCCGTTTTGCCGCGGGCCGCGGGGGGGGCGGATAAACCGACTCGTCCGAATATCGTTTTCATCAATATGGACGATCTGGGCTGGAAAGATGTCGCGTTTATGGGCTCGAAGTTCTACGAGACCCCGAACCTCGACAAACTGGCTTCAGAGGGTATGGTGTTCACAAACGCCTACTCGAACGCAGCCAATTGCGCACCTAGCCGCGCGTGCGTGATGTCGGGCCAGTACGGCCCGCGACACGGCGTGTATACTGTCGCTAGTTCGGCCCGGGGCAACGTGAAAACACGGAAGCTGATCCCAACGAAAAACCGCACCGACCTGCCTGACGACAATGTGACCCTCGCCGAGGCGCTGAAGCCTGCGGGTTACATAAACGCCACGATGGGCAAATGGCATCTCGGAGCCGATCCGAAAACACAAGGTTTCGACGTGAACGTAGCGGGAACCACCGCAGGCAGCCCGCGCAGTTATTTCAGCCCGTACAGGAACAAAACGCTGAGCGACGGGCCCAAAGGCGAGCACCTTCCCTATCGCCTGACCACCGAGGCGATCAAGTTTGTCGAGACCAACAAGGCCCGTCCCTTCTTCCTTTATCTACCGTACTTCTCGGTCCACACGCCGATCCAGGCTCCGAAGGACATCACCGCCAAATACAAAGCCAAAGGCCCCGCCGGCGGCCAGGGACACGCCACGTACGCGGCGATGATCGAAAGCGCCGACACCAATATCGGCCGCCTGATGAAAAAGATCGACGCACTCGGCCTGCGGGAAAACACGATCGTTATCTTCACGTCGGACAACGGCGGGATCACCAAGATATCCTCCCAGGCTCCGGCCCGAGCGGGAAAGGGTTCGTATTACGAAGGCGGCATTCGCGAACCGCTTGTGGTGCGCTGGCCGGCGAAGATCAAAGCGGGCTCCAAATGCGACACGCCGGTTATCGGGATCGATTTCTATCCGACGCTGCTGGAGGCTGCAGGCGCCAAAAAGCCCGAAGGCAAACTGCTTGACGGCGTGAGCCTGATGCCGCTTCTAACGCAGAGCGGCAAGTTGAAGGATCGCTCGCTGTTCTGGCACTTCCCGATATACCTGCAGAGCTACAGCGGAGCCGACGAATCGCGAGACCCTCTGTTCCGCACGCGGCCCGGCTGCGTGGTGCGCGCCGGCGACTGGAAGCTTCACGAGTATTTCGAGGACGGTGGGCTGGAGTTGTATAACCTGAAAGACGATCTCGGCGAGCGAAACAATCTCGCCGAAAAGATGCCCGACAAGACCAAGGAACTCTACGCGATAATGCTGCAATGGCGCACAGAGACCAAGGCGCCCGTGCCGACGGAGAAGAACCCGAAGTACGACCCGAACTATAAACCTGGGAGCGGAAGACCCAAACGCCGCAAGGGAAAGAAGAGCAAATGAAACGTCGAGAGTTTCTCAAGACCGCCGGGCTGGCCGCTGGCGTTGGGCTGATCGCCGCCACGGGGCATGCCGCGGCGGCGAAGCGGCCTAACATACTTTTCATATTCAGCGACCAGCAACGGGCCGACAGCGTCGAATGCTACGGATCGCCGATCTTCAAGGGCTTGACGCCGAACCTCGACAAGATGGCCGCCGACGGCGTGCGGTTTGAAAACTCGTTTACCTGCCAGCCGGTATGCGGGCCGGCGCGTGCTGCGCTGCAGACCGGGAAGTTCGCCTCGCAGACCGGTTGCCATACAAACGGTATTTCCCTGCCGCAGACCGAGAAGACCATGGCGCACCTGCTTTCGGACGCCGGTTACCACGTGGGCTATCTCGGCAAGTGGCACCTGGCGTCGGACCGTGGAAACTCTCAGGGCGTCAAGGCGTTTAACTGTCGCACGAAGCCCGTGCCGCCGGAGCGGCGGGGCGGGTACAAGGATTTCTGGCTGGCCGCGGATGTGCTCGAATTCACATCCCGCGCATACGAAGGACACATGTTCGACAACGACGGGAAGAAGCGCCAGTTCGCCAAAGCCAGGTACCGCGTCGATGCACAGACCGACTGGGCGATCGAGTTTATCCGCTCGCGAAAGGGCCAGGCTAAGCCGTTCTTCCTGTTCGTATCGTTCATTGAACCGCATCACCAGAACGATCGTCGCTGTTTTCAGGGCCCGCGAGGGTCGAAAACAAAGTACAAGGATTACCGCGTCCCGGGCGATCTTGTCGGGACCAGGGGCGACTGGAAAAAGGAGATGCCCGACTACCTCGGCTGCTGCGCGTCGCTGGATGACAACGTCGGGCGCATGCGCGCCGAACTCAAACGTCTCGGCATGGCCGACAACACCGTGGTGCTCTACACAACGGATCACTCCTGCCATTTCCGCACGCGAAACGGCGAGTACAAACGCTCGTGTCACGACAACTCCATCCGCACGCCGCTGATCGCCTGCGGGCCGGGCTTCGCCGGCGGAAAGGTGATCGACAACATGGTCTCGCTCGTGGACCTTACGCCGACGATCCTGAAAGCAGGCGGCGCCAACCTGCCGGATTACCTCCAGGGACGCCCCCTGCAAACCCTGGCCGACGGATCGGCGAAGGACTGGCCCAAAGAAGTATTCGTCCAGATCAGCGAATCGCAAACCGGCAGGGCGATCAGGACGAAGCGATGGAAGTATTCGGTCCGCGCCCGGAACCGTCGCGGAAAATCGCCTGCAAACGACGCCTACGTAGAAGACTTTCTCTACGATCTCCAGGCCGATCCTCACGAACGCAACAACCTGATCGCCGATCCCAAACACGCCGCGGTCCGAAAGGAACTCGCCGCAACACTCACGCGTCGCATGATCGCAGCCGGCGAGAAACCGCCGACGATCAAACCCGCCAGTCGATCATAACACGCCATCTGTCGTCAGGATCATCCGCCACATGAAGAGAATCTTGCGAATCGTAATTCCTGTCGCCTGTATCGTTCTACTCGCAGTTTCGGCGCGGGCCGAGCCGGGCGGGCTTGCATACAAGCCGGAGCGGCGGCCCTGGGGCGATACATATCTGCCCAAATCCAAACCGCCGGCGCGGCGGCTCCTGGTCGTTGACGCACGCAAATGCAAACGCGAGGAGAAAATCGCACTCTGGAGCCTGCAGGCCCTGGTTAGCCGCAAACAACCGCGATTCTGGATCAGCCTAGGCGCCGAAGATCAACGTTGGCTTGACTGGCACGTGAAGGCAAAGCATATCGACGGTTACGATACGGTCAGCGACTGGCGATCGCTGTTCGTTACGTATCGAGGCGCCTTCAAAGGCGCGATCGCCCCGGATCCGAAGCTCTATCGCAGCCGGCTGCTGGCCGCGAACGTTGGGGCATGCGAGGACCTGATCCTGGCGACGCCGCAACTGGCTGCGAAGCTGAGAATCCCGGTTAAGATCGATCTTCGCGGGCGATTCAAGAGCTACGCGGCCGGGCTGGAGTGGGTCTGGGGCGCCTACAAGGGTAAGCTCAACCGTCACATTTGCGGGTACCATCATCCGAAGCTGATG
>CAYMSH010000179.1:0-12286 GCA_964392945.1 uncultured Planctomycetaceae bacterium | reverse complement strand
GGGTGCCCCGACGGCCAGTCGTATTTCTTGCCAGCGCCGTAGTATGAATCGATGCAATCGACAACCCTGTTGGCGACTTTCAGAGCTTCTTTCGAGCCGGTGTTTTGATAGTGCTGAACCGCCATCTCGAGCAGGTGGCCCATGCAATAGGTCTCGGTGTAGCTGGAAAGTGCCCGGGAGAATGGTTTGTAATCCTTCTTGTAGAGTTGGAGATACGGGAAGATAAATCCGTCGTCGGCCTGGGCCCCAGCGATGAGTTTGACAAACTCATCGAGTTGTTTATTCGCTGCGGCCAGGGAATCTCGATCCCCGCCTGTCTTGCTGACTCTCGCAAGGGCCTCGAACGTTTTGTAAGCGTCAGAGCATCCCCACGGGTTGTTCTTGTAACGCCCCTCTTTCTTGCTCCCGTTGAGAGTGCGGAACATCCCGATCACGCCCGTTTCTTCGAGTTTCTTCAGGCAGTGCCGAACGCCCGTCTGACGATTGGCTTTGAGTCTCGGAACCCAGAATGAATCGCTCAACTTGACCCGATCGTCCGAAATCGCTTTGATGGGGTAGTCCTTTTCGAAGCGAATCGGCTTCGGCGAGGCGCCTCTGGCCGACTGGCATATCACGCACAATGCTAGACAGAGAGCTAACGCTTTCTTCATGACAAGTTCACTCGCTCTATTCGATAATAATGCGGAACCCGACGTTGTAGACTTTCTGGTGGGCCTCGTACGGCAGGCGGAACGACGATGTCGCCCGCTTAGGTCGGTCATACCACGATCCGCCGCGAACGGTTCGCTTGCCGGAGGCCTTTACGTCGTTTCGAGAGTCATTGTCTTTGTACGGATACGGTTTGTAGAGCGATCGGGTCCACTCGGCCGCGTTTCCGTGCATGTCATGCAGGCCCCATGCGTTGGCCGGGAACTTGCCTGACGGCGCCGATACGCGATACCCGTCATTAACCGATTCGATCGCAGGCCTCCACGGCGGTATCACGCGATGGCCGGTTTGACGCAGAGTTTTGTCCGCCAGGTTAGCCAATTTCGCAAAGTCCGTGTCAGCCGATCCGTACGACATCGCCTTCGCTGATCCGGTGCGGCAGGCGTATTCCCACTGGGCTTCGGTCGGCAGCGTCACCTTCTTGCTGGACTGTTTGGAGAGCCAATCGCAGAACGCCATCGCCGAGTTCCACGAGACCCTGGCGACCGGCTGGGTCGGGTTGTTGAGCGGATAACCTCTCGCCTTGGAGCTGAAGTGCAGGAATTCGGTGTGCTCAAGACGAGAGTCGTGCTTCGGATCGAACTTTGCGTATTGTGCGTTAGTGACCTCAAGCGCGCCCATCCAGAATCCCTGCTTAATCGTAGTGCGCGATTGAGGCAGTTCGTCGCCATAGCCAGCCGTGCTGCCCATGACAAACTCACCGGCCGGTATCCACACCAGATCGAGCGTCACGCCGTCGCCGAGATCGAGGCTCATCTTGCCAGTCTTAGCCGCGGCCTGTCGCCTGGCGGCGTTCTGCGCCGTAAACGGCCAGCCAGCAGCCGTCACCTTCGGATGAGTCGCCGCGCGGGCGGCCGGTACGATAGGCTTAACATCCGGGGCCATCGTTCCCATATCCTCGGGATCTTCGTCGATGCTCGCGTACAGCTTCAGCATCTCGCGGCGACGGTCCCGCTGGTTGATGACTTTCTTCTCGCCGACGATCTCCCGCCAGGTTCCATGGGCCGGCGTGTTCAGATCGATCCACGTGGCTATACGGTCCCACGCCTCGGCGCTGAGCTTAACGTTGTGGTGCCCCTTCTCGAGCATCTGCACCAGGGCGGTGGTGTTTGCATGAACCTCGTAGGGCTCCAGCATGTGCATGTCGCCCTCCATGGTTATCCCGCGCACGTACGAACGCAGGGCCACGTAAGACGGCGTGAATTGCGTTCCGCCCTGGCGAACCGGCGGGCGGGCGATGAAGTCGGGGATCTTCTTACCGTCCTTGCGAGGCTTGCCGTCATGGCAGCCTACGCAATACTTGTTGAGCACGGGTTGGACTTCGCGTTTGAAACTGAATCCGCGCGTCGGCCCGTACCACGGGGTGATCTCCGAGGGTTTCTTGCGCGAAGCTATGGTCCGCTTCATGGGCGGCGCATCATTCTGTCGCTCGTGGCAGCCTATGCACGATTGTGTTTCGCCGGGCATCGCGGTGGCCCAGGATCGCATGATCGCCATCGCCCTGCCGCCAGAGTCCAGAGGCTGCATCGAGATCGGGGTGTTGGCCGGTATGCGGAACAGCGCCGAACCGTCGGGCTCGACCGGCACAGTTCCCATAATGCGTTTGACATCCCATGGCCCGTCAAGACCAACGCGGTTATTCTGGCCGCCCATTCCGTGATACGAATACTGGTAGGTGAATATCCGCATCTTCTTGACTGACCCCTTCGGCACGCCTTTCAGGCCGCGTCCGCTGTAGACATCAGCCATGTACATCAGCGCGTCTTTGCGGCTCGGGTCGACCCGCGACGGAATAACCGGCGGCGTCGGCGTCTTGCGGAACGGAATCGGCTCGAACAGAACGTAGTTGGGCTCCTCTTTGAGCAGCAGCATATTGTCGAACACGTCGACAAGATAGATTCCCCACTCCGAGCGGCTGGTCGGCTGGGACGAGACAAGGAAGTACTTGTCGCTCAAGGGATAGGGATGCAGGAATTTCGGCCAGCTTCTGCTGACAAGACCGTCGAGGATGACCGGCTCGACCTTCTTGCCGTATCCCGGCAGTCGCTGGATCACGCCGTCGGCCTCGAAACGCCCCTTGCCCGTGTCGAACAGTATCATCTCTCCCATGCGGCGCGAGTCGTGATGCCCGCCGATAATGCCGGTGAACTTCGTAGAACTGCCCGGTATCGGACGGGCGAAAAACGTAGAGTTAGGCCAATACGAACTGCCCCCGTAATACTCCTTCTGGTCCGTCCCGTCGGGGTTCATGTGGAAAAGTATCCGCGAAACAAAGTGCGGCAGATCGGAGTATTCCCATCGCAGGTAGAGGATCCGCCCGTTGTTCAGGACTGTCGGGCACCAGTTGTGCTCCTGGTCGAACGTCAGGCGGCGGATCTTGCCCGATGGGGTGTCCAGCAGATACAGGTTGCTGACTTTCGACGAACCGCCGACGCACGGGACACCGATGAACGGCGCGGTCGAATTGAAAATGACATTCCCATCAGGAAGATAGCAGGCGTCGTAGTTCATGACGTCGTTCTGTTTGATCAGCGGAAGTTCCCGCAGTCCCGAACCGTCGGATTTAATCTCGCAGACCTGCCATCGGCCGTTCGAACCGGAGCCGTTGGAAAACAGCATCCGATCACCGTCGAAGTGCAGGTCGACATCGCCGACAAATCGACCGCCTTCGGGTTTGAACAGCGTCTTGATTTGGCCTTTCGGCGACACCGGCGACATGACCGCGATCTCATTGTCGAATCCAGTACCGCGAATCGAGGAATTGCCCAGCCAATTGTTCACCAGCCCCAGGTTCCTCTTGCCTCGCCGGATCAGCAGCAGCTTGTCGAAATCAAGCAGCGGATTGGCCAGCAGCGCTTCTGCACGCAGCGCAACAAACTGTGCCAGGAGTTCGGGTGTCTCGCCGGCAGCGGTGAACTGCTTTTCTATAGCGGCAAGACGCTTGAGATACGCCGTACCATTGGGATACTTCTCGGCGTTGCTGGTCGTCAGATCATTGATCGCCAACCGCAGCGGTCCGATCGCGATTCTGGGTTGCGGCGCCTGAACGGCTCGGCCTTTCCTGGCCGCGGCGACCCTGAACGGGACAGCGGCGAACATCTGGTGTCTCTTGGAGTTGCCGAGGTAGCCGAGGATGTTGAGCGTCAACTGTTCGAGATTACGCCGATGCTTGTTGGGGCTGTTGCTGTAGTTCGGCAGACCCCAACCCATGACTATAACTCGCCCGGAGCGAAGCTTGAACTCAACGATCGGGCTCTCGGTTCCGCCACCGGTCTGCGCGAGAATCATGCCTTTCTTAGGTCCGCCGGATGCGTGAAAATCCGAGAAGGCCGGAAATCCGGCGTCGCTGACCATGATCATCTTCTTGCGCGTCTTCAGCCCGGAGAAGATCGGATGCCTTGGCATAACCGGAACGAATCCGAATGTGCGGCGGTTGTTTCCCGGCCCAGACAGTCGCAGCTTGAGATTCTCCAAACCGAGCGATCGAACCATCGCCAGAGCAGCGCCGGAAAGGTACAGGCCCCCGCCCTTGCTCACGTACTGGCGCAGCGCGGTGCGCGTCTTGGCGCCGTGGATCGGACCGATCTGCTTAGTCGAATCGCCCTGGTGATACCAGAGGACGTTGAAACTCGGAAGCGAAACCGCCCTGTCGGAGCCGTCGACAAACTTCCCGTCGGCGACGACCCGTATAACTTTGGCCGAGTACTTTGCAGTCGCAAGATCGCGGACCGCACGGGCCTCACGACCCAACTTGGAATCCGGCGTATCATCGGCCAGCAGACCGATCGACAGCGCCGCTCCAGCCGGTTGGGCCATGATGCAGGCAAGCAGAATACACAGCGACATTGCGGCGAAAGTCCCTTTCGGCATCATACTTCTCCGATGGTTTATTTCGATTCGATCACAACGCGGAAACCGACGTTGTAAACTTTCTGGTGCGCGTAGTACTGCATGCGGAACGACGAAGTAGCCTGTTTGGGCCTGTCGTACCACGACCCGCCGCGGACGGTGCGTTTGGCCGCTCCGTCACGGGCGTTTCGCCCGTCATCGTCCTTGTACGGATACGGTTTGTACGCCGATCGCGTCCACTCGGCCACATTGCCGTGCATGTCGAACACGCCCCAGGGGTTGGGCTTGAACGAGCCTATCGGAGCCGAAACGCGATGACCGTCATCAACCGACTCGATCGCAGGCTTCCAGGGAGGCACCGCTCCGACAGGAAGCCCCCAGCCAAGCTTGTCCATCCGACGTAAGTTCTTATCGGCCAGATTCGCCAGCTTCGCGAAGTCAACATCTCCGGTTCCGTAAGACATGGGAGTCTCGGCGCCGGCGCGACAGGCGTATTCCCATTGGGCCTCAGTCGGGAGCGTCACTTTCTTGCCGGACTGCTTGGAAAGCCAATCGCAGAATTTCATCGCACTGTTCCAGGACACGCGGCAGACCGGTTGGGTGGCGGTGTTGACCGGATACCCTCGCTCGCGCGTGCTGAACTGCAGGAAGTCGCCGCCTTCGAGGCGTGAATCGTGCTTGGAATCAAATTTGGCGTACTGGGCGTTGCTCACTTCCATCGATCCGATCCAGAAGCCCTTGGCGATCGCTGCTGCGGTCCTGGGCTGCTCGTCGCGGAAACCGTTTTGGCTCCCCATCACGAACTGCCCGGCCGGTATCCACACCAGCTCAAGCTTGACACCATCGCCAAGATCAAGGCTCGTCTTGTTCTTCGACTGGGCGTTTTGCAGCTTGGCGGCCTGTTCCGGCGAGAAGGGCCATCCCTTTACGCTGATCTTGCCCGCCGCCGGAGCCGGGGTCTGTTTCGGTATGATCGGAGTCGGCTTCTGGACCAGGGGCCCGATGTTCTCGAGATCCTCATCGATGCTGGCGTAGAGCTTCAGCATCGCCAGCCGCCGCTCGCGCTGGTTTGTGACGGGTTTCTTGCCGACGACTTCAAGCCAGCTCCCGTGGGCCGGTGCGTTCAGGTCGATCCACGTCACAAGACGGTCCCAGGCCTCGGCGTCGAGTTTCACGTTATTGTGCCCCTTCTCAAGCATCTGCACCAGCGCCGTGGTGCCGGCGTGGTACTCGTAAGGCTCGAGCATGTGCATGTCGCTTTCGATCGTCGCATTGCGGACGTACGACCGCAGGGCCATGTAAGACGGGGTGAACGTCGTGCCGTTGTTGTAGGAGCCGCTGGCGGCCTTAGGATGGACCGGAGCTCTAGCGACAAAGTCCGGCAGCACCTTCTTGTCCTTCCGCGGCTTGCCGTCGTGACAACCGACGCAGTACTTGTCGAGTACCGGCTGGACTTCGCGGGGGAAGCTAAAGCCCCTGGCCGGTCCGTACCACGGCTTTATCTCCGAGGCCTTCTTCCTGGAGGCGACAGTCGGAGTGGTACCGGGCGCATCGTTCTGTGATTCGTGACAACCGATGCAGGCCTGCGTTTCACCAGGCATAACAGTGGCCCAGGATCGCATCAGCGCGATCGCCCGGCCGTCGGCGTCGAGCGGCTGGATTGAGATCGGAGTGTTGGCGGGCACGCGGAACAGCGCTGATCCATCGGCCTCGACAGGGACAGTACCGAGAATGCGTTTCACGTCCCAGGGTCCGTCCAGCCCGACGCGGTTAATCTGGCCGCCCATACCGTGGTAGGCGAACTGGTAGCTGAATATCCGCAGTTTCTTGACTGAGCCTTTGGGGAGGCCCTTGAGTCCCCGGCCGCCGTAGACATCCGTCATGTACATCATGCCGTCCTTGCGCGACGTGTCGACTCGCGACGGAATCAACGGGGGGCGCGGGGTCTTGCGGAACGGGATCGGCTCAAACAGAAGTTCGCCCGGATGTTCGGCCAGCAGGAGCATATTGTCGAATACATCGACAAGATAAACTCCCCAGGCCGATCGACTGGTGAGCTTGACTGATGCCAGGAAGTACTTGTCGCTTAACGGATATGGGTGAAGGAATTTGGGCCAACTGCCCCTTACCAACCCATCGAGTATGATCGGCTCGACTTTCTTACCGTGGCCGGGAATTCGCTGGATCACGCCGTCGGCCTCGAAGCGTCCCTTTGCAGTATCGAACAGAATAAGCTCGCCCATGCGCCGAGTGTCGTGATGCCCGCTGATAACGCCGACGAACTTTGTGCTGTCGCCGGGAATGGGACGTGCGAAGAACGTGGAGTTGGGCCAGTACGAGTTGCTGCCGTAGTACTCCTTCTGGTCCGTCCCGTCGGGATTCATGTGAAACAGTATTCGCGAGACATAGTGCGGAATATCGCAGTATTCCCATCGAAGGTAAAGGAGCCGGCCGTTGTTCAGGACAGTCGGGCACCAGTTGTGATCCTGGTCGAAGGTCAGCCGCCGGATCTTGCCCGAGGCGGTCTGGAGAAGGTAAAGGTTTGTTACGTGCGAAGATCCCTTGACGCACGGAACGCCAATGAACGGCGCGGTTGACTCGAATACGACATTCCCGTCAGGAAGGTAGCAGGCGTCGTAGTTGTTGACGTCCTTCTCCTTGATAAGGGGCAGTTCCCTCAGATTCTTTCCATCAGCGTCGATCTCGCAGACCTGCCAGCGGCCGTTGGATCCGGCCCCGTATGAAAACAGCATCTTCTTGGCGTCAAATTCCAGATCGACGTCGCCGACGAACCGACCGCCCTCGGGCTTGAACAGCGTCGTGAGCTTGCCTTCAGGCGATACCGGCGACAGTACGGCGATCTCGTTGTCGTAACCAGTACCTCGCATCGAAGAATTACTCTGCCAGTTGTTAACGAGCCCCTCCTTCTTGCGGCGCACCACCAGAAGCTTGTCGAAGTTCAGCAACGGATTGGCCAGCAACGCCTCGGTTCGGAGCGTCTGAAACTTCTCGATCAGTTCCGGTGTTTCTTTGCCGGCGGCGAGTTGCTTTTCGATGTCGCTGAGGGTCTTGAGATACTCCGCGCCCTTTGGGTATTTGGCGCCGTTGCTGGCTATAAGATCCTGGATCGCCAGCTTCAGCGGGCCGATCGTAGTCTTGGGTTTGACAGGCGATGCTTTGGCGGCCGGGATTCCCCTCGGCGCAGCCGCGATGACTTTCTGAAACTTCTTGGGACTGCCAAGATACGCCACGATATTCGCGGTGAGTTTTTCGAGGTTGGCGCGATGCGGATTCTTCGCATTGCTGTAGTGCGGCAGGCGCCAGCCCATCGCGACTATGCGTCCGGAGCCCAGTTGGTATTCAACCATCGGTTTCTCTGCGCCGCCGCGAACCAGCAGCATGCCCTTGACCGGTCCGCCGGACGCGTGAAAATCTGCGTACGCCGGATGCCCCGAATTTGTCAGCATAATGCTGCGGCCTTTGAATCCGGCGAAGATCGGATGCTTCCGGCTGGCCGGAGTCAGCCCGGCGGAACTGGAGTCCTTGCCGGCCCGACCTATTCGAGGCTGTGCGGTCTCCACGCCGAGGGTCTTGACCATGCCAAGCGCGGCTCCTGACAAGTACAGGCCCTTGCCGCCGGTAACCCATGCTCGCAGGGCGGCCAGTGTCTTCTTGCCGTAGATCGGTCCGGTTTGCGCCGGCGAATCGCCCTGGTGATACCACAGCACGTTGAAACTGGCCAGCGAAACGGTCTTACCCTCGATGTCTGCGAACTTGCCATCTCCAACGACGCCAATGACCTTCGCCGAGTATTTCGTTATCGCCAGATTCCGTGACGCGTTGGTCTCCGAGCCGCTCTTGGCGGCGGGTGAACCGTTAGTCAGGAATCCGACAGCCGTTGCGGCGCTTGCGGAAATTGAACACGCAGCCAGTATCACAACTACCGACAGGCATCGTACAAAACGGGAGGGTATTTGCAGCAGCATTGGAGTTTCTCCGGTTCGCTTGGCGATTAGCGGAATATCATACACACTATAAACGCCCGCACATGCCGGATATAACAAACAAAACGACGATCCGGAACGGGCGATGCGTCAACCGGGATTATACCCAGAAACTCCCCTGAAGGCATCCGGCAATTACTTTATAAGCCTGGCGCCGGCGAAATCAACGTGATCGCCGACATCCAACTGGTCCTTGCCGTACCCCACCCTGATGACGAAAGATCTGACGCCGGCCAGCGGAATTCGCACGGCCTGGGGCTTGCCCTTGCCGGTAATCCTCAGCGGCGCGATAAGTTTCTTGCCGTCGCCGATGAATGTGAGTTCGGCGTCACCGCCGGGGCGCACGATGTCGTCGATGCCGACAGTGGCGATCAGGGCCCTGAATTGCCCGTCGAGCGAGTAGGTAAGCTCGCAGAAGCTGTGCAGCCCAAGCCCGCGGCTGTAGACGCGTCGGCCCATTGTGATCGGGCCTCCGCCGACTGAGCGGTCTATTCGCCAACCCATTGTAGTGTCGAGCAGACCGTGTTGTTTGACTGCCTGGGGTTTGAGATCGCTAAGGCTCACAACCCTGTCGGACAGAAATTTGATCGACGCCATCTTCCCCGCGGGCATCTTGGAAACAGACGATCCGTCAACGGAGATTCCGAAGACCCCGCCTGTATACCTGACAGAAGCAAATCCTACGCTGGACCCGTCGCCGAGAGTCAACACGCCTCTGAACTTGGCCGCCTTACTCGCTCCGGTCGGGGCCAGGAAGATCGCCCTGACCGTCGGCAGGCTGATCATCCGATCAGAGCCCTTCCACGAGAACGTCAGCGCCTTGTCATCAACAGATTTCAGAATACCTTTAACGCCAAGCAGGCCGCCGGTTTTGCGGGCAACGACTACGAGATCCTGATCGTCCGGCTCGAGTCCCATCTCGACGCACTTGGCGGCGACTTTGGCGGCGGTGCCGCTTGAGCCGGGAAGATATATCGCCGTAACGCTGGAGAAAGCAAACGACATTCCACCCAGCGATGAATTGGTGAATTTCATCTTGCCGTCAGCTACGCTCAGGCCGGCGACCGTTATTGTCCGCCCGCCCGGGCTGGCGATGACGGCCTGACCGAGATGCGACATCGGATCGCTCGGTTTTGACTGCGTCATTTCCGACATGTCGGCCAGGGGGATCTTCTTCTCGCCGGTTTCGGTCTTCAGCGTGACGTGCGAATCCGATAACGCCGCAAGCCTCCCCTTCGACGCCCTCGCGTCGAGAGTCTCGGTGCGCACCTGGGGATCGACGGGGCTTGTCGCCGGCTGGGCCAGGGCTATCGAGGCGACGAACAGGCCGCCAAAAACTACGGTGATTATCTTAAACATTACTTGTCAGTCGGAGTTTTGGTAAGGGCCGAGTGATAATCGCTGGTGATATCCTTGTGCCGCTCGGATATCAACTTTCGCAGCGTCTGGCGAATTTTCTCCTGCTCGCGAGGCGGCAGCGTGGACCATGCTCCGTCGCCTTTGCCGCCATGCTTGCTGGCGTCACGCGGGGGGCGTGCGGCCTTTCCAGGAACAAGAGCACTAACCTTGGCGGGGTTTGAAGGGTTGTTGCCGCTGGGGTCCTTGCCATTTCCTTTGCCTTTGCCTTTACCCTTGCCTTTTCCCTTGCCCTTGCCTTTGCCCTGCTTCTGTGCTTCCTTGCAGGCCTTGCAAGTTCCCTTTCCGCCGCAAGTGCAGCCCTTGGGCTTGGGCGGAGGCTGCTGGCTGGCCGACTGCTTTTCCTCTTCGGTCTTGATCAAGTCCTCCATCAGGGCGAGGATCTCTTCTTCCTTCTTCTGGGTCGCCTTGCCGCTGTCTTCATCGGCCAGTCTTGTCTCAACGTAGCCCATCTTCTTGGCCAGCGTGCCGAAAGGATCTTTATATATCTTGGCGAACTCTTCGATTTTGGCGGTTATCGCCTTGGAGTCCTTCTCGCTGAGCGTCAAGGCGTAATTGTTCAGACAGTAAGCGTACATTTCCATCGCATACTGCAGGCGGCTTATATCTTCGTAGACTTTCGCAGCCTTCATAGCCGATGAGCATGCGAAACTGATCCTGTCGGGCATATTGATCAGTATCGCACGATAAACTTCCACGGCGTCTTCGCCGCGTTTGTCGCCGGCGAGAGACTGCGCGTAGACGTAGAACGTTGCGGCGCTGAGATACGTAGCTCTCTGATCGTCTGCGGCTTTAGCTGCTGACGCGGCGGCGGCTTTGTAGTCTTTCTTGAGCATCTGGCGGTAGGCTTTTCCAAACAGGATGTCAACCTTGGCCAGGGCTTTGCAAATTCGATCGATGTTATCCTGCTGGGTATTGGCCGGCTTGTCCTTGAGAATGCTCAGCGCAGCTTTGATATCCTTGGGCTCATAGAGCAGACCGCCCTTGATTTCAGCGGCGACCTGGGCACGCTCCTGCTCCAGTCGCAGGACCATGGCGGCGTTCATGAGCTCGGCAAGTTGCTCTGGAGACATCGAGTTGAGCAGAGCGTCGAGTTCATCGACAGTAAGCTCGCGTTCTTCGTCCGCCGCTGGCTGTGTCGTCGCATCCTGGGCCAGGACAGGCCCGCCAAGAAACGACAGCGCAAGCAGAGTAACAAGCAGGGCTGTCAGGTTCATTTTGAATATATAATGCATATCGTATCTCCGCTACGGCATTGGTTTATCGCTGGGTTTTTGCTTTCTTGGCTATCTCACTGGTCATCGCCCTTACCTTCGACTGCCTTCCAGCGAGTTTCTTGTGCATGTCGCCAATCTCTTTCTTCGTGCCGTCTTTGCCGGGCACGCTTTCGGCCAGTGAGAGCGTTCGGCGCTGAATCTGCTTCTGCATCCGGTACAGCATCTTCAACTCGGCGAGGTTCGACACCAGCGGCGGCTTCTTTCCGCCACCGCCTCCGCCGCCACCGCCGCCACCACCGCCTCCGCCTTTGCGGCGGCGATTGGACATTTCCTTCTTGATCGCGTCGATCATATCCTGCAGTGCCCGTTCAATGTCGGCCTGGACCTGCTGGGTCAGCTTACCGGGTTTCTTATCGGTCAAAAGGCGGTCCACCGCGCGAATATCTTCGCCGACTTCCTTCAGCACGGCCGGGAATACTACCGTGGTGCCTTCGGCTTTGAGCTTCTTGAGTATCATATCGACCTGCTTGGCCAGTTTGCCTTCACCGCTGGCCAGTTTGGCCAGTTCGAGTTCCTCGGCACGGACGAACGGTTTACCGGCCTCGTGTTTGCCGTCAAGTATCTTCGTCGCCGACGATATGCTCTTCTGCGTGTTGAGGATCTTTTGAAGTTCGGCGTCAATCTTGACCAGGGACTCCATCTGGAGCGCGTCCTCTTGTTCCTTTATCGCCTTGTCGAGGTCCTTGCGAGCATCTTCGAGATCCTTCAAAGCCTCCTTCTGATCTTCATTGGCTTTCGACGATTCGCTTTTGCTCAGGGCTCCGGCCGCAGAACTCATTTTCCCCGCGGCGCTCTTTGCGGATTTCTGACCCGGCATTGCGGCCGCCTTGTCGGTCTTCCCCATCTGGTTAGCAGTTTCGTTGGTCTGCTTGGCCAGTTCAGTCTGTTCAGTGGTCTGCTTCTCGATAGGCTTCTGGGCCTTCTCCTTGGTCTTTCGCATGAGCTTGGCAAGTTCATACTTCTTATCTTCGAGTTCCTTCAGGGCCTTTTTCATTTCGGCAAAACGTTCCGGTTGTTCCAACGATAACTCTT
>CAYMSH010000178.1:902-12307 GCA_964392945.1 uncultured Planctomycetaceae bacterium | reverse complement strand
TACGAAAGCTGGGTGATCTTGTCGCCGTTCTTGTCGCACCTGTGGAGCGTCCAGGCCGGGTTGTAGCGTCCGCCGTGGCATCGCCCGAACGACTGGCAACGCGTGGAGATGAACACCAGTTCGTCGTCCGGCAGGTAGCACGGATCGTTGTCTTCGATCAGGACCGTGGCGCGATTGTCCCATGTCTTGAAGGTGTCGCGTTTGGTGCCGGTAAGCTGCTTGACCCACGATCCGTCGATCGCCGCTTCGTAGAGGAAGTAGCGTTTCTGGCCTTGGCGCGTGTGGTCGCAGAACGCGAACGCTACTTTCTTCGCGTCGTAGTGCAGATCCGGGTTTCGCACCGCGCCTTCGGGCAGCTTGCCTTCGAGGATCGCCTTGGCTTTGATCTTGCCGGTCTTCCAGTCTGTCAGGATGGTAAGACCGTTTCCGACGCGGCTGTGTCTACCGAGGTGCTGATCGCCGTTGTGGGAGTATCTCGTCGGCGGGTTAACGTTGATCAGGATCTTCTCGAAGTTCAGTTTCGGATGCGACAGGATCATCATACGCCGGAGTCTCTTGGCTTGCATGTACAGATCGCGCCACGATGCATCTGTTGCAGAAGCGTACTTGCCGCTCAACGCCGCCAGTTGCGTTCCCAGGGTTGTCTTCGATCCGGCTTTCTTTACGTACGCCAGCGTAGCTGTTGCGGCTTTCAGCGCTGCGGCCGCGGGCTCCTTGAACTTGACTATATCGTCTTCGATGCTGACGCCATCCTGCCTGAGCCAGTCGCGCGTTATGAGGATGCTCTGCTCGCTGGCCGGGAAGTCCCGCAGCAGCGCCGTCCAGAGCGGGCTGGCTGAGCCTTTGGGTATGGTTTTGCGGTTGTTGGTGACAATGAAGCTGCAGCTTCCCGAACTGCGATGGGCTCGCTGGTCTATGCCGATAGTGGCTTCGAAACGTACGTATTGTCCCTTGATGTCGTAGTAAAGAGCGCTGAACGCGTGAGCGAAGATGTATCGCGGGAACTTCTTGTTGCCGATAATGACGGGCCTGCGAGTGTCGTTGGACTGGATGCCGAGCGTTCCCCATCCGATCTTGGACCTCTTGGGCTTCAGCGAGTCGAGCCAGGTGACCTTGCCTGATGCGTCGATCAGCTTGGCGTTGGCCCACGTCGCGTGATCGCAGCCGTCGCCGTCGCCGCCCACTGTGGCCACAAGGATCAGGTCCTTTTCCCCCGTGATCGGCACGGAGATGTCAAGCGGCGCCATTCCGCCCTTGAGCACCTTCGAGACGAACGGCTTGAAGCCCTTTGACGGCTTGGGAGCGACTTTCACCTTCGCCGCCGCGATGCCTTTGGCCTTGTTGTCCAGCGACGTCCTGGCGGTTTCCTGCCAGGTGCTTTTCTTGGCGTACCACTCCGGATCGGCCGCCCCGGCCACTGCGATAAACGAAACGATAAGCGAAAATGCAAGCAGCATAGATATCAGTCGACGATTCATGGCGGGATAACTCCTAATCGGGGATTCGGGTCCATTCTAACTCGTTCTAACGCATTCTAATTCACGTTATTACGTGGGTCATTATACCAGATATGCGATGTCTTTCTCACGGTTTTTCCGTAACCTGAGTCACCGGTTTGATGTCGATCATTCGCTGCAGGGCGGTTCGGGCTTCTGCGGCGATCGCGTGTGGTACGGTTATCTGGTTTACGGGTTTCCCGGCCGCGATTGCGTCCAGGGCCCAGAGCAGGTGAGGCCTATCGATGCGGCACATCTGCGTGCACGCGGCTGTGGCCTGGTTCAGCACGCAGATGAACTTGTCGCCGTGGCGCTTTGCCAGGCGGTTCACCAGGTTTGATTCGGTGCCGACGGCCCATTTGCTCCCGGGCTCGGCGTCTTCTATCGCCGTGATTATCTGTGACGTGCTGCCCGAGGCGTCGGCCAGATCGACCACCTCGCGCGGGCATTCGGGGTGAACGATCACGCGGATGCCCGGGTGCGCCTGGCGAACGGCCGTTACGTGCTGCGGGCCGAACAGCTGGTGAACGTAGCAGTGGCCCTTCCAGAGGATGAACGTCGCACGCTGAACGTCGTCTTGCGTCAGGCCGCCATTGGGCAGGTGCGGATCGTACAGGCAACATGCGTCTTGGCTGTAGCCCATCGCCAGTGCGGTGTTGCGGGCGAGGTGCTGGTCGGGAATGCAGAACAGTTTCCCCGCTCCGGCGCCGCCTTTGTCTGTCGGAGCCAGGGCCCATTCGAATACGTTTCGCACGTTGCTTGACGTGCAGCAGGCTCCGCCGCCGCGAGCGGTCAGGGCCTTGATGTCGGCTGTCGAGTTCACGTAGGAGATCGGTATGACCTTCGAATCGGTCATTTCGGCGACCTCTTCCATACCGGCCGCCACGTCTTCAAGGTCCGCCATTTCCGCCATGGCGCAGCCGGCGTGCAGGTTCGGGAGGATCACTTTCTGCTCCAGCGACGAGACGATGTCAGCCGACTCGGCCATGAAGTGAACGCCGCAGAACACGATGAATTCCGCATCGGACTGCCCGGCGGCCAGTTGCGAGAGTTTCAAACTGTCGCCGGTGAAGTCGGCGAATTTTATCACTTCGTCGCGCTGGTAGTGATGCCCGAGCACGCAGAGCTTCGAGCCGAGCCGCTCCTTGTGTTCGGCGATTCGCGAGTCGAGCTCGGCGGCTTCGGCGTTTGAGTACTCCGACGGTAGGGGTGCTTGGATTTCCATTATTTCGTTCTACTCAGCTTTCTTTGCGGATTTGTGAGTCACCGCGTTGTAGAGTTCCTTCAGCTCCGTCGATCGCAGCAGCCAGGCTGCGGCCAGGAATACTACGGCTCCGACCGGTATGCACGCCATCAGTACGAATCCGGCCCGGCTGTTGCTCGTGTCGGCCAGCGGTCCCATCATTATAGTCATTCCGCCGATGATCGCCGCGCACATCGCCGCGGTTGCGATCAGTATTCGCGCCAGGGACGTCATTATGCTTCTCAGGCCGATCCGCCCCCATCGCGATCGGAGTATCAGCGTGAACACCAGCGTGCTGATGCTGGCGGTAGTCGCAGTCGCCAGGCCCATCGCTCCGCCCCTCAGCGGCGTGAAGACCAGACCGCCGACAAGCGCCATGTTCAGCGCCGCCAGGGCTACCGATACCCGCAGCGGTGTGCGGGTGTCCTTCTGGGAGAAGAACGCGCGGAGCAGAATGTGGTTGCAGAAGTAGGCCCACATGCCGAGGCAGTACATCTGCAGGATCCACGCTGACTGGATCGCATCGTTGGTGTTGAACTGTTTCCAGCGGAATATCACCGCCATTGTGGGTTCAGCCAGGATAAACAGCGCCGCCCCGGCCGGTATCCCCATGAACAGACTCAATCGCAGCGATCGGTTGACCGTGCTGCGCAGGCCTTCCAGATCGTTGTCCGCGGCGTAGCGGGAAAACAGCGGGAACACCGCGGTGGCCAGCGAGATCCCGAGAATCGCCATTGGGAACTGGTACAGGCGGTTGGCCAGTTCGAACCACGTGACCACGCCTTCGCCGAGCGTGCCGCCGGAGAGAATGTGTGCGTAGATCCGGTCGAAAAACGCGCTGAACTGCATTATGCCCAGCGGTATCATCATCGGCAGCGCCAGGGCGGCCACCCGGCGTGTCGGAGCAAGCACTGGGCGGATCGTAAGCATCGCCGCCAGATCGAATCGCCTCAGCAGCCAGACCACTCCGACAAGCTGCACTATCCCGGCGGTCAGAACCGACCCGCACAACAGGTAGAGCCCCGCGCGGCTCTGGCCCAGGTCCAGTGCGTGGACCGCCATTACCGCGGCGATCTGGAAAATGTTCAGCATTATCGGGGCGAATGCGGGGTAGGCGAAATGTCCCTTGCAGTTCAATGCCGCTGAGCCTATCGCCAGCAGGCAGATCGTCAGCATGAACGGCAGGACGATCATCGTAAGTTGAAGGGCCAACCCGGTATGCTGGGCGTCCAGCACGGTTTGCGGAGCGAAGACCAGCACACCCAGCATGCCGATTTCACCGATGACGACTATCGTACCCAACAGCATCGCCAACAGGCCGGCGACATTCGCCAGCACCGATCGGGCCTTGTCCCAGCCTTCTTTCTGGGCTACCTCGGTGAAGATCGGTACGAACGCCGCCGACGCCGCGCCCTCGCCGAACAGGCGGCGGAACAGATTCGGAATCGCGTAAGCCACGCGGAACGCGCCCATCGTCTTGCTGGTGCCCAGCGCACCGAGCGCCGCTTCGCGCACGAGTCCGAATACTCGCGACAGCATAGTCAGGCCGGCGATAATCGTCGCCCCGCGGAAAAAGTGCCGCTGGTCATGGGATTCTTGTTTATCGTTTTCGCTCACGCACAAGATTATGCCCCAGATCGCCCGCAAGTGAAAGTACTTGCATGCACTTGACCCGGCCGGTCTTGGCGCAGAGGATGGTTGGCGATGAAGATATGTCACGTTATTACGCGTATGATTCTCGGCGGGGCGCAGGAAAATACTCTGCTGACCTGCGAAGGCCTGCACGCGCGAGGACACGATGTTACGCTGGTGACCGGACCGGCGCTGGGGCCCGAGGGCCAACTGCTGACTCGCGCCAAGAGCGGCGGATACCGCGTTATTGAAATTAAGCAGATACGGCGGCGGATCAATCCGATCAGAGATCACCTGGCCTATCGGCGACTGGTGAAACTTCTCAGGGAGCTTCGCCCGGACGTCATGCACTCCCATTCGTCCAAAGCCGGCATTCTCGCGCGCAAGGCGGCCGCGAAAGTCGGCGGGATGAAAATCGTGCACACCGTTCACGGGCTTCCGTACCATCGCTACCTGTCGCCGTGGCGCAACAGGCTCTATATCGTCCTGTAAAAACGCGCGGGGCGCCGGTCCGACGCGATTTTCTCCGTAGCCGAGGGGATGACGACCCCGGCGCTGGCGGCGGGGGTGGGGCGCCGCGAGCAATACACTACGATCCATAGCGGTATGGATATCCAGCCGTATCTCGAGGCGAGCGCCGCGGCGGGGTTTCGCGACTCGCTTGGTCTCGACGCCGATACGCTGCTGGTCACGCAGGTCTCGCGGCTGGCGGAGTTGAAAGGGCACCAGTACATTTTCGACGCGGCCGAGCGTATCAGCGACCCGCGCGTGAAGTTCTGTTTCGTCGGCGACGGACATTGGCGGGCCCGACTCGAGGCCGAAGCGGTCCGACGCGGGCTTTCCGATCGATTCATATTCACCGGGCTGCTGCCGCCGGAGCAGATCCCAGGCGTGATGGCCGGCTCGGACATCGTAGTGCACTGTTCGCTGCGCGAGGGTCTTGCCAGAACGCTGCCCCAGGCAATGCTCGCGGCCCGTCCGGTGATATCATTCGATATCGACGGAGCACGAGAAGTCGTCAACGATTCAACAGGCGTCCTCCTGCCCCCGGGCGATGTCGACGGTCTGACCGCGGCGATAGAAAGACTCGCCGCAGACGCCGAACTCCGAACAAGACTCGGCTCCGCCGGCCGCGAAAAAAGCCGCGAAATGTTCTCTCACGATCTCATGGTCGATCGGATCGAAGAGCTGTATCGCGAGCTTATGGACTCATGATCGATCAGTTCTTTCCCAGCGGTTTGGCGTCGGCGGTTTTCGGATCCAAGCGCAGGACGTAGACGCCGCTGTTGGTATCGACCGCCCAGAAAAGCTTTCGTTTCTTGTCGTACATCATGCCGAGTGACACGTTTCTGCCCTTGGGTCCGCTGGGGTCCTTGCCGCCGATGGCCAGCGAGATCCATTTGTTGCTCGACGGATCGTACGCTGGCGTGCGACGCAGCCCGTCGGCGCCCGGCGGCAACGTTCCGCCGACGAGGAAAAGATCGTTGTCGCTGTCGTAGCGGATCTGGCATAGATAAGGTATCGCCGCCGCTGCGGACATTCCGCCAGGCGAGAGCTTGCTTACCGTTTGCGTTCTCAAATCTACGCAATGCAGTTGTCCGTCATACGCGTGCGTACGGCCGTAGCCTTTCCGCGCGAAGACGAGGCGATTGCGTTTCGAATCGTATACCATTGTCGAGTTGTCCACGACGGCGCCGGGCAGCTTTTCGCCGCTGAGTTTCAACTCGACCCATCGCCCGGTCTGGGCGACGAATCGCAGCACGGCGCCCGAGTTGGTCCACGCTACGGCGCCGTCAGGCGTAGTGCATACAGTGATCGTGTAGAAGCAACTGTTGTAGACCATCGCACGCGGCTTGGCGCGGCGCCCGGTCCAGTCACCGACTTTCGGGTCGTAAGTGTAGTAGTTGTTCGGGCGTCCGGCGAAGATCATCTTCCTGGCGATCGGATCGTAGCCGTAGTTCTGGTAGGTGTGTCCGGTAACCCAGGGGCGGCGATTGAAGTTGTATCCGTTGGGATACTTTGTGTTGGCGTAGAGCTGGCCCAGCGGGAACTCGACTGGGAAGGGCAACTCCCAGCGGTTGGTCGAGAAATGATAGTGCAGCACGTCGCTGCCGCCGTGGGCGGAATGTCCGCCGCTGAAGCGGAGCATTACGTCGCGGTCCGGATCGATGATCGCCGTTCCCCAATCGCGATTCAACCGCGGGAGCTTCGGCGGGTTCATTGCGGTCCACGTGTTGGGTTTCAGGTTCTTCAATCGTTTCGCGGTCGCCGCGGCGTCGGGCTTCGGGCCGGTGAGATAAAAATCCGGATGGAACGGGCCTGTGCGATAGACTCGCGTGTCGCCGGAGCAGGCGGTTTTGGCTCCGGTCCATTTGTTCGCCGCTATATCGTAGACCCAGACGCCGTCATCGTGATCTATGTACTGTCCGCCGCAGTAGTCGGTGTTTGACGAGTAGGTGTAACCGCCGGTGAGAGTTATCTTGCCGTCTTTGGCGATGAGTTTGTGGTTGGCTCGCGGCGGCGGGGCGGTTTTGGGGTGTCGCTGGCGCCACTGGTTCTTCGACGGATCGAACACCCACGTATCGTTTGTAAGGTAGTCAAGATGATCGCCGCCGAACAGCACGTAGAGTTTCGATTTGGCGTCGTACACCAGCGGGCTGAGTGCTCGCGCCGCAGGTTCGGCGTCCAGATGCTCGGCGGCCTGTTCCAGATCAATCGCCACGCGGTCCATTGAGCGTATTGTCGCGGCCGTGATTTCAGTCTCGATCTTAGCGACGATTCCCAGGATGTCTTTTTCGATCGAGGTCAATCGGGCCGTCATCAGGGCGCCTTGCCGGGCGGCGTATTGATCGGTTCCTTCCTGGAACTTCAGCGAAACCAGGATGTAGCGCAGGGCTACAAGAACCTTCTCCTGCTGGAGGGCGAGCCGGGCCGGTTTTGCGTTCTTGAAATAGAGGGATCGAGCCGACGCGGCGACTATTCTCTGCAGACCACCTGATCCCCTGATCATTTCCTGCGGCTTTGCGTGCGGATTGGCCGCTCGAAGCTCTTTGTGAATCGACTTCCACTTGCCGTCGGACTTGATTCGCGTGTGAGGCCGGCCGTCGTCGGACTTCTGGTCCTGGCCGCCGAACGCCAGGCCCGTTCCGTCGGGCCCGTCGCACGTAGAGCCCCAAATCACCTGCGGTTTGATATCGATGCTCGGCAGCCGGTAAGGCTTCTTGCGGGGCGCTTTGGCGAAAACGTCGCCTGTGGTGATCAGCACCAACGCGCCGATCAGTATGTATCGCGAGTGTTTCATTTGCTTTTCCCTTACCGCCCGAGGCGACTGACTGTGGAGATTATCACAAGCCCGCGGCGGCCGCAACATGACAATACGCCGGAAAGTGCGTGACATGTCGGCAGGTATTGGTATGCTCAAGAGAGTTGAATGAAATTATTGATATCTCAATTGCGGGAGTACGCACATGCCGGAACGATACATAGCGGCTATTTTGAAGTACATGTCGGAGCGGGACTACCAGCCGCTGAAAACCAAGCAGCTTGCACGATGGATGGGAGTGGATGAAGACGCCTTCGGCACGTTCCGCGACTCGATCAAGCGACTGCGCGACGCCGGGCAGATCGTCATGGGCGCCGGAAACGCGCTGACCCTGCCGGAAATGCCGGGCAGAGTCACCGGATTCTTCAGACAGAATCCAAAAGGATTCGGGTTCATAACACCCGAATCGCCGAACTCAAACGGCGATCTGTTCATCCCGCCGGACGCCGTCGAAGGGGCGATGAACGGAGACCTTGTCATAGCCGAAGCCCGCAAACAGGGCAAACGCGACGGCCAGGAACTCTACCGCGGACGGATTATCAAGATCGTAAAGCGGGCTGACAGCCGCGTTGTCGGCGAGCTGAAGCAGTCTGACGGCAAGTGGTTTGTCCTGCCCGACGGCAAGCAGCTCACCCAGCCGATCATCATTCGCGACGTGGGAGCGGCCGGGGCGAAAGCCGATACGAAAGTTGTAGTCGAGATCACGAAGTATCCCGAGCCGGGCCAACTGCCTGTCGGGGTTATTGTCGAAGAGATCGGACCGGCCGGTCCGCTGGCGACCGAGACGCGGGGAATCATCCTGGCCCACGGACTGGCTGAAGAGTTCTCCGAAGAAGTGCTCGCCGAGGCCCGAGCGGCCGTGGCGGCGTTCGACGCCGACAAAGCCGACGGTCGCGAAGACCTGACCGGACTGACGATCATCACGATCGACCCGGACACCGCACGCGACTACGACGATGCGATCTCGATCCAGATAAACGCCGACAACACCTGGACCGCCGGGGTGCACATAGCAGACGTTTCGCACTTCGTGCCCGAAGGCGGGGCGCTGGACGATTCGGCCCGATCCCGCGCCACGAGTGTGTACTTCCCCCGCAAGGTTCTGCCGATGCTTCCCGAAGTGCTGTCAAACGGGGTCTGCAGCCTGCAGGAGGGCGTCAAGCGGTTCTGCAAGTCGGCGTTCATCACGTACGATCAAGACGCAAAAGTAGTCAAGACGCGGGTGGCCGAGACGGTTATCTGCTCGACCAAACGCTTGACATACACCCAGGCCCAGGACATCTGCGACGGTAAGTCTGACGGATTCGCCGCCGAAGTTGTCGAGCTGGTCAACAATATGGAGGCCCTGGCCCGCAGGATCCAGTCACGCCGCGAACGCGACGGAATGCTGCGTCTGGACCTGCACGACGTGGAGCTGGTGCTCAACGATAAAGACGAAGTGATCGACGTGGAGCCCGAAGACGACGCCTACACGCACACGATAATCGAGATGCTCATGGTCGAGGCCAACGAGGCCGTGGCCCGGCTGTTCGACTCGCTGGAACGTCCCGTCATTCGCCGCGTGCACCCGGCTCCGGACCCCCAGGGCGAAAAGAAATTCAAAACGTTCGTACGCGCCGCCGGTCACAAGATTCCCGCAAACCTGACTGTCAAGGACATGCAGGACCTGCTGGCTTCGGTAGCCGGCAAACCCGAGAGCAAAGCCGTGAACCTCGCGCTGCTCAAGACCATGCAGCGGGCCGAGTATTCGCCGATGGAGATCGGCCACTTCGCACTGGCCTCGGACGCATACTGCCACTTCACCAGCCCGATCCGCAGGTATCCGGACCTTACCGTGCATCGAATGATCGCCGCTTACTGTCGCGGCGAACTGGCCAAACGCCCGCGGGAGGACGTAAGCGCACTGGTCACGCTGGCCGAGGCGTGCACCGCGGCGTCTGAGCGAGCCGAGGCCGCGGAAAACGAACTCAAACAACTGCTGATCCTGCAGCTTCTGGCCAAGCAGGTGGGCGACATTCATGACGGCGTCGTAGACGGCGTTACGAACTTCGGCATATTCGTGGAGCTGCCTAAATACGGGATCGAAGGGCTGATCCGCCTGGAGGACCTCGGCGACGACTGGTGGGAAGTGTCGGCCAAGACCGGCAAGGTCTACGGCGAACGGTCCGGGCGAGTGTTCCGTATAGGCGATCCGCTGCGGGTCCGGATAGTCGCAGTCGACGTGGCGTCCAGGCAGTTGAACCTCGTGCCGGAAAAAGTCGATGCCCCGCCGAAGAAGAAAAGAGGCCGCGCCAAAGGCGCATCGAAAGGCGCATCCAAGGGCAAATCGAAAGGCCGTTCCGGCGCCAAGTCGCAGAAACAGCCCAGGAAGAAGAAACGCGGCGGCAGGCGCCGATAGAGGATATCCAAATGTCGGACGAGCCCGAACAGCAACCAGAATTACAATTACAGTTACAAAAACTCCCGCTCGACGCGGCCCATCGCGCGCTCGATGCGACTATGGGCGCAGAAGGCGGATGGGAGGTCCCGCTGAGCTACAGCGGCGCGCTGGACGAAGCGGCCGAGACGCGCCGGCTGGCCAGCGTGTTCGATATGTCCCATGTCGGTCGGATCCGCATTCGCGGACGCGACGCGCTGAGCCTCGTCGAAAAGCTCTGCACCAGCGACGTGGTTCACCAGGAAGACGACACCGTAGCCTCGACGCTGCTGCTGAACGAATCCGGCGGCGTGCTGGCCGATGCGATGATCGCACGCCTGGACGGCTTCTGGCTGTTGAGGACCGATCCGTGCAATCGGTTGAAGGTGCTCGCCAATGCCGCCGAAGTCGCGGCCGACATGTCGGTCAAAATCGACGATCAGACCGACAAGGGCGCCATGCTCGCGGTCACAGGACCGTCCGCCTGCGAAATTCTCGACTCGATCCTGCCGGAGAAACCCGGCGATCTGCCGGCCGGCGCTACCAGGATCGGCTCGATGATGATCGCTCGCTACATCGTTATGCGAACCAGTTTCACCGGAATGTGGGGCCTGGAAGTGATCCTGCCGAAAATGTTCATCGCCAAGGCCTGGCGTTTCATAACCGACAAAGCCGGCGAAAAGGCCCTCAAACCATCTGGTGTCGCCGCTGGCGACATACTGAGAATCGAAGCAGGCCTCTGCCGCTACGGCCACGAGTTGAACGAAACGATAGATCCGATAACCGCCGGGCTCGAATCACTGATCGACTACGATCACGAATTCATCGGCCGGGACGCTCTTGTCGCGATCAGGGACAAAGGCGTATCCCGCAAGCGAGTGGCCCTGAAGCTGGAAGGAACGTCAATCCCGCGCCAGGGCGACACGATTTTCGACAGCGAAGGGGTCGAAGTAGGCTCGATAACCAGCGGAACGTTCTCACCGGCGCTGGACTCTCCGATAGCGATGGCGTACATATCCCTCGCGGCGTCCGGCAGCAGCGAATCACTGGAAGTCCATCTGGCGTCAGAGGATAAGAAAACCAAAGCAACAATACTCGATCTGCCTCCAGTAGCCCACGATTAACCATAATGCCTAACGAGGCTTTGGTTCACTCATTTAAGGGAGACCTCTCGTCGGCGTGCTGCATGAACCGACGGCAAACCAACGGCGTGCGAAACCGCAAGCGGTTTGACGGGTTTGATGTGGCGTGAGAACACGCGGATTTTTCGTCGCAGCCGAACCGCTTGCGGTTTCG
>CAYMSH010000178.1:0-892 GCA_964392945.1 uncultured Planctomycetaceae bacterium | reverse complement strand
TGTTTGTGTTCTTCTTTTTTTTTTTCTCTCCCTCGCCTTCGTTTGGGCCGCCCCCCACGTCGCTATAAGTTAGTCTGTGTTACGCGCCGCGGACCGGCGATTCATCGGCACAGTGCTTGACTTAACCGCCGGTTGCGACGAGAATACCGGACCCGAATTCTTCATTATTGTGCTGCGCGGGACGATTGCAGACGCTAACTATAGACTACTGAAAATACAGAAGACCAAAGATGCTTGAAAAAGTACAAGCCGACAGGCACGCGAAACTCGAAAAGATCAAGGCCCTTGGGATCGACCCGTATGGGCGCCGGTACGACACGGCCGAACCAATCGACTCGGTGCTCGATCGCTTCGTTGACGATCAGGAAGACCAAACCGCCGACATCGCCGGAAGGATCATCCTCTTCCGCAACATGGGCAAGCTGATCTTCGCGCATCTTCGCGCCCAGAGCGGACAGATGCAGATCGCACTGAGCAAGAAGGACCTGGACGAAGAGACCTGGGCCCTGGCCAGCATGCTGGATCTCGGCGATATCATAGCAGTCGCCGGTCCGCTGAAGCGAACCCGCACCGGCGAGATCACGATCTGGGGCGATAAGCTCACGATGCTGTGCAAGAGCCTCAACCCGATGCCGGAGAAGTTCCACGGTCTGACTGACACCGAAGCCCGCTATCGCCAGCGGTATCTGGACCTGATGGCCAACCCCGAGTCGATGGTGACCGCGGCCAGGCGGATCGAGATCATCGATCACTTCCGCAGCACCCTGAAGGACAAGGGTTTCATGGAAGTCGAGACGCCGATGATGCAGTCGATCTGCGGCGGGGCGGCGGCCAGACCTTTCATTACGCATCACAACACGCTCGACCAGGAGCTGTTCATGCGGGTCAGCCC
>CAYMSH010000177.1:8620-12312 GCA_964392945.1 uncultured Planctomycetaceae bacterium | reverse complement strand
ACCGCCAAAATCAACGTGATCGGCGAAGCTAAGCAAATTGCCGGAACTGTCGGCCTCTACGAGCCAGACGTCATCGCCGTGAGAGCCGCTAAGCGCGAAATCCTTCTCGCCCGGTCCGCCGAACTCCGTTGCGAAGTCAACGACCAGAGCGTGATCCACGAAATGTCCTTCGTAGAAGACGACGTACTCGCCGTCGCCAAGGATAGTCCCGGCGGGAATCTCGAACTTGGCGTAGTCATCGCTGCTGTCGCTGAGGAACCAACCGCTGATGTCGATCGGGGCGCCTGTGGTATTATACAGTTCGATCGCATCGGTGAACGGATCGTCGCTGTGAGTCACTACTTCGTTGATCACGATGTCCGATCTCGGCCCGGACCCTGTTACGCCGGGGGTCCCGCCGTATTCGCTGCTGGATCGCCAGTTGGACCCGATCGCCGGATCGCTGGCCGGATCGATCAGCTCCATGGTGCTTCCCTTGCCGTCGGCGCGGTTGGGCCATGATCCTGAATCGTTGTAGTCAAACGCATGGAGCGTATCGTAGACCGGGCTTTCGATCTTCAGGAATTCGCCGGAATTGTCCAGCGATCCGCCGAATACGCCTAGAACATTGACACCGGTTCCGTAGCGGGCTTCGAACGCTGCAAGGTTCGCCACGAGTACGCCGTAATCGCCGGGATTCAATACTGTCTGGCCGGCGGGGATCACGATCTCCACGCCCTGGGTGAACTCAACGTCCAGCACGTCGATGGCTCCGGCGCCCTTGTTGTAGAGTTCGATGAACTCGAAGTCGCCGGCCGTGAAGTCCGGATCCGCCGGCGGCTGGCTCAGAAGTTCGTCGTTAGTCGGCAGGTGCGGATGGTAGTTTATTTCGGTTATGACCAGATCTTCGTCGGCGGGATTGATGTAGTACGTACCGTCATTCAGCGCGCTCCACTGGCCGTTGTCCAAGCGGCGAGCGCGGAACTGCGTGGTGTCGGTCAGCACGATATTTCCGCCGGAATACAGCGTTCCGCTTGCGCTTACGGCCCCGCCGGTTTCGCGCGGATCTGTTCCGTCTGTTGTGTAATAAACATCACCATTGCCTGGGACCATGCTGAACAGGGATCCGAACGCCACCTCGCCGCCGTGCTGGTACGAACCGCTGATCCGGAAGACAGGCGCTTCGGTATTTGGATACAGACCGGCGCTCTTGAGTTGATTGAGAACATTCGTCGGTCTTTGCGGCATATACGAATTCAGCACGCCGTTGCGAGTATTCTGCCAGGTGGCCTGGGTATACAGGGTCCCGCTCTGGTCGCCCCATCGGGCTGATTCTGCGATAACCGCCGTCTCGATCTCGCTGGTCAGAGCGTAGTAGCGGTTGTAGGATTCGTTATACGTCGCCGGACCGCCATTGAACATCCACTGGTGGGCGAAGTCGCCGAACAGCAGGTTGAATTCGGCGTTTCCGCGAAGCCACGCGTACGGTTCGGCGGCGCTGTTGTTTACGCCTGTACGGTTTGCTCCGACATTCGACCAGACGACGATGGCGCCTTCTGCGTCCCAGTTGAAGAACTTCCATCCGTCGCCGTCCGGCGGTCGCTGGGCCGCAGCGTACCAGTTGTGCCCGGGCCAGTCGCCGGTGCCGCCCCAGATGTTGGAGAACATGTAGGCGATGTAGTTTTCGACATCGAGCATATCGTCGTACGCCGGATTCCGCGTTCCGTCGGGATTGTTGCCCTGGATCTTCTGGTATGCCGCGTCAGTGATCGGACCGGAGCGAACCTGGGCCAGCATGGCGTTCCAGGTGTTTGTGTTGCCCTCTCCGGTCGCAGCCCCGGAGTTCAGTGCATCCCAATCCTCCTTCTCCCCGCCGAAATAGGTGGCGCTGAACGACGCTTCGGGACGTTCGATCGGGTTGTAGAGTCCCCAGTACAGCCCGTTGATATACAGGTGCACGAAAGTGCCGTGTCCGGAGGGCTGATCCAACGCCAGTTGAAACTCTCTCATGTACTCGTCGATCATGTACTGGGTGTTGGCCTTGCCCCAGTTATTCCATCCGTCATTGGCGCCGGCTCGAAGAACGATATTGTCAAAACTCGTCGCGGCGGTCTCTTCTTCAAACAGGGGGAAGTTCAGCTTCGTCGGTCCGTAAATGCCCTTGAACAACACGCGGAAGGATTTCTTCCTGGTAAGCCCCATACCGCGGAAGGCTCCGCCGTAGAGTCGCAGCCCGGCATCGACCTGGAACTCGTCGGTGCTGTTGGGATCGAAATACTCCAGCGATGTCGCACGCTCCCAGCCTACGCCTCGTCCGCCTGTGTTGGTGTAGATACCGCTGCCGCCGAACATGTCGTCGGTGTCCATCACGATCGACATCGTCGGAATCGACTGCAGCGCCGTCAGCATCTGGCCCTGGTACGTCGGGTCCTGCGTGACATCCGTATCCATCTCGTAGTCAGCGGTCGTTCCGCCCCAGGCTCCCGGGAAGCCGGCGGGATTGAACGGCTGGTTGATTATGTCGCTCAGGAATATGTAAGTGTGGGTGTCTACGTTTGTCGGCGCGTAAGTGGCTTTAGTAGCCACTGCACGCACTGTCGCAGTCGTGCTGATCGTAATCGGCGCGGTATACAGCGTCGCGCCGGCGTACAACGTTCCGTCGGCGTTGAGAGGACTGGTTCCGTTGGTTGTGTAGTAGATCTCGGCCCCGACGGTGTCACTCGTTATCTCCAGATCGAACGGGGCGTCGTAGAAACCGCGATCGTGATCGAAATTGGTGTCCTCTACGTAGTTCCACCACTCATCGGTGTTGTCCAGTTCAGGGGTCGCCACAGCAAAGTGTCGCGGTACGGATACGTCGCCGGTTGCGACTATCTTGGGCTGGATAAGGAAATCGTCGGGGTCGGCCGCCGCATTCAGGCCGTGTATCGCCAGGAGGTTCTCACCGTCCAGAAACAGTTCGATGGGAATGGATATCTCTTCGTAGACTACGGCCTGTGCGTTCGAGTTCATCGCCGAGGCCGAGGAGTCCCAGTCCAGAGTGACAGGCGCGTTCCGCTCGGCGACCTTGACGCCGTTAAGGTATGCGACGAACCCGTCGTCGTACTTCATGCTCAGAGTGACGGCGCTCAAGGCCGACATGTCTTCGGACACGTTGAACTTGATGCGGGTCCAGATCGAATCGTTGACTCCCTGCATCTCGGCAGCGACATCGGTCTCGATAATACTCTCGTAAGGCTGCTGGTCGTCGCTGAAGCCTATGCCGGTAATCGTGTCGAGGCCGATTCCGAACGGCGAGATGATATCGGGATTCTGCACGCCTTTGGTTCCGTCGTTGTCGGGGTCGAAGTCCGCGGCGGTGTTGCTGTCGGACTGTCCGGTGCGACGGAGCAGTTCCCCGCCGGCCAGGGGCTGGCCGAACAGGCGCAGATCAAGCCCTACATCCGAGCTTCCGATATTGGCCTGGTGAACGGAAACGGCGATCGTGTGCGTACCGGCGTCAAGATCGATAATGTCAAACGTCCTGGTCTCGTCCTCGACGTTCGTTCCGTCGGGATAAGTGTGACTAAGGGCCATAGTGGTGTATGCATCGGGAGCTCCGGGATCGATGTTGTTCCGCACGACCTCCACTCCGTCGATGTAGACAATGGCTCCGTCGTCGCTCAATATCTCAATGCCCGCCTGGGCCATAGGATCATCGAGAGTGAAAGTGC
>CAYMSH010000177.1:0-8578 GCA_964392945.1 uncultured Planctomycetaceae bacterium | reverse complement strand
GAGAACCCGTCGGCGTACCTATGTTCGTCTGGATCGGGCCGTAAACAATCGCCCCGTAGCCCAGTATTCCCGGTCCGGAATCGTCAAACATACCGGCATGGCTGTATGACGGCAGCATCCAGGTGCTCTGGAAATCCGGATCCGAAACCGCCGGGTCCTGTGCGTCAAGCGGATGCTCGTAGTCCCAGACGGAGTTGAATTCGATGGCGTCCTGCTCCGGCAGGGGGTCGCCGCCGCCCACGAGATCTGCACCGTCTCCGCTCCATTGGTCTCCGATAGTAATGCTGGCGAAACCGCCGTAGCTGATGTCCAGCGAATCGATCTGCGCTTCGGTATAGCCCCAAACTACGAAGTCCATGACCTCGCCGGCGTCGTCGATCACCATGGTCCATCCGGAACCGGAGACGTCCCAGAGTATGTCGCCGCCCCAGTAATTGTCGCCGACATCGTCGGTGCGATACAGCACCTCGCCGGAAGCCATCGAACTCGGAAGCGTCCAGGCGTCGCTGTCGACACTGTTGATGTCTCCGCCGACGGCGTCGTTGACCAGAACCGTCCATCCGGTAGTATCGACGGCTCCTGACGACACGTTCTGTATCTCTACGAAGTTCGTCGCGCCAGTGTCGATTTCGCTGATTACAATTTCCGCAGTACCGAAGATCACCGCATCGGTCCAGGTCGAATCGTCGAAACTCCCGGCGGTCCAACCTTCGCTCACGCCAAGCTCGGGCATATCGCCAGCGTCTCCGGCTGTCGGCACAAGATACGAAACCGGAACATTTTCGCCAACAAGCGTCTCCCACCACGCGCTGCCGAGGTAGATGCCGTACGAAACGTCGGTGAACTGCTGGGTGTAGTCTTCGTATCCGTGAACGAACGCCCCGCCGGCGTCGTACAGCATGACGTCTTCGTTCTGCCCGGCGTCATTCATCGACAACTTGAAGTCTGTATGATAGTACGTCCCGTCGTCATACGGGTAGTCCAGTTCATCCTGTCCCGAAGCGAAGACCAGCAGGTACTCGCCCGGGTCCAGAGTGATGTCCAGCGGCCCGCCGACAGGAAACACCCACGGTGTCGCATCATTCTCATCGTCGGCCAGCTTCCACCCGGCCAGGTCAACGGTAGTATCGGTAGGATTATAAAGCTCGATCCAATCGGAGTACTCGTTGTCGCCGTCCTGAAGCGTCGTGTCATTGGAGGCCATGAACTCCGAAACTACAATAGACCCGCTGAGGAGAAGCCGGGGTTCAAGAGTTTCAAGAAGAGGACCACTACTACGACTGGTTCTTGGGTCGAGCATAATAATATACGTCTCCTCACGGGCAACCAACACGAAACTACGGGCGTGCAAAAGAACATTGCCTCACCCTACTATAATACTTCTCCTGATAGTCCATAATAACACATTGCGCTGCTCTGACAAGAGCAATTCTTCCAATTTTTCAGAGAATCGACCTCGCCACTGTTCGCGTTTCATTGGAAAGACCGCCGACTCCCATTATTCAGAGTTCGAGCGACTGACCGCGATACCGTGCTCAGCTCGCGGCGGGGCTGGCTGGCACGGATCGGCGAAATGTCGTCATCGAAGAAATACCGGCGGCGTATAATACTGCCATATCTATACTTATGCTTGATACACACATCTCATTTCCAAGCTATTCAGTGCTGAATGGCCTCCTGGAACTGCAAGATCATTTTCTACAAATCTTGCTCATTTTTTTGGGGGGCATTTCTATATTCATATAAACGATTTGTTATTAAAGAGTTGCAACGCGATAAATAGGTGATTCAAACACCAAACGCCTCCCTTGACATGAGATGAGGATCTCGCAAACACCCAACCGGCACGCCATCAAGCATAACGACTGCTATAACATACTGTTATGAGTTATATATGAGAGTGTCGCGTTGGCCATTATTCCTTTCAATTAGATTTCTGTGCACCCTCGCGAGGCTCCGACTTTTCTGGTTTTGGGGTTGCAATAATCAGAATCCGATGGTATTATTCTCAAACCGTTCGAGATTGGAGTGAACGGTCTTGGGCTAATGTGAGGACATGACGTGCCCCCCCCCGATTCGGCGGGCGACGTAACCCGCTGAACTTCGACTTAATTTGTAACCGCGGATTGGCGACAGACTTAGGAAGGTCGTCCCCCCCACCGCACTGAGATGGAAACAGACGCATTGCCACAACAGCAGCTACCCCCACAAGTGAGTTGTACACCCGGCCAGCCGCAACCTCCGCGCGCTGGCAAATCAAACCCGTGCAGGAGTTATAGAATGCGCATACGCAACGCCTTAAACATCGTACTTGCAATCGCAATGGTCATGGCGCCTATCAGCACCGCGGCCGCCGCCGATCGGACTTGGACCGGCGCCAGCGATCAGACCACTTGGAATGACGCGGGCAACTGGGGCGGAACGATGCCATCGGATGTCGGCGACACCGTTACGATCGACACTACCGATACGATCACAAACATTCTTCGTTCTGGCGGCGGCGTATATCAAAACGGCGATACCATGCGGAACATCGTGAACCTGAACGCTGGTACGATCGAGATATCCAGCTATTTCGCGACCGGACGAGCTGGTGTTTTCAACGTTGGCGATGGCGTGCTTGACGGAGGCTCGGCCGATGCAATCGTTAGTCTGACTGATCGCTGGGAGTTTAACCGCCACGATAGCAGCACCTACTATATAAACATTCTGGCCGATGGCGAACTTAACGCCACCGGCTCCGGTAACTTCTGGACTTACAACCAGACCAACCGTAATTGGAATATCAGTATTGACGGCGGTCTGATGACCTCCGAAGCCGACTGGGTGATAAAAGCCGCCGACGGCCCGAACAACAACCTGCTGACGCTTGGAAATGCCGGTACGGTTGATGTTGGAGCAATCACGGTACAGACCGGCGACGTGATCGACTTTACCGACCTGAGCAATACCGGCTTCACCGCCGACTTCGGCGGAAGCTTCGCGGACCTGGCGTCTGTCCAGGCGGCGATCGGAACCACATTCACCGCTACCGGCGGAGCAGCAATCGCCGCGTTTGACAACGGCGACGGATCCTTCCGTGTCGGTATTCCGGTTTTCGGAGCGAGCGAAACGGCGACATGGATCGGCGGAGCCGCCGGCAACTGGAACGAAGGGGCCAAGTGGAGCACTGGAACCGTTCCCTTCTACACAGACAGCAACAACGGAACGGCTGTCACTATCGACACGCTGGACGTTACGGTATCAGACGTACAGGCCGCAACTACAGTAGACCTGGCCGCCGCGGGGCAGCTTAGCATAGCAACCGACGGAGCCTTGACGGTTAATCACGGCATGACTTCAGCAGGCGCACTGTCGGTAAACGGCGGAGCCTTGACCGTTAACGAAGGCCTGACCGCAACATCGGCTACGACCATCGGATCGGGCGGATCGCTGACTCTGGACGGAGGGACTCTGGCCAACGTAGCAATAGGAACAGGAAACGGAACGATTTCAACGCCGGCGGATATCACCGCGGGCGATCTGTCGATTAACGACAACAGCACACTGATCAAGACCGGCGCCGGAACAGTCAGCTTCAGCAGCGTTGGCGCGATCGGAGCGGTCAACACGTCGATCAAAGTCAGCCAGGGCACGCTCGACATGCACAATGCGGCCCCGCTGGGCGTGACAACGCTGGAGATGGACGGCGGAACGTTCAACACTTCCGGCCTGTTCGTCGAAACCTACACCGAAGGCCTGGACCACTACGGATATCACATCAACAACGACAACCTTGCACTGGACCTGAACAACAATGGCGGAATGATGGGCGGCGACGACCCGACATCGTTCCAGAACTTCTACGGACATGCGATCCTCACCGACGGACCCGGCTCGCGCGGACTGAACTTCGATAACGATAATGACTTCAAAGCCGACGGAGCCATTGGGCAAAACGACAACTATTCGAACCTGATCCTCGGATACATTCGAGTCACAGAAGCCAACGCAGGCACATGGAAATTCTGGAGAACCGACCAGGACGACATGACGGGAATCTGGATTGACCTGGACCAGGACGGCGTATTCGAGTCCAGCACTCCCGGGCTCGGTTCGAATCGCGGCGAGCAGCTCGCACACAACGACGGCGGCGAGAAGCAGGTTAGCCTGACGGCTGGCGATTACATGGTCGCTTTCACTCACAGGGAAGGCGGTGGCGGATCCAGGTTTGAATTCCAGTTTGAAAACCCGACGATCGGCAAGACCGTCATTAAACCCGCCGACGCCGCACAGGACGGAATCTGGAACTACTACAGAAGCCACACCGAAGCTCTCGACATGTCCTCGACTAACGTTGTGGTGACCAACAGCTCGAATCTGGTCGCAACGACCGACGCGACCGCGACGTTCGGCGAACTGACGCTGACAAACGGCGTATTGAACGTCAGCGGAGCCAAAGGCGGAACGACATTCAACAGCATTAGCACAACGATGGTCCCCCACGGCGCCACGACGGGTGTCGTTTCAAACGAGCAGCTTACCCTGACAGGCACGCTGGATATCGGCGACAACGTCGACCTGACGCTCGGCGCAATGCCCACCGCCGGGATCACGCTGAACGACGACGCATCAGACGGCATCACAACCACGATCCGAGCACAGGGCGAACTGGCCTGGACTAACTACAGTTACGCTACGACGGATGTAGCGTTGACCCACGCCGGAACCGGCACGCTGCAACTGCTGGACCTCGGCGCCACGGACGCCGCACAGACCACCTTCACCGCCAAGAGCGGAACGATAGAGTTCCGCGGCGACACGCCGCTTGGCGGATCGACCGCGGCGCTGCAATTGGACGGCGGCACGATTCGGATCTCCGGCGGAGGCTTGGCTGCTCCGGCCGGTGCGATCGCAAGCTGGATGTTCGACGAGACCAGCGGAACCACCGCAGCCGACTCCTCCGGCAACGGACACAACGGCACGCTTAACGGCGGCGTGGTAGTCAACCAGGCCGCGCGACCGGGATCCACGGGAACGTCATTCTACTTCGACGGCGGAGACGACGTCGTCAGTGTCCCGGCCGGGATCGACATCGCCAACAAGTCGTTCACGCTGTCGGCATGGGTCAAGCGCGAAGCGCCGGCCAGCAACGACTACATCATGGGCCAGGGCCCCGGCAACAACAACCTGAAGCTCCACTTCGGGTTCCGCGACGCCGACAACGCCACGCTGGCGTTCTACGCCAACGATTCGGACCATGTGGATGATCCCCAGTACACCGACACGGCCGGATGGCACCACTTAGTCGGCACTTACAACGTCGCCGACAACACCAGGCACATATACTGGGACGGCGTGGACCAGACGCCGCTGACCAACAACCCGGCCAGCGCCCCGTTCCAGGGCCTCGGCGAATTCCTGCTGGGCCAGGCCAACAATGGTTACTTCCAGGGCTGGCTCGACGATATGTACATCTACGATTCGGCGCTGTCCCAGGCCGATGTGACCGAGTTGTATCACGCCGGCGGAACTGGCGGAGCCATCAGTCTTCTGACTACGAACGTGGACGTGAGCAACGATTCGACGCTCGAAGCGATAACCGCAAGCACCGCTACTCTCGGTTCGTTGAACTTCACGGCCGCTAAAACGCTGACAACCACGGGAGCCGTCGGCTCGATAATCTTTGCAGACACTACTCTGGCGGCCGGAGACAACGGATTCAACACCCTCTCGAACACAGCGCCGGGCGCGATCAGTGTCGGCGACAGCATCGCCGCTACGATCGTAAAGACAGGCGCCGCTGACCTGGTCCTGGATCCCAGCGATCCGACGATCGGGACCGGCGGATCGCTGGCGTGGGACGTCCGGGAAGGACGCCTGGTCGCACAAGCCGGATCGAACCCGCTGGGCGATAACAACGCAGTCGGAATCAACGGCGGCGAGGTTGTTCTGGTAAGCAGCGCACTGGAAATAGACGCGACGTTTGACAACCCCTTCACCTCCACCGGCGGCACGCTGACTGCAGGCGCCAACGGCGGAGCCGCGGCCGGACCGCTTACGGTCACAGTCGGCAACGCTGTCGGCAATGACGTGACGCTGAGCAGCGGAACGCTGAACGTGCAGACCACCGACGGATACAAGCTGAACATCGCGGGCAACGTGATCGGTTCGGGCGACATGACGATTGGCTCCGGAAGCACCGTAATCACCCAGGGCACAACCAACGCCGGCGTGATTACGATCGACGGAAGTCTGGAAACTAAAGACAACGTAACGGTTCGCGGGCTTGTCGCCAACCTCGGCGGCGTATATGCGGCGACCGGTACAAACAGAAACCTCACCGTCACCGAGACTCTCACGCTGAACTCCGGCATCGACATGAGCAGTGCTACGCTCAATGTCGACGGAGCCAACGTCACGGTCAAAGGCTTGCTGCAGGTCGGCAACAACCTGGGCTCGGCTGGAACGCCGGTTGCCAACGTTGACGTATCCGAAGGCGGCGGACTTACGCTGAACGGAAACAGCCTGACAACCCAGAAGCTGATCACCACCGGCATATCGCTGGACATGAAGGGCACAGGCAGCTTTGTCGCCACCGGCGACGTAGCGATCACCCCGGCCGGCGGACCGACCCAGGTGGAGCTGACCGGCGGATCCCTGACGATCGGCGGCGGCGGTGTCTCCTACGCCCAGATCATCCAGGGCGACGCCCCGAAGGTCTACTACCAGTTTGATGACGCAGCCGGTTCAAACACAGCAGCCAACACCGGAAGCGACGCCAACTTCGGCGGAGCAGTCAACGGTACGATTACGTTCGGAGTCGACTCGGTCTCTTCCAGGACGGGAACGGCCGCGGATCTCGGAACCGATGGTTGGCTCGAGCCGGGCGCACACCTGAACGATCACCTCGGTTTCAGCGCCAACAGCACGCTGGAATACTTCATCAAGACTGATTACGCCGGCAATGGACAGACCAACTGGCGCGTGACGACCCTGTACGGCGGAGACGACAGCCAAAGATCCGGACGCGTCGGATCCGGCCCGGAATGGTGGTGGGGAACGCTGAATAACGGTACAGTCGGAGCGACCGGCGGCGAATCAGGTCTCGGTTTCCAATCCGCTACGGCAATCAATGACGATGCGTGGCATCACGTGGTCATGACCCGCGACGGAACGAATTTCAAGATCTACATCGACGGCGTGCTGGACAATGAGTTCACCAACTTCACCGCCGCGACAGACGGTTACTACTACGACGAGATCGGACGGAATCAGAATCTCGCCGACACCCACCTGAACGCCGCTATCGACGAGCTTGCGGTATACAACACCACGCTTAGCGCCGAAGATATTGCGGCTCACTACGCTGCAGCCACCTCCGGCGGCAGCGGCGACGCGGCCGTGCTGCCCGGAACGAACCTGCTGATGTCCAGCGATACTACGCTTGATATCAATGCTATGCAGGTCACGCTGGGCGCTTTGAACGTGACCAACGGCGTCAGTCCGGTAACGCTGACGTTCACCGGCGCCGCCGACAACAGGATAAACCTCGCCAGCACGACGTTCAGCAGTGCGTTGGCGGGCGATCCCGGGCTTATCATCGACGCGACCTCCAAGGTTAACCTTGGCGCGATGAACCTGGCTGGAGCTGTTGCTCCTGTCATCAACAAGGTCAACACCGGTCAGTGGATCATCACCGACTCGATGACCGAAGCAGGCAGCGGATACACCGGCGGCGTGACGTACAATGTCACCGGCGGCACGATGGTGCTTGGCGCCACAGGCCTGATAGACGGACCCGTGAACGTCGCCGACGGCGCCGCACTGAAGCTGTCCAGCACGATCGCGACACAGACGTACAACGAGACGATCAACCTGACGACCGGTACGACGATCCTGGCCGGCATGGCCGACAGCAACGCGGCGACAACCGCCGTGGTCACCCTGCCGACTCTCCCGACCGACATTACCAAGAGCGTCACGCTCGGTACGACCGACGCGGGATACACCCTGGATATCACCAACGCAGTAGCCGCCGATACGCTGACCATTGGCGGCGTCGGAACGGTCAAGTTGACCTCGGGCGGTTCGGTCAATAACGCCATAGTCGGCGACACCGGCACGGTCAATGTCGCCGCCCCGCTGACGGTAGCCACACAGATCACCCTCGGCGCGGTCGATATCACTGACGACGCTGTGATGCAGATCGTCGGAGACAACCTGGCCAACCCGACCGGAACGCTGACCCTCAACGGAACGGCTCCGGTAATCTGGGCTGGCTCGCCTGACGGCGGAGCCGGTGAGATGAGACTGGACTTCTCCTCGGGCACGCTTGACGGATGGAACGTCGGCGTCAGCCCCATAGGCGACAACGCCGCATTCACCACAGGCAATATGCCCTGGGACAGAGGCGGCGGTAACTTTGCGGTGAAAACCGACCAGAACGGCCTGAGTGACGCAACAACGGGCATCATCCGCTCCGATCCGTTCACCCTCTTCGGCGGCACGATCAACTTCCTGATGGCCGGCGGCAACCAGGCGTTCTCCGGCGATCCGGATACGCCGGATGCGAACATGCTTGCCGTACCGCTGGAAC
>CAYMSH010000176.1:0-12319 GCA_964392945.1 uncultured Planctomycetaceae bacterium | reverse complement strand
AACGAGCCCGAGCCCGAGGGCCGACATGATCTTGCCCAGTTCGCTGCCGGAGCCAGGCTTGGTTCCCGTCGCCTCGAACACTGGCCCAAGATTCAGATGCCAGCGGAACGCCCAGTCCTTGATATGCGTTTTCGCTGCGACGCGAGCAACGGACTCGCTGGCGAGAATGCTCTTCTTCGGATCCGGTTTAGTCAGGATAACCGAAGCCCTGTCGGCCGCGTGAAGCGACAACGCAACACAGAGCGTCTTGTCGCGCCATGCGTACATGAATACGTCCTTGCCCTTGAGCGTATCGACCAGTTTGGACGGGGCTCTCGGCGCCTGAAACTTCGTACCGGAATGAGCAACGCCCCGCCAGATCATGCCGGAACTGGCATACTTAAACGCCTGTCGTTTGCCGGCCGCCCCCTGACGCGGCGCGGCGATGGCGACAAGCTTCTCGAGCGCGGTCTGGCAACTCTTTTGATAGTCACCGGTCCGGCACACGAAGTAAATATCCGGTCCGAACTTCCCGGCCAGAACCACCGCCGCAGAGGGCCGATGCCAGAACGGATTGAGAAACTCATGCAGCGTCTTCCGGCTGGCCTTGATCTCGGCGGGGTTCTTCAGCGAGAACAGCCGCCTTACGATCAGTTGGCCGATCCTGGCGCCGGACCCGCTGACAAAGCTGCTGATCGCCTCGTCCTGAGCCATCTTTCCCAGATTCGAAGCGGAGAACGCCTTCTTGACGGCGGCATGCCCGCGTCGCTCGACGAAAAGAACGGCATCCCTCGGCGCGTAAGCCGTCAGACCCGCCCCGCCGGCAAGTCCGGCGCTCTGCCCCGACGCCAGCGACGGAATTGACACAACCGCCAGCAAAACGCCGACCAGGATGATCTTCTCGACAGAGCGCATGACATACCTCCGGCTAAAACACCACTGTACCATATTACCGGCCCGACTCGACGGTCTATTCAGTTGCGATGTAGTCGATCACGCGCACTTTTTCAACTGACGGGCCTACGAGAGCGACGAACTCTTTGTGCGCCGGGTGCGGCAGGTAGACTTCCCGCCCGGCCGCATTGTCAAACGTAACCAGGAAGCAGTGCGTCAGACCGTCGTTCATCTTGCGTTCTCCGACGACGGCGGTTCCGTACTCAAACGCCTTGATCTCCGGGATCCTGGCAGGCAACGAGCGGAACTTGTCTTCGATCGCCTTGACCTGCTCGGGAGTCGTGCCTTCCTTGAACTGGAACATCACCACGTGACGAAGCTTGCCCTTGGTTTCGATCGGGGCCGTCGGCGGAATCGCTTCTCCGGCGAAGTAGTCCAGCACGAGCACCTTCTCCTTGATCGGACCGAGGGCCTCTACTACTTTCTTGTGCGCCGGATGCGGCAGATAGACATCCAGTCCGGCGGGATTCTCAAACGTAACGAGGAACGAGTGAGTGAATCCGTCCTGGAGATTCTCAACGCTGCAGTCCTTGCCCCACTCGATGGCCTTGATCGTGGGGATCTGGCCCTTCATGTCCATGATCTGCTTTTCGATCGCCGCGACGTCGGCCGCCGGTGCGTCGTCCTTGAACTTGAACAGCACCACGTGCCTGAAATCGCCCTTTGTGGCGCAACCGGCCAGTAAGCTAATCGAAACCAGAACCGTCCAAAGACCAAATCGCTTCATCATGTCTCTATCCTTTCAAGGCTTGCGGCGTTGTCGGTCTGAAAATAACATTTCAGTAGTTAACCGAACGCCAGCGTATCGCCGAGGCCGGGTCAGGTCAACAATAAGCCCAACATCCGGATTGGCGCTTGTGCGGCGCATCGCATTGGATAGAATCACATCAGACGTGCTTCGGCTGTTCCGCTCGGACCTGCGGGCGTCGGAGATGAGTCATACCGGGTCAAATACAGATAATAAAACAAAAGGGAGCAGTCCAATGGCGATCGCCGAACCATATCAGCGAGAAACCGGATTGCTTTAAAAAAGGAGACTTATCGTGAGTAGACATGACGACGTTATTTTCAGGAAACCGCCGCCGCCGAGCCGGTTCGACATACCTTACGGATTCGTCGTAAAGTGCGGACTGATCCTACTGCTGGCGATCGCGATCACGTTGCCGCTGTTCTGGTGGTTCGCGATGCGAATCGAAGTAAACCAGGGCCAGTTTGTCGTCCTGATCAAGAAGACCGGCAAGGACATGACCAACGATCAGATCCTGGCGATCGACAAGGACCACAAGGGACCCCAGCGGATAATCCTGCAGGAGGGAAGGCATTTCCGCAACCCGTACACGTGGAACTGGACCAGGCCCATGCCCGCGACAGTCATAGAGCAGGGCAAAGTCGGCATCAAGGTCCGGAAATTCGGAACACCCCTGGCCCCGGGCCAGATACTGGCGTCCAAGAGCACGGAGAAAGGCATCCTGCCGGACATTCTCGCCCCGGGCAGGTACTACCTCAACACGTACGAATACGACGTGCAGCAAGTCAAGATGGTGAAGATCGAACCCGGCTACATGGGCGTCGTTACGCTCGAGGTTGGAAAAGAAGCCAGCGATCCGTTCGCTTTCATCGCCAAAGAAGGCGAGCGAGGCGTCCAGGAGGAGCTGCTGCCGCCGGGAACGCACCCCGAATACAGCAATCAATACCTGCACCGCGTCACGCCGATCGACGTCAGGAGCCAAAAGTTCGAGATGAAGGACCAATACGCCATCAGCTTCCCGTCGCTGTACGGTTTCGACATCATGGTCGAGGGCATGATAGAATGGGCCCCCAAGCTCGATAAGCTGCCCGAACTGTTCGTAAAGTACGTCGATGATGCGGACCTGATGGCTTCCGGCGGGATCAACAACATCCAGCAGAAAGTCATCCTTCCGTTCGCCAGGTCATACTTCCGAACAATCGGCGGCAAGTACCGCGCCGTGGACTATATCACCGGCGACACCCGCATAGTCGTTCAGAACGAAGTTGAAAAGCATCTCAAGGAGACATGCGGCGCCCTCGGCATCGAGATCAAGAGCGTCGTGATCAAGTCGACCGAGCCGCCGGCCAAGATTCGCGAACAATTCCAGAGACGCGAGATCGCAAGGCGAAAGAAGGAGGCCTACGCAAAGCAGATCGAGATGCAGATCGGAAGCGTAGTCATGATCGGCCAAACGCCGAAACTTGACGCCGAGGGCAAGAAAGTTCTCGACGAGCACGGTGACGTCGTCATGATCGGCGGCACGCCGAAAGTAGACGCCAATGGAAAAGTAGTGCGCCAAGGCGGACGCCTGACCCAAGTCATAGAGGAACGCAAGAAGGATCGGGCCAAGCAGATCGGCGAAATCCTGGAAACAGTCGCAACCCAGGTGCGCGAAGCCGAGAAATATCGCAATGTCGAAGTCACCCAGGCCACTCGCGACGTGACTGTGGCGAAGATCAATCTCGAAGCCGCCAAGGACAAAGCCGCCGGCGTCAAGGCCGAAGGCCTGGCCAATGCCGCGGTCATGGTCATGGGATACAAAGCCGAAGCCGAAGGCGTCAAAGACAAGGTCGCCGCATTTGGGACCGGCGACAAGTACGCCTCAAACCTCCTGATCAACAAGCTCGCGCCGGGCATCAGCGAAATACTGTCGAACACCGACGGGCCGTTTGCCAAACTGTTCGAGCGATTCGCTTCGCTGGGGGCCGATACGGAACCCGACAAGTCGCAGAAACCCGCCAAAACAAAGAAAGACTAACAACGCCGAAAGGTGGAGATAATCATGAACGCACCAATGCAAAAATACGGTAAGAGAACGCTAGCCGGAATCGGAGCCGTCCTGGCGATCTTCCTGGTCGGAAAGGTGCTGATATGGGACTGGATGATCACCCGCCAGTACTGCCATATCGGATACAGCCTGATGATCATCCGAAAGACCGGTGAAATCGCCCCGAGCGACTCGTACGCAGACGACAACCAACAAGGCGTCCAGGAACAGATGAGAGGGCCCGGGCGGCACTTCCTCAATCCGTTCACCTACTCGACACAGCGGGTCCCGGACATTGTCGTAAAGCCGGGTGAAATATGCCTGCTCAAGAACAACATCGGCAAGGACCTGCCGGCCGGGAGATTCATCGCCGACGCCGGCGAAAAGGGAACGCTGCGAAAGGTCCTTACCCCAGGCACATGGCGAATCAACAGGCACGGCCAGACGCATGAGATGGCGCCAGCGACGATCATCCGACCAGGGTATGTCGGCGTGCAGACCCTCAGGGAAGCACGCACCAATCCGAAGACCGGAGATATCCAGAAAAAGGGAATCCTGGACGAGACGCTCCAGCCGGGGCTGTACTACATAAACCCGCGGGAGATCAAGATTGACATAGTCGAGATAGGCTATCAGGACTGGAGCCGCGCGCCGGAGTTCAGTTGGGTCAACGTAACCGACAAGACCGGCAAGGCGCTGAGGATCAAGGAATTCGTAAAAGGAACCGGCGTGTCGTTCCCGCTGGCCGACGGCAAGGAGATGTATCTGGACTTCACCGTGGTGTGGGGCATATTCCCCGAAAATGCTCCCAGGCTCATAAAGGAGTACGGAACCGTTGAGATGGCCGAGTCGAAGATCATCGAACCGCAGGTCCTGTCGATCTGCAAGAATCTCGGCTCCAACCTGACTACAAAAGAATTCATCGAGGGCAAGACCAGAGAAGAGTTCCAGGTAAAGGTCACCACGGCGCTGCAGGAGATGGGAAAGAAGAAGGGAATCGATATTCTCATCGCGCTGGTAAGGAGCTTCCACCCGGCCGAGGATATCAAAGCCACGATCCAGGAACGCATGATCGCCGAAGAAGAACAGAAGACGCTGCTGATCGAGCAGGAAACCGACACGATCGCCGCACGACTGCAGGAAGCCGAGAAAATGGTCGAAATCGAGATCAAATCGTTCGACGGCGAGACCGCGGCGCTCGTGGCCCAGGAGAAGGAAGACGGCGCCGCCAAAGCAGCCGAAACAATGGCCGAAGCCGACAAGGCCGTCGCCACACTCAACAGGACCGAAAAGGAAGTCAACGCCGAAGCGCGAATAATCGAAGGCCAGGCCGAGGCCGACGTGACCGAGGCGTTGAAAAAAGCCGAAGCCATGGAGAAGCAGTTGCTTATCACGGCGTTCGGCGGACCGGACAACTACAACCTGTCGCAGTTCGCAGAAGGATTGCCCGAGGATCTGAAGATCAGGTACCTGTCCCACGGGCCCGGCACGCTCTGGACGAATCCGAACATGAACTTAAAGGACCTGTCGGCCAAGAAGATACTGCAGGACGCGACTAAAAAGATCGCCCCGACGCCGAAAACACCGTAACTCGCGGAGAGAATCCGATCATGGCTACAAAAACTAGAATCATGGCGTACAAAGCCAGGCGAAAACTCCTGCGGACTATCGGGGCGATCGGCTTCTGGGGAGGAGCAATCTTCCTGCTGCTGGACGTGACGACACCGTTCCCCACGCCGGTGCGAGGCGCGTATGCGATCTGGTGGCTCCTTGTCGTGGCGGCCGGTGCGGTGATCTGGGTGCTGTCCAGACGCCTGCCGACGCTGGAGTTGATCGACCTGGCCGAGCAGCACAACGGACAACTCACGATCCCGACGGTAATGCAGGATCTGAGCCTCCCGACGAGCATGGCGATCGCCGCGTTGGAGGGCGTCGTTGGCGACGAACTGGCCTGCGAAACCCAGATCGACAAGCAGCGGGTCTGGACCTTCCACGGGATTGAGACAAGCGAGCCGAAACGCCCGCCGATCACGCCGATCGGCCGAGCCAACGTAAACAACAATTGACCTCCGGACCCTCGATGCTGCCAGGAGAACGCTATGAAACTGTTCCTATCGGCCTTTTGTATGCTTGCGATGCTTTCTCAAATCGCCGGCGCCGGTCAGTGGAAGCTAGTCTGGTCTGACGAATTCGACTACGAAGGCCTGCCCGACAAGAAGAAATGGGACTACGAGGAAGGCTTCGTTCGCAACAGGGAGATGCAGTATTACACCCGGGCGAGAAAGGAAAACGCTCGGGTCGAAAAGGGAATGCTGGTCATCGAGGGACGCAAAGAGAAGTTCAGGAATCCCAAATACAAATCCGGTTCAAAGAGATGGAACCAGCAGCGACAGTTCGCGTCCTACACCGCGGCCAGTCTCGTCACCCTCAACAAGGCCGACTGGAAGTACGGGCGAATAGAAATCCGAGCCAAACTCCCCCACGGCAAAGGCATCTGGCCGGCGATCTGGACGCTTGGGACGAACAGGACTTCGGTAGGCTGGCCGAGATGCGGCGAGATTGACATCATGGAGTTCGTCGGCAAGGACCCCAACCGCGTGCACGCAAACGCACATTTCGCCGTGAATGGAAAACACACATCCAGTGGCGGAAGGATCAAAACGGACAAGCCCTACAACGATTTCCACGTCTATGCACTCGAGTGGAACGCCGATCGCATGGACTTCTTCTTCGACAAGACAAGGTATCACACGTTCATAATCGACAAGGCCGGCAAGGGCAAAGACAACCCCTTCCGCAAACCCCACTACCTCTTAATGAACCTGGCCCTCGGCGGAAGCTGGGGAGGATCGATAGACGACGCCGTGTTGCCGCAGAAGTACCTGATCGATTACGTGCGGGTCTACAAAGCAGCCCCCGCGGCGCCAAAGCCCCCCGCTGCCAAAGTGGTTCCGCTCATGGATGGAAAGACGCTTGCCGGGTGGCACGCAATCGGCGGCGGGAAGTGGACCGTTGAAGACGGCGCATTTGTCGGCCGGGCCAAGAAAGCCAAGCTCTACGGGCTGCTGGTCAGCGACAAGACCTACAAGAACTTCATCGTCAGTTTCGATTTCAAATGCCTGGCCGGTGACAGCGGTTTCTACATTCGGACACTCATGGAGAAACCCGACAAAGCCAAAGGCCTGCAAGTGCAAGTCGGCCTGCCCGGAAGCGGAGCCGGAGGAATCTACGAAAGCTACGGGCGCCGCTGGCTGGACAAACCCACTACCGCCGAAGAGAAGAAGATTCTCAAGAAAGACAGCTGGAACAAGATGACCATCTCCGCTGTCGGCGGCGACATCGTAGTCCGCACAAACGGCGTAGAGACCGCCAAACTCAAGAACGACAAGAGTCGCCCCGCAGGCCATTTCGCCCTCCAAATGCACTCCGGCAACGTAATGCACGTAATGTTCAAAGACATAAAGATCCAGGAACTGCCCTAGCCTCACAGAGTTGAACGCTAGCCAACAGTACAAAAAAGGACAACATAATGAAGCGTCGTCAATTTCTGTGCACAATCGGAGGGGGCTTGGGATTGGCTCTGGTCGGCAATCGCCTTGCCGGGGCCAGCAAGCCTGCGCCTCGTCCCAATATCGTGCTGATAAACGCTGACGATCTTGGCTTTGGCGATCTGGGCTGCTATGGCGCTACGAAAGTCAAGACGCCTAATATCGATCGTCTGGCGAAACAGGGCCGGATGTTCACTGACGCTCATTCGGCGTCTGCTGTCTGCACGCCGTCGCGATACGCATTGCTTACCGGGCGATATCCCTTCCGCAACAGGGGACTCTGGGGCCCGGTCATGCTCAAGAGTCCGCTGGTTCTCGATCCGAAGCAGTTGACGCTCGGCAAGCTGATGAAGGATGCCGGATACGCCACGGCGTGCATCGGAAAATGGCATCTGGGATTCGGCGACAAGACGCCTGTCGACTGGAACAAGCCGCTGAAGCCCGGACCGCTGGAACTGGGGTTCGACTACTACTTCGGCGTCCCGGTGGTCAACAGTCATCCGCCGTTTGTCTACGTGGAGAATCATCGCGTAGTCGGGCTTACGCCGGACGATCCAATGGTCTACAGGAAGAAGGCGGCCACTAAGGCGTACCCCGAGAAGATGGGGCTCGACTGGATCGGCGGCGCCAAGGCCGCACACCAGCTATATAATGATGAAACCGTCGGCGCCACGCTGACCGCCAAGGCCGTCAAGTGGATCGAGGGCCAGAAGACCAACAAAAAGGGCTTCTTCCTCTATCTGGCGACAACGAACATCCATCACCCGTTCACCCCGGCGCCGCGGTTCAAAGGCGCCAGCAAGTGCGGGCGGTACGGCGACTTCATCGCCGAACTCGACTGGATCGTGGGACGGGTGCTGGCCGCGATCGACAGGATCGAGGCGAGCAAGAACACGCTGGTGATATTCACCAGCGATAACGGCGGCATGCTCAACCAGGGCGGGCAGGACGCCTGGAAGGCAGGACACCGCCTCAACGCCGACCTGCTCGGCTTCAAGTTCGACGCCTGGGAAGGCGGGCATCGCGTTCCGTTCATCGCACGCTGGCCGGGCAGCATCCCGCCGGGAACGAAATCCGACCAACTGATATGCAACGTTGACATGCTCGCGACATTGGCGGCGATAGTCGGACGCAAACTCACCGCCGGCCAGGGCTCTGACAGCTTCAACGTTACGGACGCCATGACCGGCCAACCCAAAACGTCGATCCGCGATCATCTGGTGATCAGCCCTCGTAGCCCGAACCACATCGCCCTTCGGAAAGGCAAGTGGGTTTACATCGGCGCCAGGGGCAACGGCGGATTCACCGGCCGACGGATCGGCGGACACACCCTCGGCGGACCGGCCGCTCACAAACTGACCAAACACGTAAACAGCGACATCGCCGACGGAAAGATCAAGAAGAACGCCCCGCCCGCCCAGCTATACGATCTGGAATCCGACCCGGGCCAAACGAAGAACCTGCACGATAAGAAGCCGGAAGTAGTCAAACAGATGAAGGCCCTTCTGGAAAAATGCAGAAATTCCAAACGAACCGCCCGATAACGACGAGAGCACAGGCAATGAAAATAACAGTAACCAGCGACACGCACGGTTTGCACGATTCGGCGATCGTCCCGCCCGGCGACATATTCGTTCATGCAGGCGACATGACGCCAAGAGGCGCCATGGAGGATTTGATCGCGTTCAATGACTGGCTGGGGACACTGGACTACAAGCACAAAATCGTCATCGCGGGCAATCACGACTTCTGTTTCGAAAACGACCTGGATAAATCAAGAAGCGCCCTGTCGAATGCGACCCTGCTGCACGACGAAGAGATCGTAATTGACGGCGTCAAGTTTTACGGCAGTCCGTGGCAACCGGAGTTTTTTGACTGGGCTTTCAACCTCCCGCGAGGCCAGCCGCTGAGAGAGAAATGGCGCCTGATACCCGACGACACCGACGTACTGATAACCCACGGCCCGTCACTGGGACACGGAGACCAGACAATAAGAGGCGATGATGTCGGATGCGAAGACTTACTCGACAGGATCAAAGTCGTCCAACCGAAGCTGCACGTGTTCGGACACATCCACGAAGCGTTCGGAACGACCATCGAAGGCGCCACGCAGTGCGTAAACGCCTCATTCGCCGATTTCCGCTACAATCCCACGAACCACCCATTCGAAGTCGAGATATAGACCCGCCCGGCGCCGGATCGCCATTGAGCCCTTCGGGCCCGCAAAGCCCACAGATAGCTATCTGTGGGCTGTCGTTAAACGAGTCACATCAAGAGCGGCGGCGTTTCAGCAGCGTCAGACCGCCAAAAGCCAGAAGACCAATCGTCGCAGGTTCGGGCGTTACTGCGATTTGACCGAATGTGTAGAGTTCGCTCTGGTCCCACGACAAACCGTCCGCCAATTGAGGCAAAATAACATCGTCAAACTCGCCGATCAGCACACCGTCGAACAGGTCGAACACTTGCCCGTCTTCTGGCGTGAAACCGCCGAGCAGTTCCACGTTCAAGACACCGTCGAGCGTCAGCAGGCCATTGATTATCAGCAAGTCGCAGTCGATGCCCGGCGACATGCCGCCGAGTTCCATAGTCAACATTGTCCGGCCGCCAAGCAGGACATCTTCGAGCGTCATCTGACCGGGGCTGTGCCCGACCGAAAGGTCGCCACGTATCGTCGCGTTGGAGACTGTTCCGGTCCCGCTGACGTCGCCGTAGATGTCCAGATCCCCGCCTGAACCGCTGATTGTCGCATCGGTCAGATCCACCGGGCCATAGACCGTACCGAAGCCGGTGATCGACTCGCCGTCGCCCAGCGCGATACCGGGGCCGCTGAACAACGTGCCGCCCGCCATTTCCGTCGTTGTGCAGCCGTACGTTCCGGCGATGACATTCACCATGCCTCCGGCGGATACCTGAACATGCGCGGCCGTCAGTTCGCCGCCATCAAGCACGACCGCGCCGCCGGCGCCAACGTGAAGCGATCCGCCGACGGTTGGATTTGCTGTAGCGCCAACGGCCATCACGCCGCTTCCCATATCCAGATTTCCCCCGGCGTAGACGTACGTGCGCTGACCAATATCGGCGACCGCCCCGCTCAGATCGACATCTCCGCCATCCTTGACCTGGAGACTTGAGCCAACAGTCATCGTCGGATTGTTCTCTACAATCATCGGCGCCGAAATCGTCGCATCGCCGGCGACATTAACCGGACGCTGGAGCACCACGTCCGATCCGGAGCCCGAAACGTCCAGGTCCTCGTAGCTGATGCGGGCCTGCAGCGCGAGGCTGACATATGTGCCGGCCGACACATCCAGGAAATAACCCGTTGTCGGCACGTCTCCAACCTGGTCGCGACTGTCATCGCCCCAAGCCGCCAGGCTCCCGTCAGCCTTCAACGCCAGATTGCAGGTTCGCCCGGCCGATATTTGCGTAAAATCAGTTCCCGACGGAACGTCGCACTGGCCGTGGGAGTTATTTCCCCAGGCCAACAAGCTGCCGTCAGACTTCAACGCCAGGTCGTGGAATCCCCCTGCCGAAACGTCCTGAAAACTGCCCGTGGCGGGCTTGTTGCTAACCTGGTCATACCCGTCATATCCCCAGGCCGCGATGCTGCCATCGTCCTTCAGCGCCACGCAGTGACGCCCTGCGGCCGAAATGTCCACGAATACGCCCGTTGTCGGAGTATCGCCGACCTGTCCGAAACCGTCCTCTCCCCAAGCTGCAATGCTCCCGTCGTCCCGCAGAGCCAGGCTGTGATCGTATCCGCCTGAGACCTGCGTATAGTCAGTTCCCGTCGGCACGGTCATCGTGCCTCTGTGGGTCCCTGCCCAGGCGATGAGGCTCCCGTCGTTTTTCAACGCCACACTGTGCTCCTCTCCCGCCGATATCTGCTTCAGGTCCGTGTCAGTCGGGGTGCTGAGCAACTCACCGTCGTCATCGGTGCCCCATATCTCCATGGTCCCGTCAGCTCTCAGGGCCACACAGTGATACATCCCGGCCGAGACCTGCGTAAAATCGTTTCCCGACGGCGTGTCGCTGATAAGCCTGCCCCTGAGATCAAACCCCCAGGAGACCAGCGAGATATCGCCAAGTTTGCCCACGTCGGAATGGGCCGAGGCGGAGATAAGTGTCAATACGGCAAGGGTTAATACTGCTGCGGGCTTGAACATGTTCATTGTGAGTCTCCTTAATATGCGTTAAGCAAGCGTCCTGCGTCTGCCATTGCGGGTTATGCAGGATTGGGGGTTTGGCGGCGGCGTTTCAGCAGCGCCAATCCGCCCAGGGCCAGCAGCGTCATCGTCGCCGGTTCGGGGGTTACTGTGATTTGTCCCAAGCTGTAAAGCTCGCTTTGGTCCCACGACAGGCCGTCGGAAAGCTCGGGCAAAATAACATCGCCAAACTCGCCGTTCAGCACGCCGTCAAACAGATCGAACACCTGTCCGGACTGCGGATTGAATCCGCCTATAAGCTCCACGAGAAGATCACCGCCCAGGAACGCCGCCCCCTGCACGTTGAGGCAATCGTGCTGGTCGCCGAGGATCGGACCGGCGAGTTCCATTGTCAGTACGTTGTCGTCCCCGAAAGCGATCGAACCTTCGACCCCGACTGCCGCCGGACTGTCGCCGGGGCTGTATCCGCCAAGGAACATCGCAGTTCCGCTACCGTAGAGACCTCCGCCGCCGGTGACGGCGTCGTTGAACGTAACGTCGCCGATAATATTGATCGCAGAACCGGCAGGGCTGTCAACCGTGCCGTCGCCCGTCGTATTGATCAGCGTAAGTGTTCCGGAGTTTACGGTCGAACCGGTAGCCCACGTCCCGCCGGGAACTATAATCAAGCTCCCTCCCGAAAAGATTGTCGTTACCCCCGCAACGTTCATCGCCGGGCCCGGGTTGTGAAGCGAGACGGCGGCGTCTATGACAACATCGCCCGCATTGATCGTCCCGCCGCCTGCAAGAGCTGCCGAAGAGGTTATTGTCACCGTCCCGGCGACGTCCATCGTCGGATTATTCTCCATAGTCATGGTCGCCGATATCGTCGCATCGCCGCTAACGGTTACTGGAC
>CAYMSH010000175.1:0-12334 GCA_964392945.1 uncultured Planctomycetaceae bacterium | reverse complement strand
AACGCGAGCCAATTCCATATCGCCGCGACATATCCACTTGCCCATAGATCTGGACCCGGGCGCATTTGACAGCGGCGCGGCGTGGGCGTCGTCAATGTGCCACATCACCAGCTTGCCGCGTCTCATGCGGGTTTGAACCGCGATCACCGCATAGTGCCTGGTCTCACGCCGCGTGGCGTGCCCGACTTCATATCGAAAATCAAATGCTCGAACCAGGGATTTCTGAATGTGCCCGTGCGTGACATTGCAGGCCCTCGGGCCGTGTCCGTTGGAGATCATGGCGAAACCGCCGTATCTGCGCGGCACGTCAAAAAGATCGCTTGCCGAAAAGTGCAACTGCATCTCGTGGGCCTTGCGAGCCAGGGAATTGGTCCTGCGCCACTGCCTGAATCCCATAACGACAAAAGAGACAACTGAAATAACCAGCACGCCGTTAAGCAGCAGTGTAAAAATATCCTGCACGCGCTATGTCTCCACTGCGTCGGACCGGACCGCTTCTAGCGTCTGTCTTTCAACCCGCCGCCACTGCGATCACGAGGCGGCAGCGTGCCCCCGCCGCCGCTGAGATTCAGCTTCATACCGAACGGAGGTTTGTACTTCAAACGGAAGTCCGGATAACCCGGGGACGCCAGCGAACCGATCCAGTCTCTTATGAGCTTGTACGCCGGCCTCTCACGATCCTTGAACAGGTTGCGAATGGGCTTCTTGGTCTTGGGATGCGGATACTTGGCCAGCATAGGCGGAAGCAGATACTCCAGCAGGAGCGAATTATCGGTCGCATCGCGGTCCAGCAGGCGTACGCCGTTTTTGTCGGACGAACCGGCGAGTATCACGAAGTTCGTATAGAGGATCTTAACGTCGCGGCTGGGAACGTTGAACAGTTTTAATCCGCCAACCCCCTCGGGAGCTCCGTGGCAACCGGTTGTCGCACAATTCTGCCTTACGATGGGCCAGATCTTCGATCGGAACTTCCTCATGAAGATCGGGTCGCTCTCGATCGAGATGTCAGACTTTATCGACTCGAGCACTTCGGGGTCCAGATCACGCGCCGGATCCATTATGTACTGGAGTTTCTTGACGGCGTTGAGGCCCATGAACTTCCGGTTGAAATCCTTGTCGTCCTTGAATTCGTCTCGTCCCGACATGGCCTGTGTGAAACGCCTGAGCACTCGATTGCGGAATCTCACGCCAACAACGTCGCCCTTGAGATTGAACTCGGCCAATCTCACGCGGGATACGTCTTCGAGCGACAGGAGGTGCTTGTCGCGAACGCCCTGGGGGCTGACTGGACCGGATTTCGTCAACTCCGTATTAAGCTTGTTGAGCAGTTTCGCTGCGTCAACAAGTTCCGGGTCGGCCTGAAGGGCTCGGGTTGCGGCGTCTTTTGCATCCGCCAGCAGCTTGTTGCCGTGGGCCCATTTTCCCAGCACGAGGAACCCCTTGGCGTCGCCGCGTCTGATCGCAGCACGCCTCTTGAGGTACTCCTGGTGAAGCTTGGCGGGATCCTGAGTCCGGTCCATTGTGGCCTGAACTTCCTGGAGCAGCAGTTTGGCCCGCTCGTGGTTCGGGTCAATCGCCAGTATTCCCTTCAGGATATTAGCCGACTCCAGATACAGTTTCTTTTTGATACCGCTCTTTGCGAGTTTGTAGCGTCCTTTGACGTCGGATTTCTTGAGTTTGGCCAGTTCGGCGTGGAATTCCTCCAGCGGCGTGGCGGCGTTTTCAATGCGCTCCACATCGTCGGCCGGCACGAATATCTCACCGATCCTCATCTGGACGTTGTATCCGTCTTTACCGCCTACCTTAGCCTTTGTGACCAGGCCGACGTGTCGGCGACCGTCTTTTCTGATGAGCGCCTGAGTTTTGGCCAGGGCTCCGGTGACAAAAAGTGAAATGACCGCCAGCGTTAGCACTGCCTTTTTCATCGTCAAGTACCTCTTAGGAGCATATTGCATTTATCGATTCGCGTCCATGTCCCGCCAATATCAGATATCGGCAATCAGACAATGCGCGTTGATAATATTCTACAATGTCCGACAGGCGGCAGTGGGATTCGAACCCACGAATAACGGATTTGCAATCCGTCGCCTTAGTCCGCTTGGCTATGCCGCCGAGGTTTGTTCGGTAAGTATATATATTCCTACGGAAAGTTCAACTTTCCGTTCGGAATCACAGCAATTTAAGTTCACCCCCCCATCGGCGGCGAATCTCTATCCGGATGAAGCAACTACTCGCTGAGACGTCTGGCCTTTTCCTTGATGGCGAAGAACTCGGCTTGGTAGCCGCCCAGTTCGGTGCCTCCTACGGCCTTCAACTCCACCTCTATGTGCTTGACGAGTTTGCCCATTCGTTCTTTGTCGTTGCCCAGAGCTTCGACGAATATCTTGGCCCACTCCAACTGCAGGCGCCAGTATCTCGCCGCCAGTTTCTTGCTGACGCGGGGGTTGCTGGCCCCGATCAGGTGAGCGTAAATCTTCAGTGCGTCGTTGTACTTCCCGGTAGCGGCCAGGCATTTGGCGTAATTCCATTCGATTCGCAGGTCGACCGGCAAGCGTTTCTTCCGCTCTCGAATGATTTCGCGATACCCGGTTTCCAGTTCGAGTTTCAAAGCCCCTTTAAGCCTGATTATCTTCTCCTTGCTCACCTTGTTATTCGTGGCGTCGGTAAGCGTCTTCAGGGCATTTCTCACAGGCCTGGCGTTGTCTTCGATCGGAAGCTTGTTACTCCGCAAGTCGGCGACAAGAGCTATCGCCAGTCTCTTCAGTCCGACCAGGCCGGCGGCCTTTCTGCACAGCGATATCTTACCGGCGAACTCCACATCGATCTTCTTGGCGTCGGCGTCTCGACCCTTGTTGAACACTCGCCTGCATTCTTCGGCGAGTATCATCGCTTCGGCGCCCTTGCCGTTCTGAATCAGGGCGTCGATCCAGAGCTGGGTGAGATTCAGGCGGTCTTCGTTCATCGTGCCATCGTCGTTTGCGACGGATTTGCCCTTGATCGGAGCGTACAGCCTAGCCGCCAGTGTCAGGTAGCTGGCCCTGTAGGCTGCGAGTTTGGCGTCATTTCCGCCCTTGGCCTCGAGTTTCCCGATGGCCTTCTGGATCCCGTAGATAACCTGGCTCAGAAGACCGGCTCCGGCGCCGGGGTCATCTTCATTGGCCTTCAGGAACGCCTCGAGTTCGGCGCTGGCTTCGGCGATTTTGCCCTGGTCGATGAGGTTCTGGATCTTCCACTGGCTGGCCGACATGATCACGTCGCCGACGGCGGTCCATTTTTTCAGAACCGCGGCGACTTCCAACTCCGCTTCGGCCCTCTTCTTCAGCGGATCGGCCAACAGTTTGGCCCGGCCGAAATCAACCCATGCCGCCGTTGCAATCAGCGCTTCGGCCTGCGGAGTCTTCTTGTCGGCCAACTTGCCGACAAACTCTTCGATCCGCTTAACAAGTTTTTCCTGGTCGTTGCGTAGCTTGACAGCTTCGGCCATTACTTTGGCGTCTTTCTCTGTCGCCGCGTGCAAGGCGCGGTATCGCAGGTCAAGCCACAGATCCTGTGCGTTGAAGTAGACGCCAGGCGGGTCGGTCGGCACCTTGCTGAAAGCCTCGGCGGCAAGCTGCATCCACTGGACCTTCTTCTTGGCGTCGGTAACGCTCTTGGAAAGCTCGTTGCAGCTCTGGCCAAGGGAGTAGTACCACTTGAACAGTTTCAGTTTGGCGTTCTTTTCGTTGTCAAAGCTTACCGCTTGCTGGAGAATCTTGACGAATTTCAAACGAATCGCCGCCGGGGCGTTTCGTCCCTTGTTTTCGATCCAGTCAACGTACTGCTCCATACAGATCGCGGCATTCTGGGCCGCCTGGGGGGATTTCGGATCATCCGGTCCCAGCAGCTTCATGACTTCTACAAAACTCTCGGCCGCCAGCATCTGGCGCCCCATCTGATTCAGCGTCATCGCCATCTGCCAGTGGGCTTCAGGCGCCAGCTTCTTGGCTGTGGCGTCGGTTCGCCCCAGCAGCGCTTTGAGCATCTTCAGGCGCATCTCGGGCACCTTCCTCGCAGATGCTCCGCTGGCTATGATGTACAACTGCATGGAGTTGAGTTTGTCGACGTCCCGCGTGTACAGCAGCCTGTTTCCGAAGAAATCGATGAACGACTGCCTGATGCCGTCGTTCTTGTACTTGTCTAGAAACTCCACCAGCGCCGCGGCGGCCTGGTCGTTACGCTTGGCTCGACGGGCCGTATACTCTTTCAGTATCGCTACCTTGAGATCGATCTGGGCCTGCTGGATTTCTTCGAGCGGCTTGCCGCGGCCGACGATCTTCTCGGCCTCGGTCTTGAAACTCGTAATCGCGCCGGCGGCCTGGTCGAACTTGCCCTGCTTGGCCAGCGTCAAGGCCAACTCCATCGCGATATCCATCTTCGTGGCCGCGTCGGCGCCCTGGTATCTCGGGGCGGCAAGATAGCTGATGGCGTCGGCGTAGTTTCCGAGTTCTCGACTGGCCACAGACATAAGATGGCGAGCGGTGTGAGAAACACCAAACCGTTTGGTTTTTTCAAACGGACCCAGCCCGGTCAGGACTCTGTTCAGCAGGCCTCGCCTCTCGGCGGTTCGTCTCTTCTGATCGGCCGTCAGCCTGGCCAGTTCTGCGTCGTACTTTGCCTGGCGCTTCTTTCTCTGTGCGGTCTGGTCCTCTCCCAGCGAGGCCAGATCGGCCTGCAAGGCGCCCTTGAGTTCGTCGAGTTCGGCCTGGTGAGCATCGGCATCGCCCAGGGCCAGAGCACGATTCAAATACGTCCTGGTCGACCAGTATCTGGCGTTCCTTAGAAGGCCCTCTCCCACAGTGCCCATGTTCATCCATACAGACATGTCACCCTGCCAGTCGCGCATGGCGGCCTGGAGATCAGCCTGCATGTCGCCGAGATCCAGCACCGCCTCCCGAGTCGCTTTGCGGACGATCTTGCGATCCTGGGTGTTGTCCTGCATATACATCACTTTGCGCATATACGGCGCGACGGCCTGGCGCCCGGCCAGATCACCCAGCAGGTAGAGCATGTCAAAGTACGTGTGCACGCTCTTGGCCGCGGCGATCTTCTTGTGGGTCTTGGGTCTGCCTTGCAGTTTCGGATCTGCGGCGGCCTGTTCGGCTGCGTCCATCTCCTTTTCCGCCTTATCGAGTGCTTTCTCAAGCCCGGCGATCAGTTCATTTCCCCTGGCCAGACACTCGGCGGGATCGGTAATGGCCCGCAGCCCCTGGGCCTGGAGTCTGGTCTGCATCAGGATGCCGACGGTGCCTCCGGGAGTAGGGACGATATCCGCCAACTCGGTCATACCGAGGCTATTGACGTTAGCCATCAGTCGAGCATTGCTCAATCGATCGAAGGCGCTGACCTTTTGGGTGTCCGCTTTGGCGACGACCTGCGCGTTGAGAGTCGAAACGCAGGCTATCATCAGTGCGAAGACTACCGTGACTTTTAAAAAGACATCCCGCATACAAACGCTCCTTGCAAGGCTTCGTATCGTCATCACGTCGTTTGATTCCTTCTGATCGGCGGGCTTTGGCCCGATGCGGCGCCGATCGGTCATGTCCGGTTGTGAATGCTTATAGTCGCAGGCAGTTTAGCTCCAAGGGCCTGATTGTAGGCCTCTACAACATACCGCCATCGAACCGCCCTGCCGGCGTGGATTTCCACGCTGACGTCTCGATCGCCTTCTCGATCCCGCCTGGCCCGAAGAGACTCGATCAGTTCCTGCGGGGTCCTGATGAGTCGGTCCTGGCCGTCGAGGGCGTAGACGGCGTTTTGGCAGTTCTCCCCGGCCGCACGCACCTCTACGGGTATGACTGCGGCCCGAAGATCTCCATACGGCGGCTTAGGGAGCGTCCCGGGCAATTGCCCTTCGGCCTGCCTGAAAGTCGTTGTCAGCAGAAAATACGTAAGCAGCAGGAACGTCACGTCTATCATCGCCGTCATTGGTACTGCAATTCGGGCTTTGAGTCTGCTGCGTTCGGCGGGCGGTTGTTGATAATTCTCACCGCGATCAGCGGCGTGGTCTCGAGTCGATCCAGCCATATCTCGTCTCCCTGTCTGACAGACGCCGCCCGAGTGCATCATGTCGTGTTTTGGAATGCGATATTCTTAAACTCGTTGGCGACGACCTGGTTGAAGACTTCAACCACATATCGCCATCTTACATCTCTCCTGGCGTTTATTATCACCGGAGTTTCTTTCCCTCCGGTCTGCGCTCGCTGGGCCAGGACCTCATAGAGTTCCTGCGCCGTCTTGAACTTGTGGGTGAAGCCCTCGACCTCAAACTGAACCTCAGTGTTGTTTGGGCCGTCGGGATGCACAGTGATCTTGATGGGTGTCTGGAGCTTTTCCACTGTCGCGGCGCCGGATGACCCGGCTTTGGGAAGAGTTCCGGGTATCTGCCCTTCAGCCTGGCGGAAAGTCGTCGTCAGGATAAAGTAGATCAGCAGTTGGAACGTCACGTCAATCATGGCGGTCATCGGCACGCCAATCCTGGCTTTTTCCCGTCCGCGTTTGGCGCGAGGCGAAACGTAATGGACTGTCTCGTCGCCTTCGATTTTTTTGATTGATCTGGCCATCTGTTACGATTACCTCAACAACGTTATTTCGGTTTCCCGATCAACGCCGTTATGTTCATTTTCATGTTGATCCCGCGAACTCCGCCGGCTGCGGCGGCTTTCAGGACTTCCTGCACCGCCCCGAAATTCACCCGGTAGTCGGCGCGGATCTCCACGTAGAAGTCCTTGTGTTCCTTGTCCTTGGCCGCCAGAGCCCCCTCCCTGATGCGCCTGGTCAACCTTTCGCTGTTTGTGACTAGTATTATTTCGCCGTTGATCATGTATTCCCTGATCGTCGCCGAATCCAGTGACTCGTCGTCAGACTTATCCTTGGCGTCTGAAATTACGTTTACGATTATGCGATTGGGAAGTTCGTTTAGAGCCTTCTCGTCCCGCGCCTGAGACTTGTAGGGACGATGCAGTTCCAGTTCCGCCAGTGCGTCAGTCAGCACGGAGGCCGACAGGATGAAGAAGATGATCAACAGGAACGTGCAGTCGATCATGGGAGTCATGTTAAACTCCACAGCTCCGTTCGAGTCCTTCTGAAATACCTTTGTTTTGGCCATTGCCATACTCCTCTGGACCCAGCTGGCCGCTGCGGCGCGACCCGGGCCCCGGATATATCAACTATTAAGCCGGACGGAACGTAGAGATCAGATCCTGTGCGGCGACCATCGCTTCGCTGGTCAGCGAGTCCACGCGGTTTCTCATCATCGCGTAAACGGCCAGCGAGGGAATAGCCACAGCCAGCCCCAACAACGTCGTCACCAGCGCAATACCAATAGAATCGGCAAGGTCAGCCGGATCGGCCGTACCACCGGATGCCGCCAGTTCCTGGAACGCCAGAATCATGCCCCAGACGGTTCCGAACAGACCGAGCATCGGGCTGATGTTACCGATAAGATTCAACCATTCGATCTGGCGGAGAAGCTTAGTCGTACGTTCCTCGGCAGCTTCCTCCATGGCCCGCTCCATCGCCGGATAACCGTGCGAAGCGTCCGACAGGCCGGCGTGAACTACGTAGCTCAGGAAACTCGGCTCGCTGGCTGACATTTCTATCGCTTCGCCGTACTGCTTCTCGTCGAACAGCTCTCGGACCTGATCGAGGACCACCGGCGGAAGGATGTTGTCGCGACGAATCGTGATGAAATACTGCACGATAATCGCCAGCGTCAGGACACTCATCGCCCAGAGTATCCATCCGATTGCTCCGCATTGCACCATCAGCACATGGAAGTAATTAATATCTGCTGCCAGCATAAACGTACTCCTTAGACTCTAAACTAAGTTAATCCGACACAGCGCGTTCGGCGTTCCCTGGCCGAGGCGCTGTTGTCAGCACTGTTATCACATTCCCAGCTTCTTAAGCTCTTTGGAAGCCGTTTTTCCAAGCGGCGTTCCAGGGTAGCCCGTAGCCACGGCCTGATAGGCCTTGGCGGCGGCGACATTGTTGGCTCTTTTGGGCAAGGCGGCCATAATCCGCCCGGCGGCCAGCAACGATTCTCCCGCACGTTGCGTTCCGGGGAAAAACGTCGCGACTCTCATGAAATCCAACGCCGCCTCGAGCATCTTGTCCTGCATCTTGGCTTTGTCGCTCAGCATCGCGGACTGGGCTAACAACGCCTTTCCGCGAACCGACAGCGCCTCGGCCAGAGACTCCATTTCAAGTTCTTTCAATGCATCGGTTACAACCTTCACCGCACCGGCGTGGTCTTGGGTCTCCAGCAGGGCCACGGCCAGAAGGACCTTGAGCTTGGGATCGGCGGTGTCTTTCAGAAGCGCGATTACGTCGTCGTATCGCCCTTCACGGACCATCAATCTGACCAGCAGGTCAATAGTCGAACTCTTGTATTGCGCGCCCTTGATCTTCGAGAGTCCTGACTTGAGGATAACGATCGCTTTTGCGTTTCTCGCGTCGCCCTTTGGCCCGATCGTGGTCGGTCTGCAGGCGACAACGCCTGAGGCTCCGCCGGTTCGATTGGCCATCGTCATCCACTGGCTGGTCGCCTCGTCGATCCAGCCGGCCTGGTCAAGCGCGCTCAGGAGCCGGAAATCGATGATCGCTCTCTGTGTCGGCGTTCCGTTCGTCCCGGCCGCAGCGCGGTAGAGGCGTATCGCCGCGGGGTATTTGTTGGCGGTATCCGTCGTGCCTGACGCCATGGCGTCGAGTTGAACCTTCAGTTCGACAACTTCAGCGTCAAGTTTGGCGGCTTTGGCTTTCTGGCTCTTGACGAATGCGGGGAATGCGGCGGCCTTTGAGTCCATCGCGCTGGCTTCGGCCAGAGATTTCTTGGCCTGTCGGGCCAGTTCGCCTTTCTCTGTTGTCAGCTTCCCGATCTTGGTTTTTCTCGCCGTAGCGGCCTGGGTCAGTCGCTTGGCCTGAGCCTCGAGCGAGTCGGCTTCCTCGTTCAGGCGCTTGACGGTATTCATCTTGTTCGTGGCCTGTTTTTTCCAGTCCTTCTGTCGCCGATTGGCGATAATTTTGGCTTCACGAGTCTGCTTAAGCGCCTCGAGCCGCTTCTTCTTGGCGTCGCCTCTTATCCTGGCGGCATCCATTGACGCGACCTGTTTGAGCAACTGCTTGGCCTGCTTTCTCAGGTTATTGGCCTCGCCTTTCTTGCCTCGCTTCTGCAGTACATCGGCCTGCTTGAGCATTTTGTTCGCCTCGGCCTGGACCTTGGCGTGTTTGCCCCTGGCGGCCGACTCTGCTTTCTTCAGCTCCACCAACTGCTTGCCCAGGTCATCAGCGCTCTTTTTGTAGGCTGCGGCCTGGGTTCTTATGCGTGCCGCGGTGTCCTTGAGCTTCTTGATCGCTCCAGGCTGATCGCTAATCTCCGCCATCAACTCGGCGACTGCAGCCTTCTTGGCGTCGATCTGCTTTTGTATCTTCGAGCCCGCCGAGCGTCCTGCGGATTTGGAGAGCAGCTTCTCGGCCTCGTTGAAGCTGTCTATTCCGGTCAGCGTTATTCCGGTAATGTCGCTGAACGGCTTGGTCTGGGTTTGATTGCCCTGGGTCTTGAAGATCAAGACACCGTCTTTGACGTCAACGATGGTTACGTCGGAATAAGGGAGCCTTCCGACAATAACGTCATCGCCAAGGCCTATCGAGGCCATGACAGCCAACACACACCCGATTGTCACACAAGTACGCATAAGCACAAACTCCCGATATCTATTCGTCCAGACTCACATAGCGGTATTTGCCGCCGTTTTCGTTGGCAATTTGGGTCATGACCTTCTCTGCGATCGGCGGTCTCCAGCCGTACAGGAAGGTGTTGATCAGCACATCTCTTTTCTTGCTGTTCCTCGTTCGAATAGTCGAAAGGACCTCTTCATTGTTGGGGAAGGCTCCGTCAGTCAGCATGTAGATGATCTTGCCCGGCTTCCTGTCAGCCTTAGCCAGCACGTCAAAGGCGCGATTGATGGCCTTGACGGGATTCGTGGTGTTTTCGGCTTTGACGGACATGAGGAACTCGGCCAGCGATATCTTGTAGCGTTCCGTCGGCGGGGTCAGCGCCATCGGCTTCTTTTCCAGCGGCTCGCCTTCGGCAAACATGATCACGTGGAAGTCCTGCACCGGCGTCAGATTCATCACTGACTCTACGATCTCTTTCTTGACTGCGTCGAAGGTGTCGAACATCGACCCGGATCGGTCGATCAGGTATACGATATGGTGAGCGTTTCCGCCGGTTCCGCCGAATCCGGCGCGAGGTCCGCCGCTTCCGTTGGTGTTTCCGAAGTCCGCCAGCGATCCGCCGCCAGCTCCTGCAGCCGCCCCGATAAGTTCGGCCGGCTTTCCGGTATCGCCGTCGCTGGGCACTTCCAGCTCTCGCTTGGAGTCGCCGGTCGCCTTGACCTTGCGTTGACGCTGGGTGGCTTTCTCGACTTTGCTGCTTCGACCGTGGCTGACTGTAGCGCCGGGATCTTCGCTGATGATGGCGTTGGGGATCGTTGCGCTCTTGGTGATCTCCTCGACCTGCGCGATCATGACCAGCATGAAGAATATCAGCGCCAGTCCGACATGGAAGAATACGCTGATTATCCACGGCATGGAGGCGGCCATTACCGCCATCACCGCGTCGTGCTCTTCGTGTTCTTCAATTTCTTCGTCTTCCTCGTCGTAGCCGTCGTCATCGACGTACTCCTGCTGAGGCGGCTGAGCCGACGGCCCAGGCGAGGGAGGAGGACCTCCGGCTACCTGAGGCTGAGGAAGCGACGCCAGAGCTGCTGGCACTACAACTGATGCGCTGCAGTGCGGGCACGCAACTGTCGCGCCCGGTTCTGTGTCTATGTTAAGAAGTTGTCCGCATTCGTCACATTGAAACTCAATGCCCATAGTAAGGACTCCCGACAATCTTGGGAAGGTCCAACCGGCGGGACCGGCATATCGTTAACGCCGTCCGCCAGCTACCTTCGGGTTCAGGCAGGAATAGGTATTTATACCATTTGGAAATACTGACAGCAATAAATAAAGTTCGCAAAATGCGAGAGAAAAACAAAGATTTCCGATTCAGCGGTCCGCCAGGGTCAATATCAGCGACAAAACAGCCCCCTGCCGAGCATAGTACGTTAACCACTGGCCCCCAGCGGCGGGAACGTCTTGACAGTCTCGCGTGGCTCATAACCTCCACCTAAAAGCAGGAAAACGCTGGCATTGTCGCGTCGGCTTGCCTATAAATTTAGACGCGCTGCGGACGCGGCGGTTCCATCGAATGGTGCGGAATTCTTCAAAAAAAGAAAATAGTTCGCCATCCGATCCCGTTGACGCCGACAGAACCACAGTGCGCAAAACCGCGAGGGTGGCGGAATTGGCAGACGCGCCAGGTTTAGGTCCTGGTGTCCTACCGGACATGCGGGTTCGAGTCCCGCTCCTCGCAATCGCCTGACCGGAGACGCTCCGGCAGGCGGGGTAATATTAAACCGGGAGGCCGATCTCGGGCGAACAGCCTCCCGGCACGTCATATGCGCCGAGTACACCAAGGCGCGGAACTTCAAGTTTGTTTCACTGTTATTCATCACTGCTGATAAACTGATACGCACCGCCGGTATCGGCGGCGATCCGCATCATAACCTTCTCGGCGATCGGAGGACGATTGCCGTACAGGATCGTGTTGATTCTGATCCGCTGGCCGAGGCTTCGCCTGCGGATAGTCGCCATGACGGCGTGATTATCGGGAAACACACCGTCAGTCAACAGATAGATAATCGTCGCCCTCTTTGACCCTCCACGAGTGATCGCGTCAAAGGCGCGATTAATCGCCGGTATCGGATCGGTCTTTCCGTAGGCGCGAACCGGCTTGAGGAATTCAACCAGGTCCACCTTGGCCCGCTTGCTTGCCGGAGTCATTCGGCGCGGAGATTTCTCCAGGGGCCTTCCGTCGGAAAACAGCACGACGTGGAATCTCCTGTCTGGTTCGATCTTCCCAACCGAAAGCAACATCTCGTGCCGAACCCTGTCGAAGGTGTCGATCATGGAACCGGAACGATCGATCAGATAAACAACGTCAGGCAATCCTCCAGGCGTCGGGCCGCCGCCGTCGCCGCCGTCGCCGTCACCCCGGCCTCGCCGCCCGCGGCCGGTGTCGCCGAAGATGCTCGAATCTGCAGAGACCTCGGCAAGTTTCGCCGGATCGCTATTGGAATTCAGGCCGGTGATAATTCCCGCCGGCCCGACAACATTCGTCTCGGCGGCCTCCAGGGGCTCCCTGGGACTGGCGTCAGGGAGGCGGCTCCCGCCTCCTGACGAACCGGGATTC
>CAYMSH010000174.1:0-12381 GCA_964392945.1 uncultured Planctomycetaceae bacterium | reverse complement strand
ATTTCCACGACCCGAAACCCACTGATTACTCCGCCCTTGCCAAGCACCGATCCGTTGATAATGGCGATCGGGACGCGTCCGGTTATTGTGCTCTCCAGGTGCAGCGAGGAGCCCTCCTGGCGAATCTTCTCTTCCTTGGCTTTCAGGCGGGCGGTCGCCGCGTCTACCTGGCCCTGGACGACATCAGGCTTGCCGTCGGGTTTGACGACCTTGGCGACTATGGGAAAGTACTTCGCATTAGTCCGGAAGATGTCGCGGGTTATCTCGCCTCGCTTGGCGGGAGTCTTCCTGGCCGGCGTCGCCTTGACGGCCCGGGCGGTGAACATCGCATTGCCGCCCCCAGACGCATCCGGAACCTGCGCGGCGGTCTGGCCCGGGGTAGGCTGCATCGCATCGGCCGACTCTGGCGAACCCTTGAACAGCAGTTTGCCGACAAAGAACACCGCCGCTATCGCCAGAACGCCAAGAATACACGCCTTCTTCTTGTCGCGAGCCAGCTCTGCGAGCATTCGCTTTTTCCACATCTCAATACTGTTTGTCTGGGCCATTTTGATTTTCTCCGTCAGTTCCTGAGTTCTCGCCGGAACAACGGTCAGATCAGCTTTCCGTGAAGTAGATGTTCAACTGCAATTCGATATCCAGCGTCGGATCGCCCTTGACGCCGTTTTTGTCTTTGGGAGTCTTCTTGGTGATCTTGAGCTTCTGGATCCTCGTCAACCTCTGCATCTCTTCGATCCGTTTGAAGAACTTGACGCTGGTCAGGTAGGAGCCCTTGAAACGCATTATGATCGGAAGAGTGTGGAAGAGATCCTGTCGCGTGGGGCTGCCGGGTTCGATCAACTGGTCCGAAAAGTGCTCGTCGCCGAGATACCCGGAGATCTCCTTCAGGAATCCGCCCAGTTCCTGCCGCCCTGGCAAACGACGATCGAAGTTCTTGTAACGCGCTCGCATCGACTTGATCTGCTTGACGAGTTCGGGAAAGATCGCGACAGTCTGCGATTGAGTATCCACAGTCGATCGAGTGGCCGATATACGGGCCTTGAACTCGTCGAGTCGCTTGCCCTGTCCACGGTAGACCACGAGCACGGCCGCGACGATCATCGCCGCGAGTATTCCCGTGACTATCCAGATATCTTTAGTAAGCTTCATATTCTTCGCACTCCTCCTAGCGAACCACGTAACAACTCGCCTGGAACTCTTTGGCCTGCTTGCCGCGATGCTCGATATTCTTGGCGTAACCCATATCGACCTCCTCGAACAGCTCGCTGGCCGACAGATCCGCTATAAAATTCGCAACGTCCACATTGTTGGGGCTCAGTCCGGTTATCGTCAGCTTCAAGCGATTTACGATCTTCTCCTTGGCCTTGCCTCGCCTGGGCGCCTTTCTGGCCACACCGCCGGCTGATGTCAGCGGGACTTTGAGCCGCAGTGCATCCATCTGCAAACTGGTCAGCGTCATGCTTTGGGGCAGTATCTTGCCAAGCTCGGCCAGGATGTCCATCCCGTTGACACGGCTTCCCAGCTTCTGGTCGATATCCTGCTTTATCATCAGGCCAGAGAGCTGCTCCTGCAGCTTGTACATTGTCTGGACCTGGGTCTTCAGGTTCGTCGACTGATCGTCCAGCCCGGAAAGCTCGGCCTGGGCCGCGGAGATTCGCTCCTCGTTGATATACGCCAGTCCGACAAGCGTGCTCAAAACCATACCGACAAGGTACGCCTGTCTGAAGAGGCGATCGACCCTGGCGCGTTGGACTTTGATACGTTCAGGCAGAAAGTCGATGGTCATGTTTGACCTCCTTATCGTGAGGCGCGATGTCCTGGTCCCGCATAGCCAGACCCGCGGCGACAGCCCATTCGCACATCGGTGTTCGCGGCCCCATACCCAGCGCCCCGCCGGAGACGTCTATCCCCCGCATGGGTTGAGCTACGCTGCATTCAACACCGAGATTCTCGGCCAGCAGCTCCATGATCGCCGGATCGTAGACTTCGCCGCCGGCCATCGTCACGTTGTTGGGTCTCAAACCGCGGAACGTTACGCTGCAGTATCGCAGGCAGAGCGCTATTTCACGGGCCAACTCTTCGACCCGCCCGCGAACGGCGTCGCGTATGGTCCAGTCGACATCGGTGCGCGGCTCTTCTGATTCGTCCTGGTCGGATTTCCGCTTGCCGCCGATCGATTTGGCGTGTGCGATCATCACTCGAGCCCGCAGTTCCACCGCGTCGGCCAGGTCCAGATTCAACTGGGAGCCTACAGCTTCGTCAAACGCCCGCCCGCCGATATCGATGGTCTTTATGAACACGACCTGACGCCCCCGAGCGACAATAATGCGAGTAGCCTGTGCTCCGAGATCCAGGATGACCGAGACAGTGTCGATGTCGGCCTGTCGCCTGAGAGATCGCTGGGCCATTCTGAAAACCGCCAGCGGTTCAGGATAAATGTGTTCGGGCTTGAGGCCCACGTCGCCCAGCAGGGCCAGGTGATCATCGATCGCCTTCTGCGAGGCCGCGAGCATGATAATCTCGCTGCGTACTTCCGTACCGCTTCGAACCTGTCCGGCGTCGATATGCTTCAAGCGATCGGGAGACACATCGAACGCGAAACGATCCTGGGCCTCCCATAGCAGCGCCTTTTTGACTTCATGCTTGGGGAGTTTTTCGATACGAACGTTTTTTATGTCGACCTGGGAGCCGGAAAGCGATGAAACGCTCATCCGACCTTTGAAATCCCCTTTGCGGATCATTTCGCGAACGGCGGTAATCGTCATTTCTCGCCGTTGCTCCGGATCGATCATAACCGCAGGGAATCGCCACAGACCGCTTGCGCGTGCAGCAAGGGCGCCGTTGCGCTCCTCGAGCTGAAGGATCTTGATGCTGTCTGCGCCAATATCCAACGCTATGGGCCATCGTTCTTTTCGCTGCAAGAGTTTCATCTTCTCTTTCGCCTCACTTTTTGAGTCTTTTTGGTCCGCTGTAGCATGCGGTTATTCTTCAGCTTCTACGCTAACGGTTCCTGTAACAGCACTTACCTTCACGTAGAACAAACTGTCGGCCGCACGTAAGGTTATCGTTACTCCAACATCCGGCACTCCTCCCGTGTCGAACGTCACCGACCCGCCTCCTGCAGTGCTCACAATATCCAAATTAGCCAACTCACTTATGCTGCTGAATACAATTTCGTAGTCACTATTAGTGATCGGATGAATCAGTACGCCACTTTCGTTGGACAAAGAATAGGATTCGCTCGCCAGGTCGAAACTAACAGTGACATCCTTCTGCGAAGAGATCGCATAGTCCTGTGCGTATTGCATATCCGAAGCCAGCCGCCTGGCCCCGGCGCGTGAAACCGAGTAACTGCTCGAGCCCAGCATCGGGACGACTATCGCCATCGCAACGATCAGAACCGCTGTCATGACCAGCAGTTCCACGAGAGAAAAACCGTCGGCGGCGCTGGCGCCGCGTCGTTGCAATCCAATCAAACTGTCTCGGGCCGATTCAGTCATCCCAGGAAACCACTTTCACTTCCGGTATACTCGCCTCGAACAGAGCCTTGACCTGGTCGGAAGTCAGCGCCTCGCCTTTCACAATGAACGCCTCGTCGATCGGACCGTTCCACGGCGCCTGGCCGGCCACAACCGGCTGGTCGCCAATCCAGGCCTCCAAACTCTCATCGTCGTTGATATCCGCCGACGTGGTGCTGTTCTTGGTCCCGTCAAGCTCACCATTGAGATAAATCCACATCTGGCGGGTATCTTTATTGAACGTCGCGACGACAAAGAACCATTCCCCCAGACCGATCGAGGTCTGCCCGGTGCACACGTTACTCGAGTTCTTCAGCCTCAGAACAAACCTGAGCTTACGATCGTTGGTGAGACTGACCTGCCAGCGTCTGTCTGTCCCGTGCTGGCTACCCCCTCGGGCCAGGAGTCGCGGCCAGGCGTCAGACCATGCATCAGCTCGCGCCCAACAACCCAGTGTAAGGCGATCGTCGCTTAAATCCTCTATTGTGCCGAGGTTGATATGATCGGTGCTCCCATGGAAGTCCGCAGCGGTGTCGGCATCTCCCAGAATCGCTCCTTCGGCGCCGCGGGAGGCGCCGTTTACGTAGGCGCCGTGCTTCAGTCCCTGCTCGTCGATCGCAGTGAGATCCGAATCGCCAAGACGCCACCAGTAAGTCGGCTCCAGATCGCCCATCGCCGCAGCGTAGTTACTCTTCAAGCTGACGGTCATCGCCACTGTCTGCGATATCCCGCCTTCGGTTCCTGTAGCGGTGATTTGATACTCCGAGGCGTCGGAAGTCGCCGAGATCCAGAATACGTAACCGCCGTCGTCGTCTTCGATGTGATACGGGCCGTTCGGCGCGGCCTCGGAGCCAAAGTCCGTCGCGCGGGTCTGCAGGGAGTACAGTCCATGCTGGAGCCCGGATTCGGCGAGATATCTGGCCTGACAAGCCAGCATAAGATTGCCCGTGCTGGCGGTCTTTACCTGCGCTCCGTAGATGTAGCTGACGCCGACTACGGCGGCCGTGGCGATCAGCATCAATACCATGAGAAGCGCAAATCCGCAGGACTTGCGATTTCTCGGCGTCGATCTGTCGTTGTTTATCGCCTTCATTGTTAGTCCGCCGCCAGGTAGTACAGTCCGCCGTTGGTGTACAGGTTATCAATCTTGTGAGCCCGCAAAGACGCCGTGGACCGTAACTGCACCATTCCCGGTCCGTCGCCTACAGTCATCTCGATCTGCACCATCTTGCTCATCGGCCCGCTCTCTGACGGCGTGAATTTCAGCGCGGTCACTTCACTGGCCAGTTCGTCGGACTTGACCCATCTGACGTTCTTGATCGCACTGGCGGCCTGGGTCAAATCAGTGGCGATCGGCACAGTCATCGCATTGTCCCACTGGTTCTTCCAGACCGGAGGCCAGAAAACCGGAAACTCCGCGTAGCACAGCGAGACCTCACCGGTGTCCGGATTGATTCCAATTAAACGCAGTTCGGTCAGTTCGATATCGCCGTTGCCGTTGGCGTCGTCCAGCCAATAGACCAACGTGTTCGAATCGCAGGCGGTTATCAGCTTGGACTTGTTTATGTCGCGTTCCAGGCGCCGCAGCGAGTTCCGGGCGATCTGCACGTGACGATAGAAATCCTCGGAGTACTCCTGGGCCGTGGTCAGCGCCATGGTCAACGAGACCGTCGCCAGGGAGATAATCGCCATGACAATCATCGCCGTGAGCATTTCGGCCAGCGTAAATCCTTTGTTTGTTCGAATCATAATGCCGCTTTCTCACTCAGGGTTACTCCGGAAGGTGAACCAGGCGCCTGAGAGTCAGGAGATTATCTCCCATATATCCCATTTTTATTTCCACGCGAACGAAGTTGGGAGCATCGCCGACATCTTGTCCCGAAACGTGCATGTACGCCACAGAGACCTCCCTGTGCAGTCCATCGATCGCCACGTAGTCGATTGTCTGCTTCCTCACGCCGACAATTTCGCTGATAGCCTCGCCATATCCGTCTTTGTATCCGTCGTAATCGTCAATATTGTCGAAGTACAGTCGCGAGGTCTCGCCGGAGTCCGGGCCCAGGGCGCCGCCTCCCTCGGGATCATCGAACGGTTTGGATATGATCTCCTCCATCAGTTCGCGCGACAGGTGCATCGCAAGCGTACGACGGGCGTCTTCAGTCTCGCTCTGGGCTCCGATATTGAACGGAAGCAGGACCGCCGAGGCGCCCATGGCAAGAAGCGTAGAGGCCATTAAGGCCTCCAGCAACGTCATTCCACGCCGAAATTGTATCTTCTGCGATCTCATCATTCAGTGCAACCTCTGTACCAACAGGATGTTGCAACCGCCTCCGTCCGCATGGACCTCCATGAAACAGCCTGATAGCGCCATAGTAAGTTTACGAAACATCGCGCAATAAAGCCTGATCCAATGAATTTATCGTCTCTTACCCCACTGCACTTGATTTGCGCGCATGGCGGAATTGCTGGAATATTCAGCGGATAATTGCCCCCGCGGCGCCGAGCTGCGACTGGCGCGGCGAACTACTGATCTGAGGTCATGGCGCTGCGGCATTCGTCCAGGAGTTGGTTGACTTTGAACGGCTTGAAAAGCACTGAACTGAGCCCCTGGCGATTGGCCCGCACGATCGAGTGTTTCGGATCGTATCCGAACGCGGTCATCAGGATCACGGCGGTATCCGGCGAAGCGCTCCGTGCGGCTTCGAAGACCGCGTATCCGTCGGCGCCGGGCATCTTGATGTCGGAAATCACCAGATCGTATTTGATCTCCGAAATCTTGGCGATCGCTTCGGTCCCGTCACAGGCTACGTCAACTGTGCATCCGCAGGGATGCAGGACGTCCTGCACCGTTTCGCGGAGAAGAGGCTCGTCGTCGGCGACAAGAACGCGCTTGCCGGCAAGGATGGCGTCGTGGCCGACAGATTCGATCGCTCCGGTAACCGCGCCGGCCGAAGAATTGCCCCAGGCGGTGAGTGACTTTCTCGCCTGGCCAGCGCGATCGATTATCTGTCCCAGGCGTTTGCGCAGTTCGTCGATACCGATGTAATCCTCCATCAGCTCCGTCGCTTCGGCGATCATGTCGTTTATGGGGCCGGCCAGTTCGGCCGACATCGACCCGATCAGTTGGGTGTGTGTGCTGTATCGCTGTGCGACCAGCAGGTTCAGAATGTGCAGCGACATCGCAAGGTAGTTGGCGAATATTTCGGCGAACTGCCGATCGGACTCGCTGAATATCTCCGGCCGGTCCGACTCGACGTGCAGCACGCCAATGACCCTGTCGCCCAGCAGCAGAGGCGCGGTGAGGCAACTCCTGGCCCCGGGCAGCCCCTGCAGGTACAGGGGATCCTTCGACACGTCGGGGCAGATATAGCTTCGCCCGCTCGAGGCTACGTAACCGCAGATGCCGTTGCCCTCCGGCCGAGCGTAGATCTCAAACTCCATAGCCTCGGTGCTAAGACCCTCGGAAACGATAATCTCAAGCCGATCGGTGTTCTGGTCGAGCAGCAGAACCGCGAAATGCTGGTAATCCAGCACGTCGCGGCTGCAGCTAATGATCCGATCTTCCAGCAGGCCAAGCCGCTGGGCCGCGTCGAGCTGCGACAGCGCCTCGAAATCCAGATGGGCGAGTTCGCGCCCGGCCCGATCGATTGCGTTGAGCTTGAACTGCTGAAGTCGTTGAACGCTGGAGTCAATGGTGACCGCGGCGATGTGCCGGATGGCGCCCTGGCTGTCGCGAACCGGCGAGCAGATGACCTCTATGCACGTGCGATCATCAGGCATGATCGAATATCGCCGGCCGCGATCGTCGCGACTGTCATCGACCTTGCGAAACTCCTCGAACGCCCTGACGCACATTTCGCACAGCGGATTGACGATCTCGTCGCTGAACTGCTTCAGACGATTATTGGCCCACACGAGCATTCCGCTCGGATCGACAATGCAGACTCCGTCGCCGAGCGTGTTAAGGACCGCCGCGGCCTGCTGGGTGACGGCTCCGCGTTCGAGAGGCAGAAAATCAGCAGTGTCCGAAAGGACCGCCGAGTAGTCGCCGCGCCCCATCTCGTCAAGCGCTTCGTCGAGTTCATCAGTCACGTGCACGTCGAAATGCTCAGACAGGAAGCCCAGCACCCCGTCGGCCTCGAACTTCGGACCTCGCAACACCAGCAGTTTTCGGTTATCGCCTTGTTCCGCCATCAATACACCGAATTCTGAACCTTGTAGAAACAGTCACGCGAATATAACTTACACTATACCCATGGGATCGACGTTCCGCCTGGAAATTTCCGCTGGCGGCGTATTCTACTTCTTGCCTTCGATTTTTTTTGCCTCGCTCCGCGCTGCCTGGAGAGCTGTTCGAAGGGCCTTGAGCCTTTCGACCAGCGGCGCGTATCCGCTGACGCCCCTGGCGACCCACTCGTCCTTCTCCAGTTCGTCCAGCACGCTCTCGATCCGCGCCAATTTGGCGGCCACCAGAGTTTTCAAGCCGCCGCCTGACTTCATCCTGATATGGAGTTCGTGTTCAAGTTTCGGCAGATCGAACAGCAATTGGCGCAGTTTGCGGTCGGCGGCCTGCTGAATGCCGCGTTCTTTGAGTTTTGCGAGGATATCCTTGCATTTCTGCTGGGCCTCTTTGGAGTAGTTCACGCCTTCGGGAATCGGCCAGTCGTCGGTGCGGAATGTCGCTACGGGGATTCGCTCACGTCCGACAAGGTTGCCCGTGGGCCAGTTGGCCCAACCGTATCGCACGGCGACCGGCTCGGCGACAAGATCGCTCCAGACTTCGATGCAGTTCTTGCCGTCGAGATACGTCTGCTTGCCCCTGGCCGGGTACCAGCGTCGATCGGCCCCGGCTATAATGAACCCCTCAAGCGGAGCATTTCCCTGCTTGGCGCACGGGAGCACCTGCCAGTGTGCGTTACGCTCGATGTGCTTCCATTTTGCGTAAACAATCGGATCGCTGTCGAAAAACAGGTACGCCTTGGAGCCCTTGATCGTCATCGACTTGTATTCGTTGCCGCGATGGACCACGGGCTTCTTGTAGACCTTCGCCAGGGCCCAGAGCGAGGCGTATTCAGCCACAGGCAACTTCTCGCCGGGATGAATATATGAATTACCGGCAGGGTACGTCGCTATCATCCCTGCGTTGGGATCTTTAGCCAGGGCGCGTTTCTGGATGTCTCGTACGATGGCGTAACCCTCTGCGATAGTGGCGATCTCGGGGTCCAGACCAAACGTGCCCCAACCCGGCTGACTGATGCATCCGAACGGCAGCTTGGCGTCGCCGAACGCCTTGCGGAACGATACGGCGACTTTCGGGAACGTGTATTCGTATCTGGTCCAGCACATGAAGTTGTTGTTCTCGCCCTGGTAATACAGCACTCCTCCGACGCCGAGGTTCCTTATCGGCATGATCGTCGCGTTGAACAGCCCCGCCGGCGGGCTCCAGCCGCTGCGCGGGTCGCCAGGGGCTCTCGGCAAGCGCAGGCGAGGCGGCTTCTTGTTCTCGGCTTTCGCCTTGGCGACTTTGGCTTCGTGCTCGACGGTCTTGTCCCGACAGGCCTTCTTCCAGTCGGCCATTATCTGCTCGACTTTCTTCGGATCGTTCCACGTGGCGGTCTCAGCGTCGTAGTCGGCAAGGACCGTCTTGATGATCTTGTTATCGATATTGTCGAGTTCCGAACGCATGCACCAGGTCTGCCCCAGCGTGCCGCCGCGAGCTACATTGATGATCCCAACAGGGACCTTCAGGTATCGATGGATAAACATTCCATACAAGTACGGAACCGCCGAAAAACCCTTGGCCGCTTCGGGAGAGCACTCGCGCCAATTTGGATTCCTCCTGGGGCCGATATCGTCTAGCGGCTTGTACCAGGAGTCCTCCCAGGCGATGTATCTCAGGCCTGGAAAATCGGCCGAGGCGCCCTCGCGGTCCTTGCGGTTGAAATTACCCCAGCCCATGTTGCTCTGGCCGGCGCAGACCCAGACCTCGCCGATAAGCACGTTTTGCACCGTCAGTGACAGCTGGCCGGTCTTGGCGATAATCCACGTCGGCTGAAAACTGGCTTTGGCCGGATCGAATTTCACGAGCCATTTTCCGTCAGACCCGGCTTTGGCGCTGAGTGTTTGCGTCTTGAGTTTCGGCGGGTTGATCTCCACGTATTTAACCGTAACGGAGTATTCGCCGCTGTCTTTGGTCTCCGGTTCGCCCTCCGCTTTCCCGATAGCCCCGCTGTCCTGGGTCAGCATCACGCTGACACTAGCGCCGGGTTTGGCCCAGCCCCAGACTTTGATCGGCTTGCCCTGCTGCAGCACCATGTTGTCGGAGAATATCCTGGCCATCCGAAATTCAGCCGGCGGATCCTTCTTCCTGGCCGCTTGGGCGCTTCCGGCGAACATCGCAAACGCCAAACCAATCAGCAGAGTTGATGCGACAAGTGTTTTCTGTGTTCTTAACATGCGGATTCTCCGTAAATTATGCCTGATCGCGACCCGATCGTCTCGCGTGGTTTCGTGCTAGCCGTGCAGCAACTTCATGGCCCCTTTGGCGCGCAGCTTTCTCACAAGCAGTGCGGCCAGATTCGACGCGGCGTCTGCGCCTACGTCGATTTCCTTTACCAGACCCGACCCGTCTTCGCGGGCGACCATGGCGGCGCCCATCCATTTATCTTCGAGTCTGCGGAAGTGAACGGCGATACAACTGTGGCAATCGGCCTCGAGGGCCGCCAGTACGGCCCGTTCGGCCGACAGGGCCTCAAGCGAGTCCGAATCGTTGATCCTGGCCAGGATCGTAGCGATCTCCTGGTTACCCACTGTCGTTTCGATCGCCAGTGCGCCCTGGCCGGCCGCCGGCATGATGTCGACAAGCGGTCGGATCGCCCCGGGGTGTTTGGCGACAAGGCCGCCGCGAATGAGCCCGGCCATGGCGAGAACCACCGCGTCCAACGGACGGTCAGATCCCGGCAGCGCTCGATTCATGCGAGTCTCGATATTGCCTCGGATCGGCACGACAGACACGTCGCTGCGCCAGTTGAGCACCTGTGCTCTTCGCCGCAGGCTGCCGGTGCCGACAGTGGCCTGGCCGGCGAGTTCTCGCAGATCGAGTCCTTCGGCTGTCACTAGAGCGTCGCGAGCGTCGAGGCGCAGCGGGACGGCCGATATCTCCAGATCGTCGTCAAGATACGTCGGCACGTCTTTGGCCGAGTGAACGGCCATGTCGATCGAGCCGTCTCTCAGGGCGTCCTCCAACTGCTCGGTGAAAAGCCCCTTGCCTCCGACGTCAAGCAGCGGGCCGACTGTCTCGTCGCCGGTAGTTACGATCTCGACCAGTTCAGTGGTGACGTTCTTGTTAGCCGCACGGATCGCGTCGGCGACGTGTCCGGACTGGGTCAGCGCCAGCATGCTGCGGCGAGTTCCAATTCTAATGCACTTCATCGTAATCTCACACCGCTAGCCGTCGCGAGCGTCCCGTCTTCCCTGCCCCTTCTTCTGTACGATCGCAAACCGCTTTCTGGCGATATCCAACGCCTTGTTGCGAGCTTCGAATTCCTCTTCGGTCTCGTCCGACATTGCGCGAGCCTGCGTAATGGCCTCCCAGGCCTCTTCCCGATCGATCTCGTTGGCCGCCTCGCACTCGTTAGCCAGGATCACCAGCCGGTTCTCGCGAACCATCGCAAAACCGCCGGACAGGAAGAACTCCTGGATATCGCCCTTTGTCGGTTCGACGCTGACTACCCCAACCCCGAGCATAGTCACAAGCGGGGTCCGCCCGCCCATGACGCCGTATTGACCGTCCATGGCCGGGAAGACCACGCTGACGACATCGCAGTCGCAGCGGCTGCCCATCGGTGTAAATATCTCGCAATGAAACGGCCGTTTATACGGAGGCATATTCCATATCCTGAATCAATTACGACCCGCTAACGGAGAACTTCTCCCAGCAGGTCAACTCGTCCAGCGTTTTTCGCTTCTTCTCGCCCGGGGTGTCGCCGGGGTAGCCCAGCACCAGCATTTCGATGATCTTCGCCGGGGCTGGGATACCCAGGATCTCGCGGGAACTGTCCTGGTCAAAATGACCTATCCAGCAACTTCCCAGACCTTCTGCGACCGCGGCGAGAGTCATGTGATCTATAACAATCGCGCAATCGACCGGTCCGGCCTGGATACCGCAGAACATCTCACGAACCGGGTCAAGCGACACAACCGCGACAACGACTTTCGCCTCGGCGACGAACTTTTGTTCAGCCGCCTCGGCGAGTCGTTTTCGCGTATCGGGATCGCGAACAACCACGAACCTCCATTCCTGGGTGTTCCTTCCGGTCGGGGCGAGTATGCCCGCTTCAAGAACCCGTTTCAGCACATCTTCAGGAATGGCGCGGTCTTCGTACTTGCGAACACTGCGTCGCTGTCGTATCGCGTCATAAACATCCATGCGTCAAATCTCCTACTCGCCTTCAGGCGTCTCGGACGGCGGAGCGGTCGGTCTGCTTATCGTGGGCAGAGCCATATTCAAGCACGCCACTACGCCGGCGCCAAAAGCCACTAAAGAGCCAATAATCGTAAACACCGCCTGGACTTTTCGCGTACTGACGCCAAGCCCAAAAAAGTCAGACAGCAATATCACGCAGACACCCGCGGCGCCTATCAAATACACCATCGGGCGGCGGACAAGATCCCAACGTATACCCAGGAACAGATAGAACGCTATAAGAATAGTAACTCTCAAATCACCCATCTTCATTCTCCTTTCGCCGATTCAGTCGGCGAGCTTTGCGGCCGGGTCGGTTCGGCTTTTTCCCGATTTGAAGAGCCCTGCATTTTTTCAGCGGCCTCGGCGGCCTCTTCGACCCTGCCGACATACATGAAC
>CAYMSH010000173.1:5192-12384 GCA_964392945.1 uncultured Planctomycetaceae bacterium | reverse complement strand
ATTACGCCCGGGTCTTCTTCCGAGTCGGCGATTACGACTCCATCGGCTCGCATCCCCGTTAACCTGGTGCCGATTTCCGTTCCCAGAGCCTTGATATACGCCTGAAAACCCTCAACCCCGGTCCCCTGAAGCTCCGCTATCGACGGTTGCTTAAGGATCGAGGCGCGAGCTACAAGCGATTGCCGTATTTCGTCAAGTGCGTCTCGTTCGATTCCGCGACTGATCAGGACTCCGATAACCACCGTGGAGATCACGATCAGCATCGAGTATCCGGCGTAAAGTTTCCATAGAAAACGGGATTTCAGCATTGGTTTATTCCTCTATATCCTGGAAACGATACCCCACGCCTCGGATCGTCTCTATCATGTCTCGATGTATGCCGAGCTTCTTCCTGACCGCTCGAATATGGACGTCTATGTTGCGGTCGATAACGAACGAATCTTCGCCAAGCACTCGACTCAGCAGGCGGTCTCGCGTGAAGACTCTTCCCGGATGGGAGGCCAGGAAGTGAAGAAGCCGGATTTCGGTCGCGGTGAAGTTCACCGATTCACCCTCAACCAGAACCTCGTGACGTCCGAGATCTATGGATAGCGGGCCTCTCTTGACCGTCTCGGCCGATTCGCTGTCTCGGCTTGACGGACTTCTGCGAAGAACGGCCTTCACCCTGGCGATCAGTTCCTTGGGACTGAAGGGCTTTGTGACGTAATCGTCGGCTCCGATTCCAAGGCCGAGAACTATGTCGCTTTCTTCGCCTTTGGCGGTGACCATGATCACCGGTATAGATCGGGTTCGCCTGTCGGCTTTCAACTCGCGACAGACATCGAGTCCGTCCAATCCCGGCAGCATCAGGTCCAGCAGGACCAGGTCCGGCTTTTCGGTCCTGATCATTTCCAGGCCCTTGTCACCATCGGCCGAGGCATGCACTTTGTACCCTTCGCGGGACAGGTTGTGCTCGATTACCTCTCTTATGTCGGCTTCGTCTTCTATTACAACTATGCTTTCTCGCGGCATTCTCGTTTTGCCTCAGTTCTGGAATTCGCCCGGTTTACCGGATTCCGCTCTTGGCGTTCCCGGCTACGCATCGGCCAGCTGGTCTTCGGCCGAGATTTCATTATCTTCATCATGCTCGTGGCGAATATTCTTGGCCTCGACCATGTATATGACGTCCTCGGCGATGCTGACTGAGTGATCGGCTATGCGTTCAAACGAACGTGCTATCAGGATCAACTCCAGCACGCCGGTGATAGTCTCGGAGCTCTCGGAGGCCCGGGCCATCATCTTCCTGAAGATCTGGTCGTGAAGTTGGTCAACGTTATTGTCGGACCGGACCACCAGGCGGGCGGTTTGACCTGATTTCTGCGTGAATGCGTCCAGGGCCGCCGATACCATGTCGCCGGCCATCTCCGCCAGATCCGGTATTCCGTCCACCGGCTCGGGATGCTCCTGGGCCAGGAGGCTCCCGGCGTAGAACCCGATGTTCATGACCTGATCGCCTATCCGTTCGAGTTCGGCGTTTATTCTCGCCGCTACGATCAGCATCCGCAGATCGCCGGCCACCGGGGCGTGGACGGTTATCATACGAACCGTTTCTTCGTCGATCTCGTTCTGGAGAATATCCATCTGGTCTTCTTTTCGGGATATGTCGTCCAGCAGATTCTGTTGACGGTCAACGACAACCGAGACTATGTCTCGGATCATCTGTTCGGCCGTCGCGCCCATATGAAGCAGCTTCTTCTTCAGGCCGCTCCAGTCATTGTCGAACTGCACAGGCATTGCTTTCTCCTTGTTCGGCAAGCCGATCGTCGCGTCAGACGCGGGATCAACCGTACCGTCCTTCTATGTATTGTTCGGTTCTTTCGTCTTTGGGGCTCATGAATAGCGACGACGTTTCGGAATGCTCGATAAGTTCGCCATGGAGCATGAACAGGCATTCATCGCTTACGCGACGGGCCTGGGCCATATTATGCGTCACGATAACAATGGTGAACTTCTCCCGCAACGTTCTTAGGAGTTCTTCGACTCGCTGTATGCCCTCGGCGTCAAGAGCCGAGCACGGTTCGTCCATGAGTATAACCTGCGGTTTGAGCGGCAGGAGTCTGGCGATGCAGAGCTTCTGCTGCTGCTCCAGAGTAAGACCAGTCGCCCGCCGCCTGGTGATGTCCTTCACGGCGTCCCACAACTGTACGCCTCGAAGGGCTTCCTCGACCATGTCGTCGCATTCGCTGCGCTTCAGGCGCCGCTCGGAGTGTGTCTGAACGCCGAAGAGGATATTCTTGCGGATTGAAACGGGCAGGGGATTGGGGCGTTGGAAGACCATTCCCACAGTCCGTCGCAACTGGGCCAGCGACACTTCAGGTGCGTAGATGTTCTGCCCCAGAATGCTGATTGCGCCGGTTGTGGTTACGTTTCCATATCGTTCGTTGATGCGGTTGAAGCAGCGGAGAAGCGTGGTCTTTCCGCATCCCGAAGGCCCGATCAACGAGGTTATCAGCTTCGGACGCACGTTCATCCTGATGTTTTTCAGGGCCTGGAACTTATCGTACCACAGATTGAGGCCATCGGTGCTGATCGTGTATTGGTTCTGCATTGATTTTGGAGTGTCAACTATCATCCGAACGCTCCGGTAAGGTAGTCGCCCGTCATTGGGTTTTCGGGGTTTGCAAAGATGGTCTCGGTATCATTTACTTCAACGAGTTCCGAGTTGTTGAAAAACGCCGTCCTGTCTGCGATGCGGCGGGCCTGCTGGACCAGGTTGGTCACCAGAATGATGGTCTTTTCCTGTTTCAATTCGACCAGGACGTCTTCGATATTAATAGGTGTTACGGGATGTATGGCTATGGAGAATTCGTCGAGGCACAGTATCTCCGGTTGGTGCGACAAGGCCCGGGCCAGCGTCAGACGCTGCTGCTGGCCGCCGGAGAGCTTCGTGCCCAGCATCTTCATTCGGTCTTTCACTTCGTCCCACAACATCGCCTGCCTGAGGCATTTTTCCACAAATGAGTCAAGCTCAGGGCCGCGCCGCATTCCCACCCGCCTCGGCGCGTAGGCGACATTGTCGTAAATCGAGAGCGGCAGACCCACCGGCAGGGGGAACACGATCCCGACGCGCCTCCGAAGCGAGTATACGTTTTTGATCTTGGAGGTGTCTTCATCGTTAATGCTGACCGTTCCGGAGAGTCTGGCCGACGAGACGAACTCCAGCGTTCGGTTGATGCTTTTCAGCAGCGTGGTCTTGCCGGAGTTCGCCGGCCCGACGATTCCGAAGATCTCGTTTCGCGGAATCTCGAGCGAGACGTCCTTCAGGGCCGTTTGTGACCCGTACTTGACCGTGACATTGTCGAATTTAATGTGCGTACTCATATCACCAGGTTTCCAGCTTACCATTTCTTCCGCGAACGCAAATAGACACGCATGGATATCGACACGCTGTTGATGAACAGCGTGATTGAGACCAGCACCGCAGCGGCCCCGAACTGCATGGCCTCCGAGACGCCCCTTACCTGCGTGGCCAGGAGGAACAGATGATACTGCAGCGCCATGCAGGCGTCGCTTGTCGCATAGGGGAACACGCTTTCTATGCCGCTGTCGGCGACCGGGGTGAAGAACACCACGCCGGTAAAGAGGATCGGCGCGGTTTCGCCGGCGGTGCGGCATATCTCAAAGATGACGCCGGTGAGTATCCCGCTCAGCGAGTTAGGCAGCACGATCGTCCTGATGGTCTGCCATTTGGTGGCTCCCATGTTCCAGCACGCTTCGCGGAACGACATCGGAACCGACGCCAGGGCCTCGCGAGTGGCGGTGATGATAACCGGAAGGCTCATGACCGCCAGCGTACACGAGGCGGCCAGCACTGATTTGCCCATGCCGGCGAAGAGTACGAACGCTCCGACTCCGAAGAGTCCGTGGACGATGCTCGGCACTCCTGCAAGATTCAGCACGGCCAGGTTTATCGTCCTGGTCAGCCAGTTGTCCGGCGCGTATTCGTTGAGATATATCGCCGCCAGAATACCGATCGGGGCGTCGATCAGCAGAGAGATAAGCGCCAGGTAGAACGTGCCGACCAGCGGAGCCCACATGCCGCCTGCGGTCATGTTGTCCTTGGGGTTGTCGAATATGAACGACAACGAAAGCACCGGCCAGGCCCTGTAGAACAGGTAACCTATGATAAGCAACACCGGGATTATCATCGCCGCGACAACCAAAGAGAAGAACATCTTCACAATCTTCTCCCTGATCAGTTTTCGCTTCTCCAGCGACGTGGAGGCGAAAACATTCTCGGCCTGCTGCGATAAGGCGAACATGTTATGCTGTCTTGTCACTGCGAATACCCTTTACGATTATGTCGGCGATCAGGTTTATAACGAACGTGATCGCGAAAAGAACCACGCCTATGGCGAACAGTACCTGGTAGTGATCGTCACCATGGACTGTTTCGCCAAGCTCGGCGGCTATTGTGGCCGTGAGGGTGCGCATCGGGTCGAACAGGCTCTTGGGGATGTTGATCGCGTGTCCCGTGCACATCAGGACCGCCATCGTCTCGCCGATCGCCCTTCCCACGCCCAGCAGCAGCGCCGCCAGCAGACCGTTCTTGGCCGCCGGGAACAGCACCCGGTAGACGACCTCCCACTTGCTTGCTCCCAGCGAGATCGCCGCCTCGCGATAGGAGTCCGGAACGGCCTTCAGGGCGTCTTCACCGATCGATACGACCAGGGGCAGGCTTATCAAGGCGACTATTATCCCGCCGTTGAGCAGATTCACGCCCACCGGCGCGCCGGTCCATTTCACGATCAGCGGACCCAGCACCATCAATCCGATGAAGCCCCAGACAACCGACGGAATCGCCGCCAGCAGCTCGACCAGGATCTTCAGGACCTCTTTGGTCTTCCCGCTGCAGAATTCCGATATGAACACCGCGGCTCCCAGCCCGAGGGGCATCGCCACCAGCATCGCAATAGCCGTAAGCAGCAGCGAACCTATCAGCAGCGCCCCTATGCCGTATTGGGGCTGCACTTCCGAGGATGGACGCCAGTTGGGGCTCGTGAAGAACTCCGTCAGGTCCAAACCGCCGAAAAGCGCAGGAGCGGCCTCGCGGAAGATGAAGAAGAATATCGCCAGTACGAAGAAGATGGCGCTCCACCCGCACAGTCGGATGATCCAGGTGATTATCGCCTCGGACCATGCGACTGAGGCTCGCGGGCTTCTTACTTTCGGGTCGGCGACGACGCTATTTACAGGGGACGTATCCAAGGTTCACAACCACCTTTTGGCCTTCAGGAGACATGATCCAGTCGATATAGTCTTTGATCGATCCGCTCGGCGCGCCAATCGTGTAGATATGGAGCGGGCGAGTGATCGGATACGATCCGTTCTTGGCGTTTTCGACGGTGGGCGCCACGCTCGGGCCGCCTTTGGTCTTTGCGATGCGGAGCATCTTGACTTCGTCAGTGGCGTAGCCCATTCCGCTGTACCCGATGGCGCCAGGGGTCTTGCCGACCAGTGCGACAACGTCTTTCGAGCCGCTCTGGTCGATCGAGCCGAGTTTGTAGTCTCTCTTCTTGCCCAGCACCGCTTCGCGGAAGTAGGCGTACGTTCCGGAGTTGTTCTGGCGACTGACTCGCACGATCTTGCCGAGTGAAGCGGTCTTGTCGGATACTTCCGACCAGTTTTCGATTGCTCCGCCGTCGCCGTAGATCTCGGCCAGCACTTCTATGGAGATTTCGTCGAGCGGATGGTCCTTGTGCACGTAAACCGCAAGTGCGTCGAATCCGACGATATGTTCTTTGGGCTTCTTGCCTCGGTTGGATTCAATCCGCGCCTCTTCCTTCGGCTTGATCTTTCGGGAGGCATTGGCCATGTCGCAGGTCCCGTCGGTGAGACTTGCGATTCCCACTCCCGAGCCGCCGCCGAGAACCTGGACCTTCAGTTCGTTCTTCCTGGTGTATTCTTCGGCCCACGCCTGGGCGAGATTCACCATCGTATCCGACCCGCAATTGGTTATGACACTCTTGTTCCCGTCGGCGTCCTTCTTGCCGCATCCGGCGAAGCCTGTGACCATCAGCAGGACCAGTGACAGTTTGACAGCATTTCCAACCGTGTTGTTCATTGCTTTTCTCCTATGCTTGAACATTACACACATCTGTTCCGACGGCTGCGCCGGGGCGCCCGTAATAACAGTCTTCACCGCCGGTCTGTTTTCCATTCGAACTCTTCATCATTCATGCGTATTTATACGGCGCCTATGTGAAGACAAGATAAAGGCCGCGCTAAGTTATGAAGAAACTTTGATTTGCGTTGATCGCCCAGCGCGATTGGAACGACGTGTCAGCACACGTGATCGGGAAAGCCGCCGCGAGCCGATCCAAATCAGACCGAGCCGCCACGTTCCACGTGACGGCTCGACTGGTCTGTCGATTCTGCATGTCCGATCGGGTCTATCAGTTCACGATCTTGAGTTTGATCTCGTCTGAGTTGGCTTTCGGTTCCGGTGCGTACATTGCGCCGGCCCTGCCGAAGAAGGCGCCGTTCCAGAGGCCCTGGCCTTGCGATTCGCACGCGGTTCGTCGCTCCGTAGAGACGCCTGGCGCTGCCGGCTTTCGCCAAGGACCGCCGATATCGTATCCCACATTTCAAGTTGCCATTTTCTGGCCATTGTTCCGCTCCTGTGTTAGTCATCGGTCAGGAATTCGATAAACTTGCACAGCTTCTACACTAATAATACGCAACGTTTATTAAGCGGGCGTTCAGAGACTGCTAAAACTGCTCAAAATCACCATGTGCGGGCCAGGACGACAACGGCCGTTCGCCTGGGCGCTGTGTCGCCGCGCCAACAGTTCAGATGCGATCGCCCTGCGAATACGGATCGATGCCCTTGACAGCGTTGCGGCTGTCGGGCATACTTCCGGGACAGCTAATTCAACGCAAACCTTTAATTAAGAGAGATTGCCATGATTACCCGAAACAAGATCACTTTCGCCGTGACCTCCGCGCTGTTGATCGGGCTTTGCCTGACTGCGGTATCCATTAACGCGGCCGACTGGCCCGGGTTCCTGGGTCCCAATCGAGACGGACATTCTCCCGACAAGGGTCTGCTGAAGGCCTGGGGGGCCGACGGTCCGCCGCTGCTGTGGAAAGTTGATACTATCGGTCCGGGCTGGTCGTCGATGTCGATCGTCGACGGCAACCTTTACACCAC
>CAYMSH010000173.1:0-5182 GCA_964392945.1 uncultured Planctomycetaceae bacterium | reverse complement strand
GGCAAGCAGATGCTGATCTGCATGGACCTGGCGGGCAAGGAAAAATGGCGCGTAATCCAGGGCCCGGAAGCTCCGAATCGCGGCTACCCGGGCGCGCGGTCAACGCCTACTGTCGATGGCAAGCTGCTGTATGTAACCGGGGGCGCCGGGGCGGTCACCTGCCATCGCGCCTCGGACGGCAAGATCGTCTGGAAGCGTGAAATGAGATCCGACATGGGCGGCAAAGTGGGCGGCTGGAAATACGCCGAGAGTGTTCTGATCCTCGGGAATCTGGCGATCGTGACGCCCGGCGGCAGCAACGCCATCGTAGCGCTGAACAAAATGACCGGCCGGACCGTCTGGAAGTCCGACGCCTCGGGCACCGCCGGCTACAGTTCGTGCATACCGATTACTGTCGGCGGCAGCACGATTATCTGCAACGGTTCGCAGAGCGGACTGATGTTCGTTGACGCCAGGACCGGCAAGGAACTGGGCCGCAGCAAATTCGCCGCCCCGAACACGGCCAACTGCCCGACGCCGGCGTACTCAAACGGTTACCTGTTCTGGGCAGTCGGATACGGCAAGGGCTCGATCTGCCTGAAGATCACAAAGAGCGGTGCTCGCTGGTCGTTCAAGGAAGTCTGGCGCAATCGTGATTTCAACTGCCATCCGGGCAACTACGTTGTTCATGACGGCAAGGTCTACGGCAAGGGCAGAAGAGGCCTGGTATGCGCCGATTTGAAAACCGGGGCCACTGACTGGCAGGAACGCGTCGGAGCCGGCCAGGTCGCCTGGGCCGACGGCATGCTGTACGTCTTCGCCGATCGCGGCGGTAAGATGGCTCTTGTCGATCCGTCTGCTTCAAGCAACAGGGTCAAAGGCCAATTCTCCGTCAAGGGTTCCGGTTCAAGCTGGTCGCACCCGGTGATAATCGACGGAAAACTCTACGTCCGCTACGACAAGTACCTGTACTGCTTCAACGTAAAGAAGTAGCGGCCGGCGCCTGGCGCCGATACGAAGAAGACGCAGATACGAAGCATTATTGGCGGCGGGGCCGGATACGTTCCGGCTCCGCCGCATTGCTTTGCGCCGCGGGGCCGGAGGCGAAACTGTTTTGTTTTTTGTCGCCATGCGCCGTAAAATCGCACGTTACACCTGCTTATCGAGCGAGCAGTTTTTCCACTAAACCGCATCAACCCGCACCCGAACGAATTCCAAGGTCAGTCCAATGCGAGTAACGATTGTCTGCATACTTGTGGCGCTGTTGTTTCCCGGGGCCGTGATTTCGCGCGCGGCCGAGGCGCCCCGGGACTCGGGGCGATACCAGGTGATATGGCGCGACGGGTCGGTTTCCCACGTCGAGGAGATTCCCGGCTGGCGGCAGATGTCCGGAAGACGCATGGCGCTGCTGGACGTTACTTTCAAGCGCCCGGCGATCGGTAAGCGGCGCCTGTTTGATCCGAAGAATCCCGCACTTATGGTCTCTGACACTACCTTGAAGGTCCAGCTTGACGGGCCCTACGTCGAGTTTGCAAACGGCGACATCCTGCCCGGGCGAGTCGTCGATAGCTCCGCCGGCGGGCACAGCGGTCTGGCGCCGATGGGTGCGGCGATACTCGTTTACGATCCGCTGGTCTCGATGGGCAGGCGGCGGCCTAACGTTGTTCGCGTTCGGTCTGAAGCGATAGCTCGCATAGTAAGCCCGAGCGGACGGCCCGGGGCCTCGCCGGCGCTGCCCGGTCAGGTCGTACTGGCCAATGGCTCGCGAATCACCGCAAAAGCCGTCGCCTGGCGGTCCGACGGTCTGCGGATACTGACCGCCTCCGGCGTGCAAATGGTAACCTGGGACAAGATCGCCGAATTCCGCCGTCGGAGAATCGACCGCAACGCCGAACTGCTTGGCGACATGCTCGTCTGCGCGCCTGGCGAATCGGGTTTTCTCTGTCGCATGACCACCGCCGGCGGAGCCGTGCTGACGTACCATTGCCGCAGGATCCAAACCAGCAATTCTCGCGGGCGATGCCTGCAAGTGGTCCAGCCGTCCTGGACCATGGACGGGATATGCATCCCGCTGGACCGGATCGCATCGGAAAGCTACCGCAGAATCGAGGAGATTCCGCTGGCGTCCCTGCCGGCAAAGGTCCTGGCCCAAAAGAGCATGACCGGATTCAACTGGTCCTGGCGCCGCAATTGCGGCCTTCGCGGACAGCGCATGGCGGTCGGCCGCCTGCAATCCGACACCGGCGTGGCGATGCATTCCTACAGCGAAATCGCGTTTGAGTTGCCCAAAGGATCGCTGTCGTTTTCGTCCTGGGTCGGCATCGATCGATCGGTCCGGGAAGGCGGGTGCGTGCGATGCCGGATCCATCTTGGCGACATTTCAAGCAAACCGGTCTGGACCAGCGGGATCATGCTCGGTTCGAGCGAGCCTGTTCGGGTGAGTATCCCCGATCTCAAGGGCACGCGGCGGATTATCCTGGCCGTAGAGTTCGCACACAAGGATCGTCCCGCCGGGTCCGATCCGCTGGACATTCGCGACGAGGTATCGTGGCTGGCTCCGATGGTGCGGATCGATCGATCCGTAATCAGCGCTGCTGCGCCGGGGCTGTTCGACAGGTTCCCCGAACTGGCCGGATGGTTGATTTCGCCGGAGATGCAAAAGAGGATTTCCGTAGTTCCGTTTTACGATTCGCACCGCTGCAAGTGGTTCAGCGCGATGGTCCTCGATGCCGGCAAGGACCGCCGCGGCAGGATCGATCCGCTGATCCTCACCAGGGAGGTCGAGATGAGCCTGTCCAACGCATGGCTGCTTACGGCCACGGCGCGCGATGGGACGGGCCCACGCGGGTATCGCCTGACGGTTCAGGTTAACGGTCAGCAGGTAAACGGGACTGAAGGATACAACAGCGGCACGAGCGGGTACGGCCCGGGAACTATGGACACCGTGGCCTACGGGCTGGGACGAAACGTAGGAAAGAAGGTCAAGCTCCGGATTCAAGTGGCCCGCCACGGAGGCGCCGAAGGGGCGCTTGCCGGATTGCTGTGGGGCTCGTTGCGGCTGGGCCCGGTGATCGCCGACTTGCCGGCAGACCCCAAGACCGCCGCGCCGGAGACAACGCTTGATTCGCTCAAGCCGATCAGAGTTGCCCCCCAGGGCGGCGCGGCGAGCAACTCTGGCGTTGACCTGAGATTCTGCCGCATGACTGGCGGGCTGGTCATGCCTCCCGGGGTCAGGAGCGTTACTTACAAGCTCGACAATCGCTGGAAGCGGTTCGTCGCCTGCGTCGGACCGGCGGGATTCTCCAACGGGGCGCTGGGCCCGTTCCAGGTCCTGGTCGATGACAACATCATCTGGACCAGCAAGCGCTTCGTGCGGCTCAGCCGGGCGCAATATGTCGATATTCCGCTGCCCAACGGCGCGAAGACTCTTACGCTGCGAGTGGACAACGAAACAAGAAACAAGGCCGCCTGGGCCAACGCCGGATTCAAGTTGAAAGGAAAATAGAATATGTTTCGCAAAGCTTCCCTGATCTTCCTGGCCCTTTGCCTTCCTCTGTCGGCCGCGACGAAAAAGAGCCAATACGCCGACCCGCAAATGCCGGCATATAGAGTTGAATCACGCGGATTTAACAATTCCGCGCGCGACATAAAGAGGCTCTGCGACTCTGTCGGCCGGGAACTGTGGAAGAACTTCGATGGCTACAAGATCGAGAAGTTCGTCATCGCCCGCGGCCGGGGCGGGCCGATCACGCTGTACAAACGAAACTCCAAAGGCGAGATCGTGATCCGTCTGGACACGGGCAACACGCTCTGGAGCCAGTACTCCTACCAGTTCGCCCACGAGTTCTGCCACGTGCTCTGCGGATACGATGAAGACTACAAGGGCAACATGTGGTTCGAGGAGACGCTGTGCGAGACCGCCTCGCTGTTCGCCATGCGAGCGATGGCGAAATCCTGGAAGACCGACCCGCCTTACAGCCACTGGGCCGGATACCGCGACCAGCTTCGCGGGTATGCCGACAAAGTGATCAGATCGCGAACGCAGGTTCACGAGATCTACGAAAAGGGACTCGCCGGTTTCTACCAGGCTCACAAGGAGCGGTTGACTAAGGAGGCGTGCGATCGCAGCCTTAACGGCGCGATGTCGCTTGTGTTTCTCAAACTGTTCGAAGAGAAGCCCTCGCGTTGGGGCTCGGTGCGATGGCTCAACAGCTCACCGTCGAAGAAGGGCGAGACCTTCGCCCAGTACCTGACCAAGTGGCGCAACGCCGCGCCGAAGAAGCACAAACCGTTCATAGAAAAAGTAGCCGGCCTCTACGGCGTAAAACTCGAAGCCGAGAAGTAACTCAGGATTCGACCTTTCGCCGTTTTACCTGTTCTGTTGATGACTAGTCATCCAGCGGGTGGCGGGTTATGTATTGATCGTTTATGTTCGCCGGTGTGGCGAGGTCGGCGTTGTCCTTTTCTTGGATCGTGTAGATGTCGTCGCCGCCGACTACCGAGGTCTCCGGGCTTTTCAGCCAGCCCGCCGCTCCGCCGAACATCAGATATGTCGGCCCGTCTTGCGGGTGGTTCGACGGCTGGTTGTCGGGCCCTACGCCGACGGCCGATTCGTTCGTCCGGGACGGATTCTTGTCGGCCATTGTCACGAACGAACCTTTCAACTGGTCGCCAGGATACGCCGGATTCTCGATCTCCCGGCCGTCCACAGTCGTGCTCCTGTACGGAAAATGCATGCCGTACGAGAAGTTCGCCGACGATTGCCAGCCGAACCGGTGTTGCTTGCGAAGGGCCGCCGATTCGAATGTGCGGGGTCTGAAGTCGTAATCCGAGGGGCAGTGGAAGGCGTCTTCGGTGATAAGGCCTTGGTCGATAGCGGGCCAAACATTCTGCATCGCCGCTTCGCGACCGACGAGGTTGGCCCGCAGCTGGTCGAGGCTCCCGCCGGCATCGCTGGCCCTGATGTTCGCTTCGGGCTGACCGGTAGTGAAAAGAAGCGGGAATCTGTCGTTCTGATCCTGTCCCCTGTACAGGGCGAGGGCCTTTCCCATGCCGTTGAGGTTGGCGCCGCACGCCGCCTGATTGGCCAGTTCGGTCGCTCGCTGCAAGCTGGGCACGATGAGCACCGCCAGAATCACGACGATCGCAATTACAACCACCAGATCGATCAGCGTGAAACCTCTGGTCTGTGTCCTCATATCAT
>CAYMSH010000172.1:0-12421 GCA_964392945.1 uncultured Planctomycetaceae bacterium | reverse complement strand
CGTAGTGACTTTCGGTTCACGGTAACCGAGTCCGTCGGCGATTCGCGGGAAGACGGGCTTCTTGTAGCCGGGTATCTGCTGGACCACGCCGTCGGATTCGAATGTTCCCTTGGCGGTGTCGAACAGGAACATGCCGCCCTGGGTTCCTGAGTGATGACCGACGACTGAGCCTACGAACTTCGTGGAGCTGCCGGGTACGGGTTTCGGGTAGAACATGCAGTTGGGCCAGTAGGAGTTGCTGCCGTACATCGCGGCCTGACCCGTGCCGTCGGGATTCATCGAGAACATGATCCGGTTGAAGGCGTGCGGCGTGTCGGTGTAGTCCCAGCGAAGGTACATGACGCGGCCGTTGGGGAGCATCGTCGGATGCCAGTCGTGGTCCTGGTCGTTGGTCAGGCGTTCGACGGTTCCGTCAGGCTTCCTGCGGTAGAGGTTGCCGATCGGCGATCCGCCGCGGATGCACGGCACGCCGTTCATCGTCGCGGTGCTTACGAATACGATCGATTCGTCGGGGCAGTAGCACGCGTCGTAGTTGCTGACGTCCTGGTACTTTATGGTCTCGATCTCGCGGACGGCATACTCGCCGGTTTTCGGGTCCTTCTTCGGCGGCAGGTCGACTTCGTATAGCTGGTGGGCGCGGCTGGAGGAGCCGCTTGCGGTGTACAGCAGCTTCTGTGCGTCCCAGTGCAGGTCCATTGCGATCAGGTTGCGGGATTTGGGCGGGATGAAAAGCGTTGTGACCTTGCCGTTTGGCGAGACGGGGCTCAGCACTTTCAGCGCCACGCCGCCGGCGCGGGTCGAACCGCCGATCGAGTCGAGGCTCAGCCAGTTCCGCGGAGTCATCGGGTGATGCGAATCGACGAAGAGCAGCTTGTCGAAGTCGATCAGCGGATTGGCGCAGAGAGCTTCTGCGAACAGTTTGTCGAATTCGTCCGCCAGCGGCTTGATCGGCGCGGAGCCTTCTGTGACGGCTTTCTCGATCCTGGCCAGTTGGGCCAGGTACCTGGCGCCGTTGGGGTATTTGGCCCCGAACGTTTTGCTCAGGTCCGCGATCGCAAGACGCAGCGAATCAAAATTGTTGCGGAACGGGCTGGCCTGGTTGGACTTGACGCGAGGCGATTTTACTTTGGGTTTCTGGTGCTCGTGGCGGATCCACCCGAACCGGACCTCAGTCGGCGCGATGCCGGCTTTCGGGCCGACCTTTACGGATTTAGCCGCCGTCGCGGACGACGCCAACAACGCAAGAATACTGAACGTCAATACGCATAAAACACTGTTCTTCATTTCGAAATTCCTGTTGGAAGCAAATCACCCCTTATCGCCCGGCCGGGCGGTTACTCATTAACGCGACGCCAGTCGTACTGCGTCTTTTCGTCCTTGTCGAGCAGGATCATTCGCTGCTCGGTCAGTTTCAGGATCGGCTCGTCTACGCGATCGCCCATCATCTTCAGGATCATGTTGACCCGGCCGGACGGTTCGCCGCCGATGGTTCGTTTTTTCAGGCGCCCGTCCTTGACTGACCAGAGCATGTCAAACCGCATCTTGGACCCGAGTATTGCATTGAAACCGCTGAGTTCCACGTGCATCGTTGCGGTCCCGTCGGCCAGCAGCCGCATGGTGCGCTTGCCCTTGTAGTTGTCGGTCCAGACGCCCAGAGCCATCTCGGCCAGGCGATCGTCGCGACTCATCGGCCGGGACGCCGCCTGCGTCGCCGGTTGCGATTCCGGCACGGACAAGCTCGCACGCGTCGTCGGCGAGACGTACTGGACCGGATCGCCGCCGCAGCTCTGCCAGCAGGCCAGGCCCGCGCACGCTGCGACTATCGCCAGCAGCAGCACAATCCGCCTGCCCCAACGCCGCCGGGGAGCCCTGGTCCGGCCACTCGATCTGTCATCAGCCTCTGGATTCATGGTCTTATAATTCTAGTGCGCCGGCCCGGGGAGTGCAATCTGGCTGCTCGCCGGGCTGACAGGCGATCTACTTCCCCGCCGGTTTCTTCTTGGCGTCGCCGTCGTTCGTTTTGAATTCGAACTTCTTGCCCTTCATCTCCTCGAGAGTTTTTCGCTGTCCTTCTGTCAGCATCGCCAGCGCCTGCTTGTCGGCCTCTATGCGAATCTCGCTGAGCTTCTTGCGGGCTTCGGTGCGTTTGGCCTCGTCGGCGCCGCGCATGGTCTTGTAGATCGCGTAGCGTTTCGTTCGCGAATCGGCTCCAATCCTGGCGGCTTTGGCTTTCTGCTCGTCGGTGAGTTTCAGCTTGCCGGCCACGTATTTGCTCGACAGCGTGTCGCTGACGGCCCGATACTGCGAGCGGATCTGGTACAGCCGGATCATCTGCTCCCTGGCCAGCACTTCGTGCAGTTGCTTGCGCGAGCTGCTGTCGTATTCGGTGCGCAGCTTCTCGTAAGCGGCGCGCCGCTCGGTCTCGTCTTTGATCTTCCGCATTTCGCCGTACTTGGCTCGCATATCGGCCCGGAGTTTCTCACTGATCTTCTTGATCTTGCCGGCCGCCTCGTCGCTAACCTTAAGCTCGGCCCGCACCTGGTCACTGCTTAGCAAACCCAGCAGACTGCTCCGCATGCGCCCGCCGCGCGATCGCCTGGGTTTCTTCGCCGGCTCGGCCGCCATTACAAACGCCGCACCAATCATCAAAACCGCCAACACACTCGCAATTCGCATAGTTCGCATAGTCATAAGTTCCTTTTAACCGGCATTTGTAAGATATATGGATTATCCGGCCGGAATTGCACTCAACCAGCCACAGCAATAAACGCCAAAAAACGCCCGTAATTGCCAAAAGGCGATTATGAAAGTAGCTGCCGGTCCTTTCTTGCACGGCACGGCCGCGAATAGTCCAGACTATTGCATCCCCAGGCGCTAGCGATTACGCTTTGAAGCATCATGACTCGCTACTAGCACAATAGACGTCGGCAAATGGACTTCACCCACCCGCCGGAAGCGTTGCGCATTGCGCCGAGACGCCGCGCGTGCCAGTTCGAGTAGTGTAACAACTCCCCGGAAGCTCTCCCGGTTCTTTTCCGCCCGGATTCCCATCCGTCTTTGGAATCGACGTTCGCAAACAAGGATAACAACACATGAACACGCAGAATGACAACATATGGCGCAGCGGCTACAAGATCCCATGGAACGATGCTGATTTCAGCAGGAGAATGCTAGCCGAACATCTGTCCCAAAGCCACGATCTGGCCAGCCGCCGGGCCGAATGGATCGACAGGCAAGTAGCATGGATTCACAACGATCTGCTCGGGCAACAGCCCGCAAGCATACTGGACCTCGGCTGCGGGCCGGGCTTCTACTCACATCGTTTGACCCTGCAGGGACACCGCTGCTGCGGGATTGATTTCGGACCGGCCGCCATCCAATACGCCCGGCGGCACAATCCCGACCGATCACGATGCGAATTCGTCCTGGACGACATACGCACCGCCCCATTCGGACAGGCCTACGATCTGGCCATGATTCTCTATGGCGAATTGAACGTGTTCTCGCCGGACGAAGCCCTGTCGATCCTCGGCAAGGCCCGCGCCGCCCTGAGAGCCCAGGGCCGACTGATCATCGAAATCCAGACGCCGCAAGCCATAGAACTCGCCGGCCGCGCCGAACCGACGGAACAGGAATACGAATCCGGTCTGTTTTCCGACAATCCGCATCACTGCCGAACCGAGAGCCGCTGGCTCGAAGACCAGCAGGCCAGCGTCCAGACATTCGGCATAACAGAACCCGGAGCCGAAGTCCGGGAATACCGAAGCACAACCCAAGCCTGGCCGGAGCATGATTTGATCGAGCTGTTAGAAACCGCCGGCTTCACCCAGGCCGCCCCAAACAACAACTGGCCATCCAACTCCAACGACCTGAAACTATGGCTCGCCAACGCCTGAAAGCCGTAATTCGGACCGCGGCGACGATATTCGCAGGCCAATAACTTGCATCCAAACAATCCGATCAAGATGCATCTGTGGTGGAAAAGAGTCGTTCGCCGTTGGTTTCATCGGACGAGAAACCCGATCGTGCGGGACTGTTTTCTATTCCTGCTAGACGGTGGACCGCGAGGCGCCTATTATGATGTATGACATTTTGTTCGGCGTTTAGGCCGGACTTGAGATTGGGAGATATCAAATGACTCGAGCTACAAATATCGTTCAGCCGCCGATCGTCGCCCAGAAGCTCAAGAGAGGCGGGCTGATCTGGCTGGGCATTATCCTGCTGCTGGCGTTTTTCATGCCGGTAGTTCAGCCGGAATATAACAACAGGACGTTCAGCAGCACCGGCCAGCCGGAATACACGCTGAAGTTCCCGAATATCGAGATACTGACCTCCGAACAGAATATCCCGGCATCGGTGCGGTTCGGCGCGGCTTTTCCGGGCCTGGCGGGAATCGTAATAATCATCGCAGCGGCCGCTACGCCGAAACTGGCCTGCGGCATTATCGTCACGGCCATCGGCCTGCTGGCGTACGCTTCGACGCTGATGGGGTCCAACTCGCAGCAAGCAATGAATATACTGCCGCGAGGCGGCGCGGGCAACGCGATGCTGATCTACATCCTCGTCCTGAGCGGGCTGACGGGTCTGCTGGCCGGCGCCATGGCCAAACGACATCGACCCGGCAGCGCCCTGGCGGCGATAATGGGCATCCTCGGCGGGCTGATGTTCCCGGCCGGTCTGTTCCTGCCGATAATGCCCAAGAACAGCGGCAGTTGCGTGGCGATGATGCCCGTCAATCTGATGAGAATGGGCAACGAGTCGGCGACTGTCACAGGCGCCATCATCGCACTGGGACTGCTGCTCTGGCTGATCGCGTCGGTCATCTGCCTGTGCAACATTCCCGGACGCCGCGCCGGTGCGGCCAGATCCATGGGCACAAGCAGCTACGTGTGCCTGATGATCGGGGCCGGGGCGCTGCTGCTGGCGCTGATGATCTCGGTCCTGGGCTCGATCCGCAATAACGAGCAATTCGGACCGGCGGTGCTGATGATGCTCAAGATGATCATGTGGATCGTAGGCCTGCTGATGATGCTGCCTATGGGCCTGGCGGCGGTGGCGATTTCACTGAGCAACGATCCGGAAATCGTGCCGGCGTACGGGGCTCCTCCTGTCGCAGCAACGATAGTACCGGCCACGGCGGCGACCATACCGCATTCATCACAGGCACGCCTGCAGGAACTCCAGGGCCTCTTCGAAAAGGGACTGATCACCAGCCAGGAATACGAAGCACAGAGGAACAAAATAATCACATCGTTGTGAGCGGCTGGCAATTGGCGACGGCGATGGCAACGACGACGGCTTGGACTCTTATATCCACTCAGTGCGTACGCAATGCGCCGTTAGGTTTTTGACGTTGCCAATTGCCAATTGCCAATTGCCAGCCGTTCACCCTATCTTGTCGTAGCATTTCTTGAGGTATGCCGCAGATTTCTTCAGGGCCGCGGACATTTCGTCGGGCGCCGGCTGGTGGTGCATGAACGGGTTGACGTACCACTTGTAGTTGATGTCCCGCAGCGCCTTGAGCCAGGGCACGCAATCGGCGGGTCCTATGCCGGGAAGCTGGCCGGTCCTCTTTGACGCCTGCCAAGCGTAGAAGAACAGCAACTGCTTGCCGCAGATCCGAATCGCATCAGGGATCGAAGCCTTGATTCGCTGCAGGTGATACGGAGCCAGTGCGATGCCCAGACGGTCTGACTTGTTGATGTCTACGAACGCCTTGAACGAATCGAGCGAGTTCAGCAGCGCCCCGCCGTGATTCTCGATCGCCAGGTACGAGTTGTACTTCTCGGCCAGTTCGACCTGGGGTTTGAGCGATTCGATGCAGTTCTTCATGCGTGCGGTCAGACTGGCCCCCTTGGCTCGCCCACTGCCGCGGACCGCGACCCCGCCGCCTGCGTCGCCGAGCAGCTTGGCGTATCTCGGATACCCGCCGCGGTAAACGCTGAACGAGTAGAGCTTGAGATTGCACTTCTTCAGCAGAGCCTTTATCCCGTCGCCGCCGAGGCGTTTGGCCGCATCGTCAAGGTGAGGACACCCCGCGTGGCCGGACCAGATGTCCACGCCCTCGAAGCCCAGATCGGCGATACGCTTGCAGGCCTGCTCGATCGGCAGCTTGGTGAACTGAATAGTAGACGTGCTGAGCCGCATACGCCACTTGTCCGGCGTTTTTTTGTCGGCTTTCGCCGCAGCGCTGAGTTGCGAGGCGCCCAGCAGGGAACCGCCGGCGGCCAGGAGTGATGCATCCCTAACGAATCTGCGTCGCGATATGGCTCGATTGTCGGCATCCATACTGAAAACTCCTTGGCTGAGGGGATCTGTGAATGACCGACATTATAGTACCGTCCAGCCGGCGGCGGCAATCGAGAATCTCAAAACTGAAATGCGACAATCAGCATTCGTCGGCCTGTTCTATGTAGCAGACGATTTTCTGGTTCAGCGTGTTGGCGTTGAGTTTTATCTCCACCCCGTCGCGTACACTGGCGGCGTCTATCACTTTCACGCCGTCGGCCCATTTCTCCGAGCCCGGGACCAGGTCGCACAGGCGATTGGGATTCGACGCGAAGAACTCGGCGTTCAGCGCGTTGCCCTCGTGATCGGGGAACAGGGCCATGTAGAGCATATCCATTTCGACCATCTCGCCGAACAGGTGCGTACCGAGCGACACTTCCGGCACGAGCCCCTCGCGCATCGCCACGATCTCGCACAGGACCGAGACCGTGCTGATATCGGTGAACCTGATCGGAACGCCGAGCCACGGAGTCGTGGTGCCCCATCGGCCCGGGCCCAGCAGCATTACATTCTCGGGTTTGGCGTCTTCCTTGGCATGTACTATTTTGCCGATCAGGCGTGCGACGAGATGCCGATCGCTGACAGACAGTTCGCTGTAGAACTCCGGCAAGACGTAGATCAGACGATCGATATCGTGCATGCGGGAGTGTCCGATAACGGCACCGGCAGCGGCGGCCACGAGATCGTTTTCGGCGATGTTCTCCGGGGGATCGGATACCGCCTGGCCGCCCTTGCACTGGAACGGTCGACACTGCAGCAGGTTGATCGTATGCTCCCCGTCAGGTGTGAAGTTGGCGGTGAACTCGGTTTCGACCGGGTAGTCGTAGGCGCTCTGGATGACCTGGAGCATCTCGCGCATGTTTGCGACGAATTCAGTATCGTTCAGGAGGTTCTTGAACGTGAGGGTGTAGGCAAACGGTTCGGCTATTCCGGCCTGGCGTGCGCGTTGGAGCAGTTCGTTGTCCCGCGAGGCGAACAGTTCCAGGGGTATATCCGTGCTCCGCTCGGCCACGTCGCAGAAGTACTCGGCCTGGAGCTGGTTGCCCTCGAGGTTCAGGACCTCAACGCGTTTTTGCGTATTCTGCTTGGCCTCCTCGGAGTTGCCCTCGGGTCGTCGCTCCGGTGCATTGAGCGCCACCACTCGCGTATAGTCGTCATCGTGACGATCGACGGCTCGCGTGCCCAGCCCGTAAACCAGCCTCAGCACGCCGGCTTCCGGATCAATATCGTTTGACCAGACGTACGGATTGAACGAGAGCCCCACGCCGGCGACTTGCGGGTAGAACACGTCGCCGTACGCCGCGCCGGAGACGCGTTGGACCAGCAGGCCCATCTGTTCGTCGCGATCGAGCATGCCCCTTCTGGCTCGGTAAGCCAGTGCGTCTTCGCTCATGGTGCTTGCGTAGACTGTCCTGACGGCCGCGAGAAAATCCTCAAGCCGCTTGTGGCGCGGGCCCTGGTTTACGCAGAAGACGCTGTCGTACTTTCCGGCGAACGCGTTTCCGAAGTTGTCCTCCAGCAGGCTGCTGGAGCGAACGATGATCGGCGACTGGCCGAAGTAGTCCAGCATGCTGGCGAACTGGTTCTCGATATGCTCGGGGAACGCTCCGACGAGGATTCCGCGTCGCGCGGCCTCGGCGCCGGCCATGAAGTTATCCGCGTCGCGCTGGCCCTGGCGAACCCACCAGAGCCCGTTGGTCACCAGGAACGTGTAGAACACGTCGGATCCAATGAAGAACGAATCGTGCGGTTCGAGCAGTTCGGACCATCGCGGGCGAGTCTGTTCGAGAATCGCGCGCGCCAGGAGCATGCCGACGGACTTTCCGCCGATCAGCCCGGTACCCACGATGCGCCGCCCGATATCCAGGACATCGGAAAGCGTGAAGTATTTCTCGGCCAGCGCCAGCATTCGATCATGTCGCGAAATCGCCATCCTCAGCAGGTGGCTGCAGTCTTCGTCGATCTTTTCTGAGCGTGCTTCGCCCCTCTGGACCGCGGCCAGGGTCTCTTCGGCCTCCATAAACGCGCGGTTCCAGACGTCCAACCGCCTGTCGGACGAATCCAGACCTCGCCACGGACCGGCGCCGCGGATCTGCGAGATCATCGCGCTCTGGGTAACCGGTATGAAATCATCGCCCCGCCACTCGTGGAGCATGTGCAGCGTGGAGGAGTATCGCTGCTGGACCTTCATCGGATGGAGATACAGCTTCCCCTCGTGGCGGAGAACGTCCAGAAGCAGTTGCGTTGTCTCGGAGATCGGAGAGATCGCGTAGAACGAGTGATAGTTCCGCAGCAGCGGGAAGTACGCGATTGTCTCCATGTCGTACAGATAAGGACACGTCAGCATGAAGAAATTGCCCAGCATCTGATCGCTGTACCAGTCTACCGCCAGTTCCGACAGGCAGTCGAACAGGTAGAAGCCGCCCTTCCCGACATCCCTGATAATGTTGTGAATGCCCGTGATGAACTGCTCGAACCCGTCTTCGGGCGAGAGTTCGTGTATCTCTACGCCTTCGTCGGGCCCGACAAGTGGTTCGTGCCTGGCGAATCGAAAGTAGACGACTCGGCGCCCTTCCTGCACCGCCTGCTTGTAATACGGTCCGGCGAATTCCATGAAGTCATCTGTCGAATCGACCTGCCAGACAACATTGTCGCCAATGATCAGACCGCCAAGAGCCTTGTCCAACCCGGGAAGTCCAGTACTAGGTTTCATCTGTGACATTTCATTCGCCTTTTGTGCGACCGGTTATCAGTTCCAACGGCATGGCAATTGGCAACTGGCAATTGGCAATTGGCGACGGCCAACAACCAAACCATCACCACACTCTCTCGCCGTTGCCGTTGTCACAAGTATATCCGTGTTATCCGTTGTTATCCGTTGTTATCCGTAATAAGAAGCTGTCGCCGTTGTCGTTGCTGTAACTACATCCGTGTTATCCGTGCCATCCGTGGTAAAAAGCCGTTGTCGTGGCCGTTGTCATGGCCGTTGTCGTGGCCGTTTTCATCATTCATCACTGCCTTTCGGCAGTCTCACGTCGAATCGTTCGGCCAGGTCTACGTATGTTTCCAGTTTGGCGAAGTCGAATATTTCGGCCATCGCGCTGTTGCCCGGCGACACGCCGGATTGTTCGACAGCGGCCAGCGGATTCAAGCCGCCGGCCAGGATCATGCCGGTTCGACCTTCGGAAACCGGGAAGCCCAGCAGCGGTCGATTCGGCTTTCCAACCATGAGCACGCATCCGAGCCCGACTGACTGGAGCTGATCCAGGGTCTGCTTGACCAGCGGCAGCATGCACGTGGGGACCTCTCGGAAGCTCGCACCGATCCGACCCGCACCGGTATTCCATATGTTCTCCAGAGTGGTCAGGCCGCCCTTTATGAACACAGTCAGCGGATCCAGCGAGGTGTTCTCGTAGTATATCACATCGGTGAACCGAAGCGGCTGATGGTTGAGAATTTCAAGTATGCCGCCGAACTTCGATGACATGGGAATCCCGCGCGACAGCAGCACGCCGTTTACCGTAACGCTGCAGACCGTGCCGATGGCGACTTTGCCCGCCGGCACGGAGAAACGCCCTATCTGGGTCCCGGGCTCGAAGACGCGTACGTATTTGCCCATCGTGAAACCCGAGGTGAACACCGGCAGCATCGCGCGAAGCACCGGGCGGATCAAGCTGGCGTGAGCAGTCGAAAGGTTCAGCACGATGTCGCCAGTGGCGGTGGCCGGGTCGAAAGTTGTCCGGCACGCCAGCGAGTCGATCTTCGCCGAGGCGAACCCGACACGATCGCGAACCAGGGCGTCGCCTATCTCGGCGATTCCCTTTTCGGTAATGGTCCTTCCCCCGCCCCGGCCTCGTCTTGATTCAGCGACCAGACCGTCGGCGGCCAGTTCCTTCAGACGCAAACGAACCGAACGAGGACCCAACTCGATACCGTAAAGCCGAATATCCTCGGCGATCCGAGCACTGCCGATAGGAGCCCCGGCGTCTCGCAGCACCCGCAACATCGCTACTTTCAGTTGTTGATTCATAGTCACGCCCTTGCCGGGATTATGCAATGATTATAGCCGGTTTTCAAGACCAAACAAGCGTTAATGGCATTTTTTCCATTTCTTTCCGTTATACAGAACAGTACCGCTCGGCCCGAGCCAACCGGCTTTAAAGGCTATTGTCGTAGATACTAGAGCCAGACCGAAAATATTTTGGTTTGACCCGAATAAAACACTTGATATATTTTGGCCATACGTTACCATTTAAATCTGCCGCAAGGCAATCGGTAGTAATTACCGCCCAGCGTAAGGCGGACAAGACACCGACGCGAAGAAATACGCGAGAAAGAACCACGGTACTTATTTAAGGAGTCTCAAGATGTCGTATACAAGCGAAGTGATGGAACTGGTTATCAGGCGTAATCCCTCGGAGCCCGAATTCCATCAGGCCGTCAAGGAAGTTCTGGATTCCCTCGAAGTAGTCGTGCAGCGGAATCCTGTCTACCAGGAAAACCGCATTCTTGAGCGTATCACCGAGCCCGAGCGAACGCTGATGTTCCGCGTACCGTGGCAAGACGACAGCGGCACAGTCCAGGTAAACCGCGGCTTCCGCATCGAGTTCAACAGCGCTATCGGCCCGTACAAAGGCGGACTGCGTTTCCACCCGAGCGTATACCTCGGCATCCTGAAGTTCCTGGCGTTCGAGCAGATCTTCAAGAACTCCCTGACGACACTGCCCATGGGCGGCGGCAAGGGCGGTTCGGACTTCGACCCCAAGGGCAAGAGTGATTCCGAAGTCATGCGCTTCTGCCAGTCGTTCATGACTGAACTGTCACGCCACATCGGCCAGGACACAGACGTACCGGCAGGCGACATCGGCGTCGGCGGCCGTGAAATCGGCTTCATGTTCGGACAGTACAAACGTCTCCGCAACGAGTTCACCGGCGTGCTGACCGGCAAGGGCCTGGACTGGGGCGGCTCGCTGATTCGTCCGGAAGCCACCGGCTACGGCGCGGTATACTTCGCACAGGAAATGCTGAAGACTCGCGACGAGAGCTTCGAAGGCAAGGTCTGCACCGTTTCGGGTTCGGGCAACGTCGCACAGTACACCATCGAGAAACTCACCCAGCTCGGCGCCAAGGCCGTAACCGTCTCTGACTCCAACGGCACGGTCCACGACCCCGACGGAATCTGCGAAGAGAAGCTCGCCTACATCATGGAGCTGAAGAACGTTCGCCGCGGCCGGATCAAAGAATACGTCGAAAAGTATCCCGGCGCGACATACATCGACGGACAGCGTCCCTGGGGCGTCAAGTGCGATTGTGCATTCCCGTCAGCCACACAGAACGAGATCTCCGGCGAAGACGCCAAGACGCTCGTGGCCAACGGCTGCATCCTGGTCTCAGAAGGCGCCAACATGCCGACAGAGCCCGATGGCGTTGACGTATTCCTCGAAAACAAGACGCTCTACGGTCCCGGCAAAGCGGCAAACGCCGGCGGCGTAGCGGTCTCCGGTCTGGAAATGTGCCAGAACTCGATGCGTCTGGCATGGACCCGCGAAGAAGTTGACGCTCGCCTCCAAGGCATCATGCAGGCGATCCACAGCAGTGCATACGCGGCCTCATGCGAATACGGCGACAAGGGCAACTACGTCCTCGGCGCCAACATCGCCGGCTTCGTCAAAGTAGCAAACTCGATGCTGGACCAGGGTGTCGTATAACCCGGTAAGCCTGAATCGAACGCACAATAAGTGCGGATAGAACAAGAGGCGCATGTCACGCGACATGCGCCTCTTTCTTTTTTGTTCATGTCGGATTAACGGACAGAGGCATAGGCGGCGAATATCCAACAGAACAACAAGAAATATCCAATATCCAAGTTAACGACCACGACTAACGACCAGGCAAGCCATCCCCTCGCTCACGTTGCCGTTGACGTCGCTTTTCACTTGGACATTGGATATTCCTTGTTGTTCTGTTGGATATTGAGCCGTGCCGTTCGGTTCAGGCCTGAAAGGCCGATAGGGCCTGCCGTCAGGCAGGCCTTAGCCGGGCGGCGTGAGCCCCCGGTAGGCGTCCCATAACACTCCTAAGCCCCGACAGATACCATGTAGCAAAACAAGCCAGTCTCGGACAGAATGAGCGA
>CAYMSH010000171.1:10488-12423 GCA_964392945.1 uncultured Planctomycetaceae bacterium | reverse complement strand
AAGTCGCCTGGAAGTCCATGGACATCCGCACGCAATACGGCGGATGGATCATCCATGACGGACACATCTACGCCAACAACATGTACGAGTGGTCGTGTGTCAACCTGAAGACCGGCAAGACAATCTGGATAGCCGAAGGCGTCAAGAAAGGTTCCATCGCGTACGCCGACGGAATGCTCTACCTGCACGGAATAACGAAGGGCCGAGTCGCCCTGGCCGAGGCTACGACAAAGGGCCTGAAACTCGTAGGGGAATTCCACGTAGACGGAAGAGGAACCAGCCGAGCCCACCCGGTAATTACAGGCGGAAGAATGTACATCCGCTACGACGACAATCTGTATTGCTTCGACGTTAAGGCAAAGTAAACGGCGACGGCAACGGCGACGGCCTTTGCCACCACGGATGACACGGATAGCACGGATTTGGTTACGGCAACGGCAACGGCTGACGACAACGGCGACGGCTTTTGCCACCACGGATGGCACGGATAGCACGGATTTAGTTACGGCAACGGCATACGGCAACGGCATGTAACGGCGGATAATACGGATAACGGCAACGGCGACGGTGAAGGCAACGGCTAACGACGAATAGTTACTGGTGGTCGGGTGTAGGTGGAAGTAGTAGGATTCTTGTATTGTGAAAGGGTTGGGAATGGCCGAGTTGTTGTTGGGTGATGAGAGTTATGCGATACGAGGCGCCGCGATTGAAGTCCATCGTGAGATGGGGTGCGGCTTTCTTGAGGCAGTCTATCAGGAGTGTCTGGAGAGCGAGTTGGAAACCCGCGGGATTCCGTTTGACTCTCAGAAAGAACTGTCACTCTTCTATAAAGGGCGTCGGCTCAAACAAGTCTACAAGCCCGACCTGATCTGCTACGACGAAATCGCCGTCGAACTAAAAGCCGTATCCGCCATCTCCGAGGAACACCGCGCCCAACTTCTCAATTACATGAAAGCCGCCAAGATCCGCCTGGGATTCCTGATCAACTTCGGATCCCACCCCAAAGCCACAATAGAACGACTAATCCTATAGAACCACATCCAACCCATTCATCGCCATCTGTCATCAGCCGTTCGCCGTTGCCGTTATCCGTATTATCCGCCGTTACATGCCGTTTGCCGTCGCCGTCTACCGTTGCCGGTGCCGTAACTAAATCCGTGCTATCCGTGCCATCCGTGGTGGAAAAAAGCCGTTCGTCGTTGCCGTCGTCTATTTCCCAGCAACAGGCAGCGGGCGGAAGTTCGGGTCGTCTTTCCATTGGATGTTCTTTTTGCCTTCGTGCGTTCCGTAGTACGGTGCGTTGGCGTCGATCCAGGTTACGATCTTGATGAACTCCTCGCGGGTGATCTTTGATTTGCACGGGGCTGTGAGGATCCGCTGTGTCAGTATGCTCCGGTGCGAGCCGAACGACAGCGGCGGCTCGGCCGGTACGTTGGCGCTTCCGAACCCGCCCTCGAGATAGCTTACGAGTCTCTTTTTCTTCTTGGTCAAGGCCTCGTAGGACTTGTTGAATTTGGTGGTCAACACGCCGGTCAGGTTCAGCTCGCCCTTGGGCTTGTCGCCGCTGTGGCAGCCGAGGCAGTGCTTGTCAAGAACCGGCTGGATGTCGGCCGCGTAGTGAACGGTGCGCGGTCCCTTGTCGCCGGGCTGGGGGCCGGGATTCTGGACCGGGAACTTCATCGCTATCGGGCGGACAGGCTTCAGGCCCGGTGCGTTTCTGCGGAACTCGTGACACCCGATGCACGAACGCGACTCGCCCGGGCGGAGGTTAATGAACGTCCGCATGCGATGCAGCTCCATGTAGTTCTCGTCGAGCGCCTGGAAGAACACGTTCCGGTTGGCCGGCACGCGGAAGAACGCCGACCCGTCTTCGTGAATCTTGACGATACCGTAGATCTTCTTGATCGAGACGTCTCGCCCCCCGCGTCCGGCCGC
>CAYMSH010000171.1:0-10478 GCA_964392945.1 uncultured Planctomycetaceae bacterium | reverse complement strand
ATACCCGCCCCGTCGCCCTGCTTGCCGGCCCGCACCGCATCGCGCCAAGACAGGTTCATAGCGGCCATTACGCGCACGTATTTGACCCGTCCGCGCTTGATCCCGGGCAGACCGCGGTAGACATCCTGCAGGAACATTGTGGCCAGGCCTTTGGACTTCGTGTAGGCGGTGTGCACAGCGTTGGTGTCATCCACTGGCGTGATGTTTACCGGTATCCTGCGTTTGCGCAGCGGTACCGGCTGATGACAGGCGATGCTCGGGTCGCGGTACAGTTCGGCCCGATTGCCCCAGTTGTCCATCACGTAGATGGCGTGTCCGTTGCCCGTTCCGTGCGATGAGCCCGGCCCGTGGGAGACCATGAAGAACTTCTCGCTGAACGGGTAGGGTTCGGCGAATCCGCCCTTGTTTCGCATCCTGGGATACAAGCCCGGATAGTCGATCTCCGGGGTGAGGTTCGTCATCGCGTCGGCCGTACGCCTGTGCTTGCGAGTGTCCAGCACTACCATCGGACCGGCCAGACCGCCGTGGTGTCCGATCGCGATCGCCGCGAACTTTCGGCTGTTGGGAATGCTGCATGCGTTTATCATCGCGCCGGGACAGACAACCATGTTCTTGTACAGGTGATCCGGTCCGCTGCCGTCGGGACGGACCGTCCAGAGGCTCTGGACATTGCCGAAACCTTTGTCGATGTACTCCCATCGCGTATATGCGATCCGCCCGTCATCCAGGAGCATTGGCGAGAGCTCATTGACCTGGGCGCCGGAGATGCACCGCATGTTATTGCCGTCGGCATCCATCACGTGCAGCGTCGTCGAGGTCTGCGGGGCGCAGAGCACCGAGCGCCGGCTGCGCGACGAGGCGAACATGATCCTGCCGTCGGGCAGGTAGATCGGGTCCATATCGTTGTACCCGTCCCGGCCGTACTTGCCGCCGTAAGGCTCGTTTTCCAGAAGCACATTGTGTGTAAGCTGGCGCAGCGGCGTACCTTTGGCCCTGAGTCCGGTTTTCGGGTCGATCTGGATTTCGTAAATTCGGTACTGCTCGGCGCCCTCTTTGCTCTTGGTGTAGTTGAAAACGACCCTGGTGGCGTCAAACGACAGATCGAACCGCCCGAACACGCCGCCCTTGAGCTCCGGAACCAGTTCGGTCACCTTACCGTCAGCCCGGACCAGCGAAAGAACGCAGAGATTCCCGCCCGGGTTGCCCCAGCTTCTGTGTCCGGTGTAGACGCTGGCATGGCGGGTGAATCGCTTGACGAAGATGAGCCTGTCGAACTTCAGCGCCGGATGGTCCAGCATCACGCGTTTGCGAAATTCGTTCCACTCGTCGGCCAGCGCCTGCCACTCCTCCGGCCCGCCTTCAGCTTCAAGAGCTTTTTGTCTGGCCTCGAGCTGGGCCAGTTCCTTCAGGTGCGTCGGACCGTTGGCGTAGTCCGTTCCGAGCGTCTTGATCTTGTCGAGAATCGTCAATCGCAGCGTGGCCGGGACAACGCTGTCGGCCGGCAGGAAATGACGCCGGTTCATCGGCGGGATCCGCTCGAGGTCCACCTTCTTGCGCTTCATCGACGGCTTCCAGCCCTTGGGATACTTCTCCTTGGTCTCCAGGCGTATCTCGATCAGGTTCGACGGCGTGCCGTTTCGCGCAAACTTCAGCGTGCGCTTGCCGGCCTGGAGTTGGAACTCAAAGGAGTCCTCCCACTGGGCCCCGTGCAGGTGCCACGTGCGTCTGGGCAGACCCTCGTACACGTTGGGATGGCGGTCCATGTAAGGCGGAGCGTTGTCGGTCTTCTCGCCGCAGCAGACGCCGACCTTCTTACCGTCAATCATGACGTCCAGCGGATAGACTCCGGACGACGCGTAACGCACGCGAAGCTTCCACAGGCCTGTCACGGGAATGTCCAGATCGTATTCGACCTCGAACGGAGTCTTGCCCGTGTCGGTCATCATCAGGCCCGGGGCCTTGTCGCGGTAATCACCGTATCGACCAGGATTGACTACGACCTTTGCGTTTCCGCGATCGTACTCCCAGCACTGGAGTCGAATGGACCCGGCGTCGGCGCGTCCGGCGGACAGCGCGAATAATCCGGATAAGACCAATGTCAGCGATAGAGTCGTTTTGATCTTCATCTCAAGTCTCCATGACGCAAGAAGCAGCGGGTCTTCCATTCTATCCGGCATCGGCGTAAGTACTACACAAGTCTAACGATCGATTGCATAAATAATTTCTCTTGTTCTGCAATTCCCATTTAGCGTAAACGTATATAAGGTCACGTTCTTACCAGGAGCTGTATCATGACAAAGTTCAACTGTGCGGTCTGTGTCGCTGTCTGTGTCATATCGGCCGTCGCCGGAGCCCAGGAGCATGACTTCTACAAGAACTTGCGATACCCGTCCAAGCTCGTGCCGGGAGTCGGCGTAGACAAGATCGACCAGGAAGGCGGGCCGGCGGCAGTCGGATACAAACGCCGCACCGTACAGTGGTGGCCCCGCAAAGGTCAGGACATCGTGGACATCCCCAAAGGCGCCCCGCTTCGCACCTGGACCCGCAACAAGGGCCAGATCGACGCCGAAGCGCTGGCTGGGGTCTGTCGCACCTGGACCGCGTCGGATCCTGAAACGTTCAAGGCGCATCTGATAGGGTTCCGGAGCTTCGGCACGTCAACTCAGTTTTCCGATGACCCGACGAGCGTGCACATACCCGAAGCGATCCTGCGCCTCGAAGACGGGCGCGTAAGAGCGATCGTGAACTACGCGCCGTTCAGCCGCATGGTCAGCGCCGAAGACCACACGTTCATTCACAAGACCTGGGAAGCCGCCTACCCGAAACTCTACGCCAAAGTCACCCAGGGTGATCTGCCGCAGACATCCAAACTCAAACTCAAACGCCTGGAAGACGTATCGCCGAAATTCAACGGTATCGAACTACCGAAGGATTCGAAGTATCCGCTCTGGGCCGAAGCGCCCGACACGATCGAGATCGAAACCCCGCACTTCTACACCGTGGCCCACCCCAAGGCATGGGGCAAGCCCGGCGGCTGGTGCAACGACAATATCCAGCGACGAAACCTGTACCGCAAACACATTTTGGAGTTCATCGAGAATTTCTGGACGTACGTCGAGGCGTCCGGAGCGTCGATGCCATACTGGCGCCGCGACGGCGAGAACCACAAGTATCAAATCCATATCTGGCGATCCAGGTGCGCCGGCGGATGGGGACACTGCGGCATTGGCGACGCCAACCCCGTTGCGCTGGGCCACGAGTTCTATCACGGACAGCCCATGGGCGGATACCCCGGCGGCGAGACCACGTGCAACGCCGGTCAGCACACGATGATCCCGGCCGAGCTGCAGATGTTCAACGGGAACTTCCGCTACCCGTGGCGAAACGCAAACTACATGGCCTACCAATCGTCGCTGCCGTTTTTCGTCCTGGGCGACGATCCGAACTGGGGCCAGGCCGCCGCGATCGTACTTGGATGTCTGGCCAGTCGCGAAGATCACACTTACTATCACACGATCGCCAGATTGGGTCAGAAAAAGGGACTCTGGGCTAACGGCGTGCGAGGTGTCGGCGACTTCTTCGGCCAGTACGCCGCACGAATGGTCACCTGCGATATGGTCGAACAGTTCTCAATTCGGAGCAAGTACGGAATGCCCGAGGGCAGCTATCTGTATCCCGTATACGGACACGAAAACCGCTGGCGGATATCAAACGCCGAAGCGCCGAGATGGGGCGGATTCAACATCATCCGCCTGAACGTGGACGACGGAGCCGAAGAGATAACCGTGGACTTCGCAGGCGATCACGATCCGGCGCTGCATTCGGACTGGCGGGCGTGCATAGTCGCTGTCGATGCGGCCGGGCGAGCGCGGTACAGCCAACTGTGGAACAAGGGCAAGATGAACTTCGCGCTGAAGTCCAGCGACAAGCATTTATGGCTTAGCGTCTCGGCGTGTCCCAGCGCGTTTCCGGTACAGAAGGATGCAGACGGGCGACACAACAGCTACCCCAGCATGTTCCTGACTGGCCCGCGCGCGCCGCGCTATCCGTGGGAGGCGTCCTTCAGCGGATGCAAACCCGGCACGCCGCACCGCAAACAGGGCGACATCGAAAACTTCGACGAACTGTTCGGGCGATGCGATTCGGGAAACACCTACCTGAACTACGCAGTCAAACATGAAGTCCCGATCCCGCTGACCGACAAAGACGGCAAGCTGGCACAAGCGAAACTCGCCGAGATGCTGCCGCGGCTCAAGGCGTCGGCCGACGCGCTGGAAGCCAAGGTCCAGGCCGGCAAACTCAACAAGGGCTATTTCTGGTCCAAGCGGAACATGATGCACCTCGACATGGCCAGGCGCGTGAAGCTCCTGCAGGATAACGCCAAAGGCAAACCGCACTCCAACGGCGGAGGGTTCGTATCCGACAACGCAAAGGTCGCCGCGACCGCTTATGTCGGGCCGAATGCGATGGTCTTCGACGGCGCTACGGTCAAAGACATCGCGTGCGTCAAAGATTTCGCCGTCGTGTTCGGACCGAAAACCGTGATATCCGGCAACGCGAAAATCGGCGGTCGGGCATGGGTCACCGGTGATCTGACCGTCAGCGGGAACGCACGAATTCTGGAGGCCGCAAATGTCACGACAGTGCTGCGAACGCCTCGCACGCCGTCAGTCCGCTATGAAGGCAAAGCCCGGATCACCGGCAGTGCGGTCATCAAGGGCGAATGCTATCAGCACCTGTGCTACCCAGACGACGTTACGCTTACCGGCGGAGTGGTGCTGGACTACGAAGCCGCCGTCGAGGCCCGCGCCAGCGGCGTATACTCCAACGGGCGATTCTACAGATGGTCCGATCGCAGGGTCCCGGCTTTCAGCACGGGCGCTGCGGACGAGGGAGCGATCTTCGCCGACTGGCGATTCGATCAGCCCCAGTCAATTGTGCTCGAAGACGCCTACGTTAACAATAACGGAACGCTCCACGGAGCCCCGGCATTCGCCAGCGACGGACCGCGAAAATCGATCGCATTCAACGGGAAGAACCAGTACGCCATGGCGCCGCCGAGCGTGGCCGACTTCGGCGAACTGACGATCGACATCGCGGTCAACCGCTCAGGAGCGGGGGCGCTCTTCGACTTCGGAACGGGCGACGACGAATGCTTCGCCCTGGCGATCGCGGGCGACGGGAAACTGACTCTCACCGCCAGACACGCTGGCAAGACCCGCTCGGTCAGTTCGGCCAGCGCGATTCCCACGGGCAGATGGGTGACGGTGCGAGTTGAAATGAACGGCAAGACCGCGGCTATATTCATCGACGGAAAACCCGCCGCCAAAAAGGCGTTTGCGTTCAGCCCCCGCGAGGTGTTCATCGGCGATCGGGCCGAAGGCAACTTCATAGCATGCCGACGCGGCGGCAAGGATTTCTTCGCCGGCAAGATCGATCACTTCCGAATCTACCGCAAGGTCCACGCCGACTTCGAAGCGTTGGGATCCGCTCCGGCAGCACTGACTCAAACCCCGCTCTGGTCTCCCGAAGACCAGAAGCTTCACGACGACTGGGCAGCTCGCCGATCGGCGGCCGAAGGCGAACTGACCGCCGGCAAATACGGAAATATCCAGGGCCAGATCAAGCAGTTGAGCCGTCAGAAATCGGACCTCTACAAAGTCAAGTCCGCAAAGCTCAAGGATCTCGAAGCCCGGGCCAAACAGGCCTCGGACGATAAGCGGGCTCTCGATCGCAAGATGCAGAACGAGTACAAGGACCTTCCCGAGCGGGCCGCCGGCGAGAAGGATATTCAAGATATGCGAAAGAAGATCGACGCCATCCGTCGCGAGATCAGGGAAAGCGCCCAGTGCGCCAAGATCAACAAGGAGATCAAGACCTGTGAGACTCGTCGGCGGGAGATCGAAAACGAAATCCGCCAGGACCCCGAACTCAAGGCGCTCGACGCCAGACGAGATCTAGCCGGTAAGGCCCGCACAGAAGCCGAAGAGGCGATCGCCCGGCTTCCAGAGGTCAAGAAACTCAAGGACCAGGCCGACAAGGAAAAGGACCACAAGAAACGAAGGGCTCTGCAGGACCAGCACAGACGCCTGATTGACGCCAGGAGGCGGTCCGATCCGAAATGGCAAAAGGCCAGCAGGACCCAGAAGGACGCCAGCGATTCGTCCCGCAAACTGCTGGGCAAGAAGATCAACTCCAGCCCCAGGCGGAAGAAGAACGAGGCCCAAATCGCCCAGCTCCGCAAGGACCTTCGCGACACGACGACCAAGCTTGAGAAGTCGCACCCGCAGCTCGGCCGCCTGGATAAATCCATGCGCCAGAAGCAGGACGCCTTGAGCGCAGAGCGGAGGCGAATCGAGAATCGCCATCGCTCATCTGAAGCCTACACAAAAGCCGAAGCCAAGCGCCTGGCCGCAGACAAAGCCGCCCGGACCGCCCGCGACGAAGACCGCAAACGCATCGAAGCCGGAAAGGAGTTCGCCGACCTGACGGCGCGTATCACAAAGCTCCAGACCGAAGCCAACGCCGTACGAACCGCCGGGCTCAAGCGAGCCGGCGTGTTCGGAGCCAATCCGCATCCCGGCTCGCGAGCCGCCGAAGCCCAGGCCGAGTTGAAGAAGTACACCTACCGCTCGACGGCCGACTGGTCCCACGACGTAATCGGCGACGGCGGCCGAGGCGAGGCCGACGCGCCGGCCAAGATGATCCGCTGGCTCAAGAGCGTCAGAGGATTCTAGGGCCCGGCCCGCGCCGGCCCCCGGACCAGGATGCCGATCAGCCGCCAGGTCAGGAGGCCCGGCGCGGCCGATCCGCACGGCCTCGGCGCCGCGGCAGGCATGTCACAATTGTGTCACACCTGTCACAGCCTCCCGCTGTACACGCATAAGCGGTACGACTTTTCCGCACCATGGGTAGCCTCGCAAATCAAGGGGGATGCAACTGGTGTTTATCTTTGGGGTTAGAGAGGAATGGCGGGGTGCGGTTTCCTCGCTGGTGATCGTCCTTACGCTGGACTGAGGCCTGAATGGGAGGTGTCACACCTATCGCATCTGTGACGCTGCGACATGCGTGCGAAACTAAGGGGTTGACGGCGGCTGGAGCACACGCCGGTCCGGCGGGTTTGGAGGATGGTTCGATGCTGAAAATCAGGCGAGTCCGGGTTGTTGGACTCGCCTGAGGTTGATAATCCGCGTGGTCTTGTCGCTTGGGTTTGCTGTGCGAACCTGGCGACCGGGTATTGTCGGACTTGACGGTCTCGGCTGACAATCACGTTTGTGAATCCGACGGAGCAACGAGCTCCGAACCGTCCAAGCCCTGAGGAGAGACATTGCAGATTATTCGTTTGTTTTGGTTTCTACGCCGACAGCGGGATGAGAAGCTCCGCCTCGGCCAGGATGTCGCTCAGCAGGTCATCGTCCGAATCGGCGGGCTGATCGTCGCTCAGCGGGCGCAGATCGTACGAGCCCGTCGCGGCGAGTTGCGGCGTTGCGGTCGAACCTGACGTATCCGAATCCGATGCGCCGTACAGCGTCGCCAGAGGGTCGACAAAGTCGACTTCCGGCGACGTCAATGCCGTCGGCGCCGAAGAAACGTCGATCACCGGCCGCTGGTCTTGATAAGTCGCCGGGACCGACTCGGATAAGATACCGACATTCGGAGCCGCGGCGGCGGCCGGAATCGGGGCTGGCGCCGGCAGCGTGTTTCCGAAGTTCTCCCGTAACGCCACAAAGTCGCCGAGGCCCACGAATCCGTCTTTGTTCAGATCGCCGGCCAGGTTGCTTCCGCTCAGTCCGAACTGGCCTATGAGAATATCGAGGTCGCCGTCGCCGACTGCAGCGTCGCCGTCCATGTCGCATGTCAAAACATGGAACGCGAACTGGTGGACCTCGGCTCCCGGGTCGTCGAGCGTCGCGGTGTACGGGCCGTCGCTCAGCGCAAGGCCCGAAGTGTCCCACGTGTTGCCGACCGCCTCGAACGGGACCGCGTCCAGCGCGAAATCTTCGCCTGTCGCATCGTTGTGCAGCGACAGCGAACCGACCTGCAGCGTCGCCGGTCCGCTGAGCGTAAGTGCGATCGAATCGATGCTCGAACGCTGGGCTGCACCGGAGTTTATCTCAACGCTCTGGACCGTTACCGGAGCGACTATGCCCTGGTATTCGTATGCGCCCATGTCGGCGTAGCTCGGCGTTCCCGAGCCGGAGTCGGCGATCGGATCGTCGTACCGCGCAGCGCCCTGGATATCGCCGGCCGGCGCTGAGCTTCCGTCGGCCGCATCAATCGCGGGCGAACCTGCGGTGAGCGTGAAATCCCCCGCCTGCGCGTCGGCGAACAGCGGATCGACGCCAACCAGGCAGAAGTTCGCCGTGAAACCGCCGAGGTGCCAACTGCTGATCGCCGCCGGTCCGACAGATCCGATCTCGTTGCCCCAGACGATCGTGTTTATCAGCACGGGATTGCTCGGCGAGCCGGTATCCGGATCGTAGGAACCCTGGTGGATTCCCGCACCCTGGTCGCCTGCGAAGTTGCCGGCGATCGTCGCGTTGGTGATCGTCGGCGAGCTGCCGTCTTCATTGGCGATCGCCCCGCCGCTGGTCGCTGCGGTGTTGCCCGCCAGCACGACATTGGTGATCGTCGGCGAGCTGCCGGCGCTGTTGTACATCCCGCCGCCTTTTTCGGCGTAGTTGTCGCTGATGACGGTGTTCCTGATCGTCGGCGAGGCCTGGTGATTCCAAACGCCTCCGCCGCCAAGTTCGTCGGCCCGACCGCCGGTTATTGTAAAGCCGTCCAGCAGCGCCCCGTCGGCTCCGATCACAACATGACGGCTGTTATCATGGGCGTCGCCTTCGACCCCGATATCTCCGCTGAGTACGGTTTCAAACGCAGTCAGGTCTCGCTGGGCCAGATCGTCTTCGTCGCCTTCGAACCCGCCGTACAGATCAACGCCCGACTGCAACTCGAAGGAAACTCCGCGATCCGACGTTCCCGTCGGCGTGTAGACGCCTTGGGCGACCCAGACCTGTCCTCCGCCGGCCGCCGTCGCCAGGTCGAGCCCCGCCTGCACGCCGGCAAAAGCCGTCTGCCAGGAAAGCCCGTCCTGCGTTTGCGAATCGTTGTCGGCATCGACAAACGCCACGCCGGTCCATCCCGCCGGCGTGACGTTAACCACTGTGGTGTCGATGTCTTCGGCCCCTCCGTCGTCGGTAACTTTCAATCCAACTATGAACGCCCCTGTCGTCGCGGATTCAAAGCTCGCCGTGGCGCCGACGGCGTCGTCGTACTGACCGTCATTGTCCAGGTCCCACTGGTAGCTGACGATAGTTCCGTCCGAATCGCTGGAGCCCGATCCGTCCAGCAGGACCGGAACGTCGGTTTCAACAGCGTACGGGCCGCCGGCGTCGGCGACAGGATCGTCATTGACCACAACGTTCGCGTCGCGAACGAGTCGCACATAGTTGAAAATCCGGATCGCGTCGCCCTGCGGACCGTGGCCCGTGGGGTAGTCGGCCGGGTCGCCGTCTTTCGGGTCGCTGCGCTGGGCGCCGGCGCCGTGCACGTCGATCCAGTTACCGTTCATGTTGCCCATCGCCTCGCCGAACGCGACGTACGAGGCGCTCTGTCCGCCGCCCTGATAGTTAGCGTGAGTCGTTCCGCTCCAGAAGTGAGGCCAGTCAGTCGATCCGTCCTCGATCGTGATGCTCGTGATATTAAACAGCGGATCGATCGCCGCCGAGCCGGTAGTCTGCGGGGAGCGAGTGTAGTCCACTATGCTCTGCAGCTCCTTGACATCCGGCATGCGCCAGTCGCTGTAGCCCAGGTAGTTTTCGGCGTTCTTCTGCTGGACCCACGCCAGGGCGTCTTCCCAGTTCAGCCCGGCGGCGCTGTCGTTTTGGGACCACATCAGGCCGGTGGCCGAATCGGTGATCGTGCCGTCTGCGTTGTCGGCGAAATCGTTGTCGCCGTAGTCGGTATTGCCGCGAACGTAGTATGCGTAGAACGTTTTGTCCGACCCGGCCAGCGTGAGCCCGTAGCCTTTGATCCTTCCGTCGGCGAAGTTCACGCCGAACATCGTCCTGCCGCCGTCGTTGCCGGTGTTGCCGACGTACAGCGTGCTGGAGGCCATCTGGGAGTCGATGATCCGCTCGCCGGCGGTCGTGTCGCCGTAACCGAAGTCGAAGTAGTCGGTGTCGATAAACGGGACGAGTCCCGCGGTGCTGGTCCCGTTATATCCGCTGGGATCTTCGCCGCTGAAGTCGATAAGCGAGTATATCTCCTTGATGTCCGGCAGGCGCCAGTCGTCAAAGCCGCCGAAGTTAGCCGCGTTCAGCGTGGCCGCGTAGGCAACCGCCTGATCGTAGGTGAACTTGTCGGCGGCGTCTATGTCGCCGTCGTCGTCAAAGTCGGGGCTCTGGGTCCAGGTAAGATCGGTGACGTTGTCATACACGGTAAGCCCGTCGCCGCTGAGCGTGTAGCTCGGTGCG
>CAYMSH010000170.1:0-12430 GCA_964392945.1 uncultured Planctomycetaceae bacterium | reverse complement strand
GTGGTGGGTTTGTGTCCTGTGGCGATCCGCAGCGGCGAAAAAAAGAATCGGCCGCGGACCGGGTCCGCGACCGACTTGAAGCCAATGGCAGTTCGGGATGCTACTTCTTGCCGTTCCAGGCTCCGCCGCCTTTACCTTCTTCGTTGGTCCACTTGCCAGTGAAGCTCGACAGGTCGTCTGAGAAGGTCAGGGTGAAACCGCCCGAGCCGTTCTTGTCGGTCCAGGTGCAGGTCAGCGTGTTCTTTGTCGTGGCTTTGAAATCGCTCAGCGTGCCGGTGACTTTCTCGTCGCCGTCGATCAATTCGTACACGCCGCTAAGCGCGCCGCCCGCGGTCTTGAACGTGGTCTTGCCGGGGTAGTTGATCTTCGCTCCGGCGAATATTTTGCCTTTGTAGGTTCCGCCGATTTTCAGGGGCCAACCCGTGATCTTCTGGCCCGTTCCATTCTCTGAACCGTCGCCGCATCCCATCACGAAGGTGACAGCGGCCACCATGAGCACTGTAAGCAGTACGTTTTTCATCCCTGGATCCTTTCGGTTGATCTGACGTTTTTACTTGCGCTGCCGATCGGTCCGTTCCGATCAGGGCGACAGTATCACACGCTGCAGGCCCGCCAGTCAAGCACGCCTTGCCATAATTATTACTTCTTCATTGGCGTGGGCTTAAGGCGATATTCGTACATGTCGCGGCCGATCGAACGGGCGGCTTGGATTATCTCGGGATACGGCGTGTCGCAGATGTCCAGGAAACCGATCTGGTAGTTTTCGCCGTCGCCGCGCCCGGTAGTGGCCTGGTCCTTGTACTGGAACCAGTGCGTCCCGACGATCAGCGGATTTCGCAACGCGCCGCGAACGTACGACTCGTACAGTTCGGCCCGATGCTTCTGGTTGCGGGCCTTCCGCAGGCCGGTGTGGAACATTCCGCGATCGAGCGCCCCGAAATGGAACTCGCCGATTACGATCGGTTTGTCGATCCGGCCTGGCATGCGGAGATTCTTAACGCTGTACTTGTACTGGTTGTAGCAGACCACGTCGCAGTACTTGCTCGCGGCTTTTGCGGCAAGATCGTTCACCCAGGCGAATCGGCAGCCGAGATAAAGCTGATTCGGGGCGATCTTCTTGACCGAATCGCGGACGATTCTGAAATACGTTTCGGCGGTCTTCGTATAGAACGCCGTCAGGTCGGCTCGAGCTTTGGTCTTGTCCGGCACGGTCCGCGACGTCAACAGGGCGGTCCACGATTCATGCTTCGTAGCCCAGGCCGCGTTGAGCTTGTCGATAGTCGAGTACTTGGCCTTCAGGTCCGCGATGAACGCTTTCTTCGCCGGTTGGTTCGGTCCGCTGGACAACGCCGCCATCGACAGCGACACGTCATTGCCCCAGGCCAGTTCATTGTCAACGAAGTATCCGATGCACATCGGATCGCCTGCGGATTTGCCCTTCTCGCGGGCCATACGCTTGGCGATCGCCTCGGCGAACCGCGGATCGAATACATCGTGGAACTTGCCCCAGTAGCCCTTGGACCCCTCCATTTTCGGGGTGTTGGCGTGGATCGTTCCGACGTACGGCGTCTTCCGCATCAGGTATACTTTCGCGTCTGACCAGTTGGCGATCGTGTTCATGCCCCAACTTCGCAGGCGCGCGTGCGTTTTGGCTGCGAATATCCTGTCCCATCTGTCATCGTACTTTCGCCGCAGGTTGGCGCTGGCGAAGTCGTATGTGCGATACGGGCTGTGGTCCTTGTAGTATCCGTGTGGAGCCCACGAACCCTTGCCGTAGTATTTCGAGAACATGGACTTGGCGTCCGGCAGGTTGCGAAAGTAGTGCTCGCGATCGGAGATCGGGGTGGCGGTATAAGCATGAACGCAGTCGATCCCGTGGGACCAGAACAGTTTGCCCTTGGGGTCGACGAGCCACCATTTGCCGGCGTGTTTCGCCGTGCGGAACCAGCCGGTAGCCTCGAGCTGCGGGCCGCCGGTCCATCCGCCGAATTCATTTCGATTTTTCGGGCCAGGATTCGCAGCGAGATCTTTGGCCTCGGCCGCGGCGTTAGTTGCGAAATCCTTGATCGACTTGGTCTTTCCGGGCCAATCGCGGTGCATGTACTGGCCGAACTCATCGATCATCGGCAGGAACTTCTTTGGCGATTTCGGCGCTGTGTACGGGTTGGTTGCGGTTATGTTGTCGATGATTACCGAATGGTCGGTGTTGGATTTTCTGACGAAAATCAGCATCTGCGTGACGTTTTGCAGGTTGATCGCCCCTGGCGCGCTCGTCCCTGGTGTGCTCGCCCCGGCTCCAGGGGGATATCCCCGCATGCCCACCAGCTTTACGCTCTGGGCAGTCGTGCGGGTGAAGTCGCCAACCAGCTTTCCGCTCTTGCCAGGAGCGAGAGTGATATTGAACGTATTGCAATTATTCCGCCCGTCGGCTCGGGGGTTGTCGACGCGGCAGTGCAGTGTGACTTCCGCAGTTCCAACGTTCCGCACATCGATTGTGAGCGACGACCACGCCGACAGGTCCCACCTGCCTTTCGGCGCGACGAGAGTAATCCCAGGCCAGGGGCTCCTGTGGCCTAGATCGATCCGCAGGGCGCCTTTGGCCAGGGCGACTTTCGCGTCTTGCGTCTTGAGCTTGGTGATATCGAATTTGCCGTCAAATCCTTCGATCAGCATCTTCTCTGCGGCATGGACCGGGGCGACAAACGCCGCTATGGCGAGTATTATGGCAATCCCGCAAAGCCCCAAACGCTTCAATGTCTTGTGCATATCAAGTCTCCATGTGTACGAGACCAGTATTATCGACTCGCTCGCCGGTCCTGGCAAGCCCCGTCGTTTGTCGGTGTCTCTCGCCGTCACCAATTACCAATTACCAATTGCCAATTGACTATTGCCAATTGCCATGCCGCATGTGTAGCATGCGGCCATGAGTAACTACATCGTTGAACAAATAGATGAGATCAATCCGGTCCGTTGTCCATGCGGCGATACTCGCAGGGGCTTCCTCAGTCCGGACAATACGACTGTGAGCCAGCACTTGGTGAATATCGCCGAAGACTCTCGCGTGCACTATCACAAGAAGATCACCGAGACGTATTACGTGCTCGAAGGTGAAGGCCAGATGGAGCTCGACGGTGAACTGATCGACGTGAAGCCCGGGACCGGCATCCTGATCAAACCGCTGTGTCGCCATCGCGCGATCGGCAAGCTCCGCGTGCTGGTCACCGTGATACCGCCGCACGATCCGGATGATGAGTGGTTCGATTAGCCGCTGGCGCCTTACAACCAGGGTCGGATATGTCGGTGTCAGTCGCTTCCGGATTACAGTTCTGCCGTGCCTAACTGCAGCAGGAACTCGGCGAGTTCATCTTCCAATTCGCATTTCAGCGGGAACGTGCGTTCACCGTGCTCAGTGTTGATGACCAGCCAGTCTATCTTCTTGTTCGAGATCGCCGGGAAGTAGAGACAGACCCCGAGGAAGACCAGGAAGCCGGTCATGAACACGTGCATCGGGTCATAGAGGATCACCGGTTTTATGCCAAGAGGGTCGCCCAGGAACGCCGATATCGGGGCCCCGACAAGAACTCCGCCAAGCAGCATGCCGATAACCGGATGCTTGAATGAGGAGCGAGTTTCGACGCCGGCTGACATGATCGTGCCGCGGGGGATTTCATGAACGATAGTGTCGCCGTCCAGAACGAGAACCCAATCATCATCGTAGGCCACTTGCCCCAACCTGGCGAACTCTCGCTCGGAACCTTTGTACTCTGTAAACTCCATATCACTTCCTGAAGGGCGCCTGGTGTTCGCATTCGTCAGCCCGCATCCTGACGCCGCGAGGATACGCCATGGGCGATCGATTATCAAGATTAGCATCTGGAGCCAATCGTCAGGGCACAAATGACCTCGGCCGCTTGCCAGTCAGGCTGATGTCTCGGGGTTCTAACCGTCTGCTTCGGAACAGAATGCGGGCCCCTGATGACTGCTCGTATTCTCATGCTCATGTGCGACCAGGGCGGAGGTATCCGAATCGCACCTGGCAATCCATATAAGGCGACAGTTGTTTATATATGGAGTACACGCTGCTGCGGAAAAGGAGTACGGCTTATCCGGACTGTAACCGACCAATGCGAAGAAATCCCGTAATATATGCATACTGCAGTTGTTACAAGTGACGATGTGAGTGAATGTGTTTGACGCGGCTTGCGTATGGACAATTTCGCACAGAACACTCGTTGTGACTTCTTGTAGAAATATTGTAGTTTGTGCTTGCGTTTTGCCCGAATCGACGTACAATTGTGTTGCTCTGTAAAAGGTGGTTTAGCAGTTTGCCGCAGGAGGAGACTATCGTGCTCGCTCGTACGTTCGCTTGAGCGCAGCCCTATTCGCTCGTAGGTTCGGATTCTCATATAGTCTCACGGAGAAGTAAGGAGCAGTGTTATGTTGTCAATTCCAAGGCGCAATTCGTATCTGTTCTCACTTTCTTGTATTCTTCTATTTGTCACAATAGTGCTCGCCGGTTCGGCCGTTGGAGATGAAATTGTTTACAATGGGTTCGGGCCGGGAGACAGCACTGACAACGTATATCAGAACTTCAACATGCAAAGCCAGGGAGGAATGACAGCGGGCAGCCAACTGGCCTCGCCGTTCATTCTGCAATCCGCCTCCCACATTCTGTCGAAGGTGACGGTGGCAATCTCCAAGCAGAACAACGCAGCTTACCACAACGGTACGATTGAGTTGTCCCTGTACTCGGACCTTGGAGGCCCCGGGGCTCCGGCGAGCAAGCTGCAGGTCATCAACACCGGTCACAACTACACGACCAGCAATGGAGGCGTGACGACGTTCACCGTGGCTAACGGCTATGAAATGACTCCGGGAGCGAAGTACTGGATCGTGGCTACGCCGGCCTTTTCCCCCGAACCGGCGTCTTATTTCTGGGCTCGCAGCCCTGTCAATTCCGGCGGCGGTAGGCTCGCATCCTATCACTCGGCTCTGGGAGGATGGTATTCAGGATGGCTCAGCGCCAATGCCGGCGCCATTCGGATCGAGACGATTGATCGTCCCAACGCCGACTACGTTCCCACGGGCGTCAACCAGAGCGGCAGCTGCAATGGCGGCGGCGCCGGCGGAGCGGGCGGTTTTGAGTACACTGTCCCCAACGTTACGGGCGCTGGTGTGATCCAGGCCGACTACAAGACCTCGTCATGGTATGATCTGACTGAAGCCGAGCGACAGGGATCGGAGTTCCACATGTTCAGCGATCCTATGCAGTTCTGGGACATCACCTTTGACGGTACGTTCGAGGGCACAGCCACGCTTACGTTCGCCTACGACGACACGACCCTTGGCGACATTCTGGAGGAACAGTTGATAGTTTGGCACCGTACGGGCCCCGACAGTTGGGAAGGCCTCACGAAGGTTTCTCAGGATCTGGACGCCAACACGATTACGGTCTTGACCGACAGCTTCTCGCCTTTCGCACTCGGCGCCGTTCCCGAGCCGGCGACAATGTCGCTGCTGGCCTTGGGCGGATTGGTGCTGCTGCGTCGCAGGAGAGGATAGCGTGGCGTGGGGGGCAGCCCTTAGAACATAAAATAGCGAGCGTAGCGGCTCTGGCCTTGTCGGCGCTATCGAACCGTCTTCACTGTGCCGGGCGGGATGAATTTGGCTTTTACGCCGAAACGCATTTTTGGCGTTCCGGATTCGTGGGCGCCGAGGTCCGGTTTGTTGCCGTTGATCGGTTCGCAGAAATTCGGGATGATCGCTGCGGCGTCAACTCCCTTGCCGCCAGAGGCCAGTTGGAATACGCCGGTTCGGGTCTTACTGTCGAACCCGGCGCCGTGCACGTACCGCGGCGAGCCTTTCAGTCCGTGTTTCTCGTGCTTCTCGGGAAACGCCGCCGAGGTCAGATCATGATCGAAGTCGTTGTCGATATGTCCGCGGCTGACGGCGATACTGCGACGATCGGTCTTCCGTACGTGGAGAATGTTGTTTCGCGTCGTGCAGTGCTTGATGATCCTGCCGCCGCCGCCCAGCCCGCCGGCGCCGTTGTCGTTTTCCTGGAAGATCGTATTGTTGAAGATGTACATGTGGCCGGTCATCCACTTGTCGCCGCCGGCGTAGCCCATCTTGATAAACGGTCCGTGAGTCATGTTCCAACTGCTTTTCGGCGGGCTGTAGCATCGCCCCGAGACGTTCCGCCAGACGTATAGCGGCCCGATCGAAGTCGCCGCGTTGGCGATGGGGATCAGCACGTCCTCGATGTAGTTGCCCCAGATGCGCACGTTCTGATCGCCGCCCTCGGCCTCTATGCCGTCGTCCCAGCAGTTGGCTACGTAGTTGCAGTAGATGTCGCTGTCGGCGCCGGGGAACCCGCGATGCCCGCCGTTTTTTCCGGCGCCCATGCCATCGTTGAAGTAGTGATCCTTGTCGGAGAAACACTCGTTGTACCGGATCACGTGATTGCCCGCCGACTCCCAGAACGCAATGGTCTGTGGGCCCCTGGGATGCGTGGACTTTAGGTGTTTCTCGGCCCAACTGTTGGTGTCCCACGTAGGGTGGTGCATCCTGCAACGCTGGATGACCACCGCGCGGAGGTCCCGGTTGTTGCTGAAGACGCAGGCCTGGTAGTTCTTGCCCCATCCCTTTTCGCTTTCGCTGCCCCATTTGCTGATGTCGCAGTCCTCGATAACGATATGGTGGCCGCTAAACAGCCGGATCCCATGTTCCTTCACGTTTCTTATGGTAAAGCCTCGCAGGATCACGTAGCTGGCGCGCACGGCGATGCCGACATCGTCCCTGTTGCCGGTATCGATGGTGCAGCCCTTGCCGTCATACACCACATAGGCGCCCGGCTTGCCGGATTTGTCTACGTTGAGCGTGGTCTTGCGATCCGAGAGCTTCACTTCGGATTTCGCGGGGAATTCCTCGGTCCACGTGGTTCCCGTGCATTCGGTGCGCTCGTCGGTCCCTTCGAGGGCCAGGGCGATCTGGTAAGTCGTCCCCGGCGTAAGATTCACGAGGCTGCCGCGGTAGTCGGCCTTGCATTCGGGAGTGTTAACGGGATTGTATCGCAGCGGAAGACCCATACGCCAGCGTTGTTGACCCATGCGACGGTACTTGACAAGCACTTTGCGCTTATCGCCGCCGCCAGCCGGTGACCAGTAAACGCTGATGCAGTGGAACGTGGGAATCAAAATGGCCCGGGCTTGCTTCTCGCCGCGGGTATCTTCGGCGAACGCGGGTAAGGCGATCGCCGCAACGACAGCGAGAATCGTCAGGCATATCACGTTCTTGCTCATAGCATCTTCCTCAATCAGCAGATGTTCGGCCGGCAACTGCGAACGTTCGTGTCGCCATTATTGAGCGTCCCAGAAGGAGCCTTCTTTTTCCACCTGGGCTTCAAAGGCGTTCAGCTTCTTTGTCATGTTCTCGACAAGGGCCTTCTGTTCTTTTGCTCGATCGATTCGCTCGCCGAGGTCCTGCTCGACCTGGAACAGCAGGGGAGTCTCGCGGGACGCCTTGAACCCGTAGTTGTTTCCTGTCTGTGATGATATGCGGATATGCATCTTCCATGGCCCGATGCGAACCGCAGAAGGTTTGTTGTCGGAAGCCGAATAGTAGAACTCGAAGGGCGGCACTTTCTTCTTGTACTTCCTGGGCATCAAGTACGGTCGTATGTCCCGCCCGTCAATGGATCGGTCCTTGGGGATCTCCGCGCCGGCGAGTGCGAACAGTGTGGGCAATATGTCCAACGTGCTTACGGGGGATTGTTCGACTGAATTGGGCGCTATTGCCCCCGGCCAGCAGAATATTCCCGGAACGCGGTGTCCGCCGTCCCACGTGGAGCCCTTGCCGTCACGGAACGGCGTGGCGTAACCGACGTGCATACGAGCTTCACCGTACTTGCTGCGGGCGGTGTTTCTAAAGCGTATCCACGGCCCGTTATCCGAAGAGAATATGATCAGCGTGTTCTTCGAAAGACCGTTTTCCTCGAGGGTCTTTCGGACCTGTCCTACGCTGTGGTCAATCTCCTCCATGACATCGCCCAGCAGGCCTCGCCTGGATTTGCCCAGGAACTTCTCGCTGGCGTGAATGCCGAGGTGGGGCATATTGATCGGAATATAGACGAAGAACGGATTGTTCTTGTTCTTCTCGATGAACGCGGCGGCCGCCTCTGCATAGCGTCCTGTCAGCGAGGCGCACGTCTTGTGTTTTGAGGGAAGTTTCCTGGCGATAACGGAATAGCCCTTGATCGGATCCGTTCCCGCGGGATCTGACTTCATCAGCATCGCGTTGCCGTAGTCATGGGACACGTTGGTGCCTATCCACTCGTCAAAACCATGAGCCAGCGGCAGGGTGTCCGGAGATAAGCCGTTGTTCTTGTTGGGGCTGCCGAGATGCCACTTGCCGTATATGCCCGTCTTGTAACCGCGTTTTCTCAACCCTTCGGCCAGCGTGATTTCTTTTGGATGAATATGACGTTTCGCACTCGGGCCGATTACCCATGAGCCCAGGCCCGATCGCCCGGGATAACGGCCGGTCAATAGTGAATAGCGTGAAGCGCTGCACGCCGGTGAAGTAACGTGAAACTGCGTGAAGTTCACGCCGTCACGCATAAGCTTTGAGATATTCGGCGTGCGAATGGTCGGGTTGCCGTTGTGGGCGAAATCGCCATAGCCGCTGTCGTCGAGGAAGAATATTACAATATTGGGACGATCGGCGGGCTCTCTTGCATGTCCGACTGACGGGATCAAACTCGCGGCCGCAGATGCGGCGGCGAATTGGATGAAGCTGCGTCGTGTAATTTGCTCGTTCACTATTCTCTCCTCAAACGTCTCGCCTCAGCGGTCCCGGCGCACATTGGGATCCGCCGGGGCGTCTTGTTAGAAGGCGCCATGTCTCGAAAGCTGCTCGGCCACACGAAACACCAGAAAGACGCCCATTGCCGCCGCGAGGCCATAACAGACCTTTGACGAATCCATAAAGGACAGTATTGATGAGAACTGTTTCCTCATCGCGGCATACCGTTCGACACGATTACGGCCCATTTGGAAGAAGAGGTAAACAACATACGCTGTCACCATCGCTTCAATGCAAATGTATACGGCTATACCTGGATTCATGTTTTCCCTTCTAACATCGTAGGTGTGGCAGCGTGGAAAGGACGTGTTAGGAGCGAAGCGAACTAGTGACGATGGTCGCGATTGCCACCACCGCCTTGTTCGGCTTCTTGATTCTCGGCCCGCTTCTTCCAGTAGTCTGCCTTCAATCGATTCTCGTCAGATACGTTGTAAAGGACCTCACAATCGCAGTAGCCGCCCTGAGCCATCAGGACATGACAGATGTCGAATACCTCGTCTATTCCGTTCCGCTCTCCGAAGCCCTTCTCGGCAAGGACTCGCTTCGCATGCCGGAAGTCGCCATGGCAGACCTCTGGCTCAACCGTCTCGTCGATTGGGCTCATCAGATCGTCCAGGCCAGCAAAGAATCCTGAGCCCCGAAGCGATCTCATTACATCGGGGGAAATACTCTCTATTAGTTCTTCGTCGGGATACTGGAGGTCCTCGATGGATTCGCCCGGCGCCAACTCTACCCAGACAGCCTCCGATAGATGCTGGGCGTAGAAATCCTCAGGAATCGAATGGATTAGGTAGTGGTATCGCTGCATCGGATACAGCACGGCAAACTTCTCATGCTCGAAGTATATCGCATCACGACTTGGTTCGTCTCTCCAAGGCTCGATTCGGATTGAGATGTTGGGGTAGCCGTCGGCCAGGAATCCTTTGAGTGCTGAAATCATCTCTGTGTCGTTCATCTCAATTTCCGAGTCTAGGTGGGTTGCGCGAATCACAGCTAAGAATGGTCATGACAAAGACCTGTGTGAGCCAGCGCATATCTTCTTAGCCGAACGTTAAGGGTTTTATCCTCTGTCGCGTAGCGACGCTGGATAAAACGCTGTTGAAGTAAGCCGCCGGTTGGGGCGCCCGAATACTGTGCTTTGCCCCTGGCTGGTTCGGCCTACATCTATGGGGATTGTATAGATTGATCCGTTGTTAGCCAACTATTTCGCAGATGTCTGCGGCGTTTGGGCGTGCAAGAGTGATGTTGTCGAACCGTTTGTCGGTCGCCCTTGATCGCGGCCCAGACGGCGGCGACTCCGACGATCTGCAAAAACCTCCCGGGGCAAGTCTTTGCATAGCAGCCAGTTGCGGCGCTGCCGAAAGTTTTTTTGCGGAAATCTGATTTTTGCGTCTCAAAAGCGGCGTCGCTCGCCAGTAAGTAAGTTTATGGAAGAGGGAGGACGGCTGGCAATTGGCAGTTGGCAGTTGGCAATTGGCGACGGCGACGGCAACGGCAACGGCAACGGCAACTGCAACGGAAACGGCAACGGTAACGGTAACGGTGAGAGACTTGGATATGGTTGAGTTGAATCGATTTGGTCAGGGCGGGCGGATTCAGAATTGCGGTGCGCCTGGGAGTGTTGATGAGTTGCGCGTGTTGATTCGTTATGCGTTTGGTTTGAGCTTGCCTTGCAGGGCTTTTACGGCGGGGCAGTCTACGCCGTTTCGTTTTGTGGCCGATGCGTTTTTTAATCCTCATAAGGATGTGGCGGCGTGGTCTTCGCGATCGGGCGGTAAGACGATCGGTGCTTCGATCCTGGCGGCGCTGGAGTTCATGCATTGCGACGGTCTGCAGGCGCGTGTGCTTTCAGGCAGCCAGGACCAGGCGTTGAACCTTTATGAATACTGGCGTCGCTGGTGCAGCGGGCCGCTGGCTTATCGTCTAAGCGGAGGCGTTAAGCGCCTGCTGACGCATGTTGGCGGCGGGAAGTTCGAGATACTCGCGGCCTCGCAGAAGAAAGTTCGCGGCGGGAAAGTCCATCGCCTGTACGAAGATGAATTCGACGAGATCGATCCGGATATCGACTCGGCGGCGGTCGGTATGATCGCTTCTGGGGCGGGACTTCCCGGCCGGACGGTCTATACGTCGACCTGGCATCGGGCCGACGGGGCGATGAACCGGCTGATCGAAGGCTGCCCCGAAAACGGCGTTTCGCTGCACAAGTGGAACATGTGGGAGTCGATCGAGCGTTGCCCGGTCGATCGCCACGATGAGGGTCGGGGTTGTGAGAGTTGTCCGCTCGAGCCGGCTTGCAGGACCAAGGGGCGCGAATTCCACGGCGACGAGGACCGGGCGATTGGGATCGCCGCCGAGGCCGAAGGGTTCTACCGGATAGACGATGCGATCAAGGCGTACCGAAAAGTCAGCCGGCGCACCTGGGCCGCCGAGTTCCTCTGCCAGCGTCCCAGCGCCGAAGGGGCGGTGTACCCGGAATTCGACCCGCTGGTCCACGGCTGCAGGCCCCAGGACGTGCCTGCGGAGTTGAAGATATATCGAGTGATCGACTGGGGCCTCGGCGTGTTCGTCTGCCTCTGGATCGGCCAGGACGCCGCAGGACGAGCGTATCTGCTGGATACGTACCGAGCCGAGCAGGGCCGCTTGAAGCAGCACGCCGAATACATTTTGGCTCACAAGCTTCAGCGTGTTGTCGCGACGTATTGCGACCCGGCCGGGCGGAGCAGGAATGACCAGACCGGCCGATCCAACGTTGATGAGTTCAGGCGCTGGGGCATTCCGTGTACGTGCGTGACTTCGCCGAAGTTGCGGAACGTGCAGAACGGGATCGCCATGGTTCGCGCGGCGTTGGCGCCGGCGTCTGGGCAAGCGAGATTGCGATTCGTTGCCACGGATAACAATCGCGCCTTCGTCAAGGCGATGCAGGGATACCACAACAGGCGCGTTAACGGGATATGGATCGACCAGCCGGCCGACCCGCAGGAGTTCGAACACATCCCGGACGCCTTGAGATACTTCTTCGTGAATCGCAGCAAGAGCAAGAACATCGAGATCGTCGCCTACGGAGCGGTTTGAACGGCCAGTGATCAGTAATCAGTAACGGCGGTTAACCACAGAACCCAAGCTAACTCGAACATGGAGTAGTCGAATGACACAAGTCGATCAGAATCTTCAGAATGAACCAACCGACTTTGACCCGACGCAGACCAGCGGAGTTTACGATCTGTTCGCTCCGGCCTGGCGGATGTGCAGGGATTTCGCCGAGATGCACGAGCATATCCTCAGGGACGGCGAGTATCTCGACCGCTTCGGGGCCGGCACGGGCGCGATCGAACCGGCCAGCCAGTACAGTTGGCGAAAGCAGGCGGGGTTCGCGATGGACTACTGCGCCGACCTGATAGATCTGCGCGTGGGCAACATCTTCCGCACGGCGCCGGTGCGGCTGTACGATCGCAGCCCCTGGTCGGAGTTCATCGGCCGATTCCTCGAGAATGTTGACGGCGGCGGCACGCACCTCCAGGGCTATCGCATGTGGGATTATCCGGTGAGGATTCTTAGCAGCACGTCGTGA
>CAYMSH010000169.1:0-12457 GCA_964392945.1 uncultured Planctomycetaceae bacterium | reverse complement strand
AATACGCCCGGGCAATGCGCGGCCCGGCGAGCGTGGAGATCGTCTGCGACGGAAACGCCGTCCGTCTTCCGCTGCAGTCTACCGGTGACTGGGGATTCAAATCCTCCGGATGGCGACTTGCCCAGGTTGAGCTGCCGGCGATGGCGGCGGGGGCCCACGCGCTGGAGATTCGGTCGCTGAAAGACGGGGGTAATGTCAACTTCGACGGTTTCTTCGTGTCCGAAGCGCCCGCCAAATTCCCCAAATCCAAAGCGGCGCCGCAGTCTGTAGAGCCGAAGCCGCAGCAGGCGGATATCAAAAAGCTGCTGGCGCCGCACATGGACAAGATAAAACGCATTGTCTTCACCAAGCATTTTGATATGGGCGGGTCGCACTACGCCTACACCGATGCCGTGAGCAACGAAGATACTCTCAATCCCTCCGGAAGAGTGAAGGAGTTCAACTTCAAAGGCGGATCGAGCCTCTGCCTGCTGGAGATCGGCGACGATTACGCCACGAAGGTTACAACTCTGCTCGAAGACAACGACGGCGTGTTCCGCGATCCGGATGTTTCGTTCGACGGCAAGCGGATACTCTTTTCGTGGAAGAAGTCGGCCCGCGCCGACGACTATCACCTCTACGAGATGGATGCGGCTACTAGAAAGGTTCGCCAGCTCACGTTCGGGCTGGGTTTCGCCGACTACGAGGGGATCTACCTGCCCAATGGCGACATCATGTTCAGCTCGACGCGATGCATTCAGAATGTTGACTGCTGGCACGTAAGCGTGTGCAACATGTACCTGATGAACAAGGACGGCAAGCACATGCGGCGCGTCGGGTTCGACCAGGTCCACAGCAACTACCCGCAGGTGCACCCGACTACCGGGCTGGTGACATACACGCGATGGGAGTACAACGATCGCGGGCAGATCTATCCCCAGCCGCTGTTCCGCATGTATCCCAACGGAGCCCAGCAGACCGAGTTTTACGGTAACAATTCGTACTTCCCGACAACGATTCTCCACGCACGCGGTATACCCGGCACGAGAAAAGTGCTCGCCGTTCTGTCGGGACACCACACCCATCAGCGCGGCAAGCTGGCGATTATCGATCCGTCAAAGGGCCGCCAGGAGACCAGCGGGGTTACGCTCGTGGCGCCGATCGAATCGCTTGAAGGCAAAGGCGTGATAAAGATCGATCGCTACGGACAGCGCGGCGATCAGTGGCAGTATCCCTATCCGCTGGACGAGAAGAACTATCTCGTCACGTTCCGGCCGCAGGGGGCCAGGCGATTCGGTGTATACTTCATGAACATCGACGGCAAGCGAGTCCTGCTGGCCTCGGACCGTGGTATTTCCTGCAACCAGCCGATCCCGCTGGCGCCGAGGAAGCGTCCGCCCATGCCGGCCTACCCGATCGACTGGCGCAAGAAGACCGGCGTCTACACGATTCAGGACATCTATCACGGGCCCGGGCTCAAGGGCGTAAAGCGCGGATCGATAAAGAAGGTGCGCGTCGTTGCGCTGGACTTCATGGCCACGGATATCGGGCGCAAGCACGGGCCTTCTACGATCAGCGACTTAGCGGCGTGGGACGTGAAGATCGTGCTTGGCGAGGCTCCGGTCTACTCCGACGGGTCGGCGGCGTTCGAAGTCCCGGCGCGCACGCCGGTCTACTTCCAGGCGATCGACGAAAAGGGGCATGTCGCACAGAGTATGCGTTCCTGGTCGACCCTCATGCCCGGCGAACGGTTCGGCTGTATCGGCTGTCACGAGGATAAGAACCAGGCCGGTTCCGGCAAGACCGCCGTCACGATGGCGATGAAGAAAGGCGTCAAACCGCTCGTACCGTTCTACGACATATCGAACAAGGGCTTCAGCTTCCCGAAAATGATCCAGCCGATCTTCGACGCCAAGTGCGTTAAATGCCACAAAGGCGGGAAGACCGATCCGCCGAACCTGACCTCAGAACCGGTCTGGGACAATGCGGCGCGGAAGAACTGGAACCGGGCGTATCACGAGCTTATTTCGAAGGATCGTGCTCGCGGGCCGGCCAACGACACCAGCCAGCGGCTCGGCGTTATCGCCGAGAAGTCGAAGTACTTAAACTGGATCGGTCGCTGGTCCATCCCAACTCTCCTGCCGCCGTACTCCTGCGGTTCGTCAAAAAGCCCGCTTGTCGCACTTCTGGGCAAAGGACATGAAAAGGTCAAAATGACGCGCGAGGAGATGGACAAAATCGCCTGCTGGATAGATCTCGCCCTGCCGCACTCGGGCTCGTGGACCGAAGGGATGAAGCCCGAAGACGCCAAGCTGTACATGAAGATCCACAACCAGCGCCTCGGCTGGGAAAAGCAGGAAGCCGAGAATATCAAAGAGTACATCAAGGCCCAGGCAGGCGGCTCCTGACAAGCCGGAGCTGACGGGAATTCAAACCCGAAATCGAGAGAAACGCCTGGGTCTATCCATCCTTGCCCATCGGGATTACGCTGGCGTCTATCTCGGCCAGGCGTCTTTTCGCCAACGCTTCCATTGCCTTGACTCGCTCGGGGTGTTCGGCGCTTACGTCAGTGGTTTCTTCAATGTCGTCGGCGAGATTGAACAGCACCGGACCTTTGCCTTTTGTCTTCAGTCGGGCGCCCCTGCGATCGAGGAACAGTTTCCAGTCGCCTACTCGGATCGCCTGGAAACCCTGAGATCCGTGCCAGTACAGCAGGTCCTTGCGCGCGTGTTCGGCGCCTCTCTTGCCGATAATAGTATCCCACACGTTCACGCCGTCGATTACCGGCGAGCCCTTCGAGATGCTCTTCAGGTCGATTCCGCACGCGCCGCTCAACGTCGGCAGCATGTCGATTGCGGCGATTATCGCTTTGCTTTCGCGCCCGGGCCGAACAACGCCCGGTAAGCGGAAGATGCACGGCACGCGCGTTCCGCCTTCGAGGGCTGACCACTTCCGCCCGCGATAGGGCTTGGCCAGCGACTCCTTCGTTCCCGGCTCGGGCCCGTTGTCCGACATGAACACGACGATCGTGTTCCTGTCGAGTTTTTCGGCCTGGAGCGTTTTGAGGATGTCGCCGATTCGCGAGTCGAGTTCCTCGACTACGTCGCCGTACTTTCCGAACGCCGATTTGCCTTTCCACTTCGGATGCGGCTGGACCGGGAAATGCGGGGCGGTGTACGGGATGTACAGGAAGAACGGATTGTCCTTGTTGGCCTTGATGAACTTGATCGACTCGCTGGTGAACTGCTCGGTCAGCAGCGGGTTCTTGAATGGTTTCTCCAGCAGTTCGTCGTCTCGCCACAGTTCCTTGGTCTGGTTGTTGGATTTGTTGATGTAGTAAGTTGAGTCGAATCCCTGGCGGTGCGGCAGGAACGGTTTCTTGTCGCCGAGGTGCCACTTGCCGCACATCCCGGTCTTGTATCCGGCGGTCTTGAAGACTTCAGCCATCGTCAGCGCCTTGGGGCTCAGCCCTTCGTTCCTGTTGATCATGTAGCCCACGACGCCTTTCTTCCATCCGACGCGGCTGGGGTAGGCGCCCGTCAGCAGCGCCATTCGCGACGGTGTGCAGACCGTGGCTCCGGCGTAGAAGCTGGTAAGACGGATTCCGTCTTTGGCGAGTTGATCGATCACCGGCGTTTTGATCTTGGGATGCCCGTAGCAGCTCAGATCGTGGTAGCCCAGATCGTCAACCATGATCAGGACGACATTCAGGCGATCGGGCTTCGCCGCCTGGCCGAGGGTTGCGCGGGGGATCATCAATCCCGCGGCGGCTATGCCTGCGGTCTTCAGGAACGATCTGCGATTGGTCATGCTGTACTCCTCGGGCTTCCAATTATTGGCGTGATTCTTACACTCTAATCAAACTGCGACAGTGCGACAATAGTCAACCCGTCGGTTGCCGGGCGATCAATATCCGCACGCTCAACTCGCCGTCTTCAAGCTCGATGACATTGTCCTGGATCCTGGCGCCCTTGATCTTGCCGGGCCCGGCGGCAGGGGCGAACGCCGATAACGCCAGCACAACAGTCAGGGACAATGTCAAAGTTCTCATTTCTACTCCGGATTCCCGCTAACGGTGCAATCGCGATAATCTACTCCAACTCTCGCCAAACGACAACCACCAAGGGCGAATTCCCCGCCGCGATCGCATCGCATCGTCGCTGCGATCATGCGATCGCGGTTAACCCTGAAATGACCAATGATGGGTTTGTGCATTGACAGTTGTGTGGTGTCGATGTAGCTTGATGATCTGAACAGAGCATCGCTTACGATATATTGTCCGGGAACTGTAATTCCTGAAAACTGATAATTCAAGCAAGTGGGCCCGGCATCATGAGAAATCACGTTTTTGTTTCGCACTCTTCTGCTGACAAGGCGATGGCGGACGCTGTGTGTGCGATTCTCGAGTCTCACGGCATTCGTTGTTGGGTGGCGCCCCGGGATATTTTGCCGGGTGCGACATGGGCCAGCTCGATATTCAACGCCATAAGCGATTGTCGCGTGATGGTGCTTGTCCTTTCAGGTCGAGCAAACACCTCGAAGCACGTTATGCGTGAGGTCGAGCTTGCGGTGAAGAAGGATGCCGTGATCGTCCCGTTTAGAACAGAGGATGTTGAGGCGTCGCCGGATCTGGCCTATTTCCTGGGAACAACTCACTGGCTTGACGCGTTGACCCCTCCGATGGAAGCGAGAATTCATGATCTGCGGTTGTGTGTAGAGGCTATCCTTTCTCGCGATTCCGAGGCGCAAACAGATGTCCCCGGCGTCGCTGCCGGGCAAGAAGCCGTTGCGGCTGAGACAGTTTCACAACCGAAGCCGCCGGCAACGGAGATTTCGCCGGAACTTCGCAACATAATGGAACGAGCAGACTGTGGCGACGCCTGGGCTCAATCCAAACTGGCCGATCACTATGCTGCCGGCAACGGCGTTCTGCAGGATCACGACCGGGCGGCGGAGTTGTACCGAAGGGCCGCCGAAGACGGTTATACCGTCGCCCAATACGAACTTGCTGGTTGCTATGCTGCGGGCAAAGGCGTTCTGCGAGATAACGCCCAGGCGATCCAGTGGTACAAAAGGGCCGCCGAAGACGGTTATCGCCCGGCCCTGTACGAACTGGGTAACTGCTACGCCAAGGGCAAAGGTGTTGCCCGAGATATTGCCGAGGCGGTCCAGTGGTACCGAAGGGGCGCCGAAGACGGCTATAGCCCCGCACAGTATGAACTCGGCAGATGTCATGCCATGGGCAAAGGCGTATCCCAGGATTACGCCGAGGCGATCGAGTGGTACCGCCGGGCCGCGGCCGACGATTACGGCCCGGCCCAATACGAATTGGGCAACTGCCTTGCCAAAGGAAAGGGCGCCGCCCAGGACGAGACCGAGGCACAAGAGTGGTACCGAAAGGCCGCTGATGCAGGCTACTCGCCGGCCCTTGATAAGCTGAATCAACCGCCGGTATGAGATAGGTTCGGCCGGTAGGGCTGCACAAGGGTCGAGGGACGCCTGGCCTGATTTCCGTGTTGTGTCAGACCGCCAGGCGGCGACGCCGAATTATCTTTGCCAGCGGACCGCTGATTGGGTATTTTCAAACCTGTTCGGATCGATTATACACACCGGATATTCCACCCCAAACACAGGAGATTATCATGACTCTTCGACGCGGCGGAATCGTTATCATTCTTTGTCTGGTCGCTCTTGTTGCTCCCGCGGCCGCTGAGCTCAAGCTCCCGTCAATCATCTCCGACAACATGGTGATCCAGGTTGACAAGGAGGTTCCGATCTGGGGCTGGGCCAAGCCCGGCCAGGACGTCTCGGTCTCGCTCGAAGGATCGTTGGACCAAGTCGTCGACGGGACAGTCAACGCCGCGGCCGCCAGCGTAGGAGCGTCGACGAAAGCCGACAAGAACGGCAAGTGGGTCGTGAAGCTGGGCAAGATCAAACCTGCGGGAATGCTCTGCAAGATGGTTGTCAAAGCCGGCGACGAGACGAAGACCGTCAAGAGTATTCTCGTCGGCGAGGTGTGGGTCTGCTCGGGACAGTCGAACATGTCGTGGAGTGTTCGCAGTTCGAACAACGCCGACAAGGAGATCGCGGCCGCCAAGTTTCCGAATATCCGCCTGTTTGCCGTCACTCGGAAATCGACTCCGGACACCCAGGCCGACTGCGAAGGCAAGTGGGTGCTCTGCAGCCCGGAAACCGTTCCCGGCTTCTCGGCGGTCGGATACTACTTCGGTCGAGCCCTGCACAAGAAGATGAAGGTTCCTGTTGGCCTGATCAATACTTCCTGGGGCGGCACGCGCGTTGAAGCATGGACCGATCCGGCTACAGTGAAGGCCTGTCCGGAGGCCAAGGAGATCATCACCTGGTGGGACAAGAAGATCGCAACATTCAGCCAGGCCAAGTACGACGCTGCACGCAAGAAACAACTCGCCGCTCACAAAGCCGCGATCAGGGCCGAGACCAAACGCGTATCCGACGCCAAAAGGGCCGGCAAAATCATCAGACGCCGCCGAGTGAAAGCTCCCCGTGCGGCGATGAACCCGCTAACCACGCAGCATCGCCCGGGCAACCTGTATAACGGGATGATCGCGCCGCTGATCCCGTATGCGATTCGCGGCGCCATCTGGTACCAGGGCGAGTCGAACGCCAAACGGGCATACCAGTATCGCACGCTGTTCCCGCTGATGATCAACAACTGGCGAAAGGCGTGGGGCCAGGGCGACTTCCCGTTCCTCTGGGTGCAACTGGCCAACTTCCGCGGAAGGGCCAAGAACCCGACAGACGACTACTGGGCCGAACTGCGGGAAGCCCAATCGATGACCCTGTCGCTGCCGAACACCGGACAGGCCGTGATCATCGATATCGGAGAGGCCGGCAACATCCATCCTCGCAACAAACAGGATGTTGGAAAACGTCTGGCGCTGTCGGCGGGGAAAGTGGCGTACCGCCAGGAAATAGTTCACTCAGGCCCCACACTCCGCTCGATGAAAGTCCTGCACGCAAGGGCGATGCTGAAATTCGATAACGTCGGCGGCGGGCTGATCTCAAAGGGCGCCGGCGGAAAACTCACCGGCTTCGCCATAGCCGGGGCCGACAAGAAATTCGTCTGGGCTAACGCTGAAATCGCCGTCGCCGGGACCAATGGCGACAGTCGCTACAGCATCTTCGTCTACAGTGACAAGGTGCCGAAGCCCGTCGCCGTTCGTTACGCCTGGAGCGCTAATCCAGCCGCCAGTCTCTACAACACCGAAGGCCTGCCGGCCTCGCCGTTCCGCACCGACGACTGGCCGGGTATTACCAAAGACACGATGAAACCCGGTAAGTAAACCTCACACCCGAATCAACAACATGCGATCATGCTGCGATTCTCTCAAGGTAGTCGGACTCCGTTTCCACGCCGCGGCGGCCTGGTCGAAAGAAGAAGAACACAAAGAAATAGTCCGGCGCAGATGCGGGTTTCGTAGTCAACGCGCCCCAAGTGTATAGGTCCGGATTCGGCAGGGACAAAAAAAAGAGCAAGCCTGGCAGGGGGAGGCCAAGCTTGCTTGGGTTTCAGCTGGCGGGGGGAGACCAGCTGAACAACGTAAGGTATATTATGTATAAGATGCCCCACCTGTCAACCCCATTCCGGCTCCATTTTGGTTTTTTTGCCGAAATAATTGTAAGTTATCCGAGTTTTCCGAGTATGGCTGCCGGGTAAGTCGTCCGAACCCGTATACATGTAATCACTTACAAAAACGAGATGGGAATTCACCGATCTGCGGCATTTTGACAAAAAAACTTAGTTCCGGCCTGAAATCCATGTTTTTCTGGACTGGATTTGGGGATTTGCGACATGGCTCCGGTTCCCGTCTGGCCGGTAATTTGCCATAAGACCGGTTGGCGTGCTCGCGGCCGGACCGCCACGTTCTGCTACCGATTGGCAACGGCCGGCCCCGCACCGGTCAAGTGATATGTGCATCTATCGATGTAGTCTCAGTCGGCGCTGGGGCACAAAACGTGGGCTACTTGCGCCTCGGTTGTTATGCCGGTATCGACTGCGTCTTGTGCGATGCGGGCCAACGACTCGGGGTGCGCTTCGGCGATGGCCGACTTGATCTTCGCGATCGATTCGCCGTTTCGCACCAGTTGGGCCAACCGGTCTTCGATAAACACTATTCCGCTCAGGATCGTTCTGCCGGACCATCCGCTCCGGCCGCAGCGATCGCATCCTTTGGGTTCATAGGGAGACGAATCATCTTTGCGGGTTCTGCAGTGTTCGCAGAGCACAGGCACTGCGATCTGTTCGACGACGGCCTTCAGCGTGGCGCCAAGCGGCCAGTCCTCAAGACCCATGGACCGCAGTTCTGCTATGACTTCGCCGGTCGAAACTACGTTGGTCCCGGCGATGACGAGTGCTCCGTCATGCGCGGCTTCGAATGTGTTTCTCGTCGTGATCGGATCGCGGAGTTCGCCAAGTACGATCGTGTCGGCGTCCTGGTGTTCTATTCCGGCAGTGGCTGTCGAATATGTCAGCCCCGCGGCGCTTTCGATGCGCAGGAGGCTCGCGTTGTCCGACGCCGGAGCGGCGAAGTCTCCGACGGCGATTATGCCGGCGTTGTTCGTGTCGGCGGTCTGCAGCATGGCGCCGAGGATCGCATCTCTTCCGATTCTGCGTTTCGCCGAGACTACGATCAGGCCGTCGGCTCTGAGCAGTTGGGCCAGGCGGGATTGTGCGGTCCGGCTCAATCCCAGCATTTCCAGGTCCGCGGCCGGCTGCGGCAGGCGAATCACGAGTTTGGCGCCGTGGACCGTCGGGATCGCCGATACGCCGAGCGTAATGTCCCGGCCGTCGATTTTGTGCGCGGACTCCGAATTCAGGGGTCTGGCCAGTGCACCGGGATCGATACTCGGATCGGCCGGATCGAGCACGTTCCTGACTATCTGTCGCTTGGCGTCATCGTCCAGATGCGAACCGAAATCGGATTCGCCCTGCAGTCGCCCGTCGATTCGCATTTGCAGCGTGACCCGATCGCGGCGCGGCGTTATGTGTATGCTGTGGGCCCCGCGCCGGATAGCCTCGCCCAGGACCGCTTCCCAGGGACTCTCGTCGCTCGGCTCGGGCTTCGCCGGTTCGGGCTGCCGGAGGGGTAATGCTTTGCTGCTTGTCGCCGGTTCCGATTCCTCGACGCCGGCCAGCAGTTGGCCCAGATCGATTCCCTGCCCGGTCAGGAAGCTGACCAGCGCCGATTCAGTGATCTGGACGGTACCGTCCGGCATGCGGCAGGGGCTCAGCGCTCCGCTGTCGATCCACTGGTTAACTACTTCCAGTGTGGCGCCCAGCAGTTGGGCGATCTGAAACGTGCTGAATAGTCTTTCGGTCATGACTCAACCTGTATCGGGGGCTCCGGCGGCCCTTTTCGTCGTCCTCTGTCTTGTTCAAACGGCGTCTCCACGCATGATCCTATCGGGTCTTGGGTTCGTGTCAATAGAAAGATCACACTCCGGCGTCGGGGCGGCTTTTGGCGAGCCTGAATTCGTATCGTAGACTCCCACTGATAGTGCAGCGGTTGCGGTGTTTTCAGGCTCGATATCCGAGCTGTTGAGATGTCCGCAGACCGTATTCTGCGCCAGCGCGCAAAAGAGTGCGCCCGAGGGATGATATGTCTGAAAAACGCCCATCAGATACGAATGAGCAAACTCGTGCAATGGTTCACATACCCCGTCCTGCGCGGGGTAGGCGCGCCGATACTGTCTACGTGACTGTAGCCGATGTCGCCAAAGCAGATCGCGGTTGTAGTTCGCGCGATCGTTACGCCGCCAAGTACCAGCAAGGTTCCCGGGGAAGCATATCAGAAGTGCCGGCTATAGTAGTTAACGTCACCAGGTGATCGGTGCGTTCAGGGTGTCGCTGGAGTCGGTTTTGTCGTCGGGGCGAGCGGCGCCGGAGTGCAATAGACGCGCAAGTTGCTGACCCAGGGGCCTGAAACCCGCCTCGGAAGCGTCTCGATGTTCGGCGCCGTGAAGGCATGTCGCCCCAACTCACGCCAACCGGACCCGGACGATCGCCGGCAGTAGATCGCCGTGTCGGCCCCGTGCCAGGCGTGGCCGATGAAAACCCTTTCGGCGTTCGTGGTGAAGGACCATGCGGTCCATTGGCCCGATCTGGCCGAGAGGGCCATCGCCGATCGGGCTATCGGGGTGTCGGGAAGACCATCGCCAGTCGAATCGCAATAGGCCACGTAGTGGAATGCGCCGAACGTTCCGGCCTCGGCGTGGGCCATCGTCACGTGATAGGTTCGACGCCCTCGCTCGATTGACGCGGCCCAGACCTGAAGGCGATGGGCCGGGACGCTGGGCTTGCTTATGGCAACCGCTATTCCGGCCGCGGTCTTCCAGAGCCCCTCCGGCTTCGATACGACAACTTTTCCCGTCGGACCGCCGAACTTGACGGGTTTGTAGTCCTTGAGTTTGAACCGCTTGCCCAGTTTTCCCTGCTTGTTGAGTCTGGTCAGGGCTTTTCTGTGCCGCCCGATCGAATCATCGATACGGCGCCGGACGCCTTGCACCGCCGCTAAGTCCCATCGCTTCTTTCCCGCGTGCGGCGTTCCGGCGTGCTCGAACATTTTCGCTTCGACGTCGATCGCCGCCAGTCGCCAGAACGCGCGTCGGTTCTGTAATTGATGCAGCGACTCAAGCAGGGGGTGTCTGCGTCCGGGGCGAACTTTGCGATCGGCCCTGATGCGAATGTCAGAAGTACTGAGCACTTTGGCGAATCGCTGAGTGCGGTCTGCGGCGCTGCCGACCCAGGCCTGAGAGTTCCACATAAGTTGCGTGCGATAGGTCCGGCCCGGATCGGCCGGCGACGTGACGCCGGTTCTCGTCGAGAGAATCCTGGCTTTGCGCGGGGCATTCGGCTCGGATCCGACTGTAGCGATGCGGAGCACGCTCTTGACGCCTTTGCTCGTATCGGGAATCAGCGGCAGATCGGCCACTGACCCGTTTGCGTACTGAACCTGGTAATAGATACCGCCGAGCTGAACGTCGCTTTGTGCTCTCGACGACTGACAAATCAACACGGTTATCGCGGCGATCATCACAGCGGGGACGAAGCTACGCTGGTTTTGGCGGCGGGTCGTCATGCGAGGCGCCTTTCGTTTCGGTGCGCTAAAAACTCTACAGAGCGTATCGACACGCACAGTGCGAAACTTTACCCAGCTGGCTCTAAGGCGTATGTGATGCGAGGCGAAAAAATGGGGTTTACCCGGCAGGTTCTTCCGGTCCGGCGGAAGAATGTTCCGGATTGCGCGGTTCAGCGGCTAAGACATTCGGGATGCTGCCCTCTCGGGCGGTTGATGTAAATGATTTCAGGGTAGCGTGTTATGGTTGAGCAGCGGCAGTTTATGGCGGCATTGGCATGGCGATTGCATAAGTTCAGGGCAATATAGCCGGTACGTCCGGCCTGTAATTATGAATGCACAGCTAGCCAATTTGATGACGCCGCCAAAGGCCGCCGCCAAGCCGTCAGGGCGAAAAGCGCCCCAGGCCCAACGTGCCGAAGGACCCGCCGACAGGGGCGTCTCGCGCCCGGAGAATATCGCCGGACGAGCCGCCAGCCGAAAGACCGTACGACAAGAAGACCCCAAGCTCAAGCGGCATGGCGAGCATGTTGTCCTGGCCGACAAGAGCATTGATATTGAGCAGAATCCCCAGTCGGCCCCGAGGGGCGCGGCGGCTGTCTTCGCGACAATCCTCCAGGCCGCCGGACAAACAGAACACAGCGGCGTACTCGACGCGGCGAATGCGAAGACTGGCGTGCCGGGTGAATCGCAGGCATCGCGATTGATCGGACCTAAGCCCGCCGCGGCGATCGCCGAGCCGGTTTCAGGCGATTCGACAGCAATGCCTTCCAGGCTCGCCGACATGATCCATTCAGCGACGAGCGTTACCTCCGATCCGAACGCCTTGCTGAAGGCGTCCGCTGCTGCGGTTTCCGCCCGCGCTGCGTCCGACAAGAACGCAACACTGGCCAAAGCCGCCAGGCCGCCGATCGCAACAGGCTCCCAGGAGGCTTCACCAGTAAAGGCAGCGATGGACCTCCAAGCCGCGGTCGCAGCCGCAGCAGGGGGCCAGACCCTTAAGCAATCCGCTCCCGGTCGGATGCCGCCGGCCGACACGCAGGTGAATATCGCAGATCGTCTGGCCGGGGCCAGCGCCGGTGTTTCCACCGACAGCAAATTGAATATCCGGAACACTTCCGCCCAGCAGTCGGCGATTTCCGCACCGGGCGTCAACGGTGTTTCGATCAATCGATTCGCCGTCTTGTCACAGGAATCCAATCAGCGCGGGCAAGCTGCGGTTAAGACTTCGGCGCCTTCGGCGATCAACAACATCGCAGGTCAGTCGGCCTCGCCGATGTTGGAGACGGCGACTGTCCAAGCCGCCGGAGTGTAAAGGGCGAAGTAAAACTGTAGCGCGGGCGGAGCAATCGTGTAGCGCTTGT
>CAYMSH010000168.1:0-12504 GCA_964392945.1 uncultured Planctomycetaceae bacterium | reverse complement strand
GGAGTTCATCGGCGAAGAGAAAATCGACCACACGCCGAAGGACGAAAAACTGTCGCTGCGAATCGGCAACGCGTTTGACATCGTTGGCGAGCGAAAGCAAACGAATTTCCGCGTGGAAAGCTCGCGCCACTGGATCCAGGAGACTGTCGAAATCAAGATTCGCAACCACAAGAAAGAAGCTGTCACCGTTCGCTGCAAAGAGCCCCTGTACCGCTGGGCGAACTGGAAGATCACCGCAAAAACGCACGAGTTCACAAAGCTTGATTCACGCAACATCGCGTTTGATGTGAAGGTCGAGCCTGACAAGGAAGTCAAGATCACCTACACCGTAGACTACACGTGGTAGGCGCGGAAACAGGGCGGGATCGGGACAGGGCGGCGACTAGAGCCAGAAGTTTGTGCTCAGTTCGTCGCCCTCTCGCGTTGCGCGGATGAAGTCTTCGATCTTGCGCATGTCTTTGACGCCTGGGGCGCTTTCGACTCCGCTGGCTACGTCGACGGCCCAGGGCTGGACCAGATCGATCGCACGCGAGACGCACGATGCGTCCAGGCCGCCGGCGAGTATCACCGGATCGATTCCGGCCATTGCTCCGGCGGCGCGTGCGTCGGCGACCATGTCCCAGTTGAATCGCTGCCCGCTGCCGCCTCGGACTTTCGAATCGTAGGCGTCCAGCAGCACTGCGGCCAGGTTCGACGGAGCCGAGGCCGCTGCTACCCAGTTTCGCACTTCGGCCAGCCAGTTCTCGTCGCGTATGCGAAACGCCTTTATGCATGGCGCGTCGATCTTGGCGACAATGTCGGGGTCTTCGTCGCCGTGGAGTTGAACGTAACCTATCCGGGATTTCTCGACAACGCGGTTAATTACGTTGGGATCTTCGTTTACGAATACGCCTATTGTCGCCACCCATGGCGGAAGCGTATCGGTAATCGCGCGAGCCAGTTCTGGGGCGATCCGACGCGGGGATTCGGCGAAGACCATACCTATCGCGTCGGCGCCCATCTGGGCGACTTTGACGGCGGTAGTAGGATCAAGAAGACCTTCAATTTTCACTCTGACTCGTTGCATGCAGGCACTATATCGAGATCAGGGCTTCGATTCAACCGGCTGTTGTCGACTAAGGTTGACTCGCACTTCGGCACGCTCAAAATCCTCGGCCGTGATGTACGCTTGGGGCTTCATGCCGCCCATCTGGGCTACGTATCGGTCTGGGATCACCCCCAGGCGTATGTTGTAGTGTGCGGCAATCTCGTTAAAGTACGTTCGGGCCAGCGCGATTCGTTGTTCGGTTTCCACCAGTTTCTGCTGGAGACTCCCAAACGCCTTGCTAGTTTTCAATTGCGGGTATGCCTCTCGAATAGCGATCAGTGCTCTTGCGCAGCCTTGGGGGTCCGGTCCGGGCTCGCCCGGGCGTGTCACTGCGGTCTGGCTTCGCAGCAGCGCCAGCGACTCGTGAACGGTGCGTTCGTGATCTTTCAGGCCTTCTACGACACGAACCAGTTGGGGGATCAGGTCATGTCTGCGTTTGAGTTGCACATCTACGTTGCTCCAGCCCTGTCGCACGCGGTTCTTCAGGTCGGCCATACTGTTGTAGACCATCCATATCCACCCCGCGGCCCAGACTCCGCCGGCCGCCGCGGCCAGGGCGAAATACCAGGCGATCCGTGAGGCGGGATCAATTGAGAGATTCACGTCGGCGATCACTTGTCCCGCGACGGCGAAAACCAGAGCGAATATCCCAAGCAGCCGGAATTGCCATTTGTAGCCGGAACTTATCTGTTTTTCAGTTCGTGTGGATATCAGGTACATTGGCGAGCTTTCGTCATGGGCGATCTCGGCGGCGACTACGTCGGCGCGTTCCCGGGCGTGTCCGATGATATAGAGCTGATCGTGCAGCGGTATGGCGTGTTCGGTGAACTGGCGGACATGGTCGGAGTCGCTAACCGAGCCGGAGGGTCCTTTGTGGTAGTACAATCCGTCGCCGGGATAGGACCGCCGATCGAACACGCAGGCGCCGTGTATGCTGGCCCGAGCGGGGTTCACGCGGATCACGCCGCAGTCGTCCTCCAGGTAAAACAGTTGATCGTCGCTTCCGCTGGCGACTGTTGTCCATCCGGATTCGGTTCGTGTTCGCGTCTTGGTGTTTCCCTTGCTGTCTGTGTATGTCTCGGTGACAGTTCGAGACCAGCGTTCTTCTACGCTCCATCTGTAGTAGACACACGGGATTGCGGTCAGGTATGAGACCAGGGGCTGTTCCGATTCGGCCGAGCCCTTGATCTCCACGACCCCAATGAAGACCCCGGCGGTCTTGGACGTCGGCAGGTTGTCAATGAATCTACCCCTGGCTCCGGCTCTCAGCGACAACAGCAGCAGGACTGCGGCCAGTACGAATCCTCCCAGGCAGAAAGCCCAGACCGGCGCGGCGGCAGTGATCGTTGTGTGGAACATACGTGCCAGGCCCCTTCATGCGGCGTCATGTCGAGCGTTGGGTTTCGGCCTCTTGCCCGACCAGTTCGATCAGGCTTACTTCGGGGCGGCACCAGAAGCGTACTCTCGGGGCGTCGCCTTCCATGCCTATGCCTCGATTTACGTACAGGTGCATGTTCGGTTCGGGTTTCTTTCTCTCGATGGGATAAAGGCCCGCCTCGAATCGCTTTCCGTATCTCGAGGCGGTCAACAACGCTCCATAGAACGGCATGGCGACCTGGCCGCCGTGAGTGTGGCCGGCACAGTGCAGATCTACGCCTAGATCGGCCAGGGAATAGACCAGGTCGGGGTAGTGGTACAGGAAGAGCTTGAAATCCTCTTTGGGAACATCCGTGGCCAGGGCCAGCAGATCGTTCCTCTGGTCCTGCCTGAGACCGTCCATGACCGCCGCGCCGCAGACCCACAGGTGCGTGCCGGCTGCTTCTACGCGTTTGTTGGTCCCGTTGAGTTCCGTTACGTTTTCGATGTCGTAGAAATAGTCGGGCAGCACTCTTATTCGAACGTCCCAGTTGCCGCGGACTGCGTAAACTGGGGCGATCTCGGCGATCTCGGTAAGGCAGCGGCGAAAGTTGGGCAGGCCTTCGGGGGAGTTTATCGAATCGCCGGTATATACGATCACGTCGGGCTTGAGGCCCGCGATTACCCCTGGCAGTTTCGGTTCGTTACGCAGCGTCGGATCGCAGTGCATGTCCGAAATCTGCACGATCCGCACCGGTCTGGTTGCGCCGCGTAGTTTCGTTGTAATGATTCTCGTGCGGGTGACTTCCAGGCGATAGGGCTCAAATATGCCTCCCCAGGCGATGCACGCTGCTCCGCCGCCGGCCAGGGCCAGTATGTCCCGACGGGTCCATTTGGCCAGCTTCGATCGCTTGGGTTCGGGCTTACGTTGGAGTTTTCGACCCACCCAGGCCAGCGTGTACGCCAGTGCCGCCGCGGCGATCGTAAGAGTCACAGCAAAGAAGACTATCAATCCTGTAGTATGCGATACATGCATTGCCCGAAGCATACCTGACAGCACCGCCCGGCAACAATGAAAATTACCGGATGTTGGCGATTCCGGGCCCCAGCGATCGGTTCGTCGCTTTAGTCGCCTTGACTTCCGCATGCCCGTGACGTAGAAATTGATTGGCCCGAAGCGCAGTTTTCGGGATTTTCAGATAGTTCAGCGCCCCAGCGGCGCATGCAGGAGAGACTATGCCGGGATATGATTTTGGCGCCATTGAACCGAAGTGGCAGAAGTATTGGGACGAAAACAGCACGTTTGTTCAGCCGAATCCCGGAGATCAAGGATTCGTCGACAAGCCCAAGATGTACGTTCTTGACATGTTCCCGTATCCCAGCGGAGCCGGTCTGCACGTGGGACACCCCGAGGGATACACCGCAACTGACATAGTCTGCCGCCACGCGCGGATGAAGGGTTATAACGTACTGCACCCGATGGGTTACGATTCGTTCGGGCTGCCGGCAGAGCAGTACGCCGTAGAACACGGCGTGCACCCGGCCGACACGACTAACGACAATATCGCTAACATCGAGCGCCAGATAAAGATGTTCGGTTTCTCGTACGACTGGTCCCGCCGCCTGGCTACGACAGACGTTAAGTACTACCGCTGGACCCAGTGGATATTCCTTCAACTGTTCAATAGCTGGTACAATCCCGAGACCAACTCGGCAAGACCGATCGGCGAACTGATCGACTATCTCGAAAGCGGTCAGCTCGTACTGGACCTGTTCGACAATGCTGTGGTCCCTCCCGTCGGTGATGATATTGTCGCCATCGGCGGCACGTCGCCGGATGTGGTCCACTTTGAGGATCTTGACGAAAATCGCCAGCGGGCCGTGATCGACGCGCATCGCCTGGCGTACGTAGACGAAGTCCCGGTTAACTGGTGCCCGGCGCTGGGAACGGTGCTCAGCAATGAAGAAGTCACCAACGAAGGACGATCAGACCGCGGCGATCATCCGGTGTTCCGCCGCAATCTCAAGCAATGGATGCTGCGGATCACGGCGTATTGCGATCGCCTGCTGGCCGATGTTGACGCGCTGGACTGGCCCGAATCTGTCAAGATCATGCAGCGCAACTGGATCGGTAAGTCCGAAGGCGCCGAAGTGAGCTTCCCGCTGGAAGGCAGTGAAGAGGTTATCGATGTTTACACTACGCGTCCCGACACGCTGTTTGGCGCTACTTATATGGTCCTGGCGCCGGAGCACGCTTTAGTCAGTGCGATAACCACTGACGACTGTCGCGATGCGGTCGAGGCGTATGTCGAAGCGGCCGCCGGAAAGTCAGAACTCGAACGCACCGCCGACACCAAAGAGAAGACCGGACAGTTCACCGGAGCCTATGCGATTAATCCCGTAAACGAAACGAAGATCCCGATCTGGGTCGCCGACTACGTGATGATGGGCTACGGAACCGGGGCGATCATGGCCGTGCCGGCGCACGACACGCGAGACTTCGAGTTCGCCACGAAATTCGAGCTGCCGATCATACAGGTTGTCGATCCGGGAGACGGCGTCGATTGGCGCGGATTTGTCGGCGAAGGCGTTGCTGTCAATTCCGGGCCGTACGACGGACTTTCCACCGCCGAGTTCAAGAAGCAGATCACTGAGAAACTCGAAGCCGACGGGGCGGGGCGTTTCGCCACGAACTACAAGCTTCGCGACTGGTTGTTCTCGCGCCAGCGATACTGGGGCGAGCCGTTCCCGATAATCCACTGCGCTCACTGCCACAGCGTTCCGCTTAACGCGGCCGATCTGCCGCTGGAACTGCCGGAGATGGACGACTTCTCGCCGGCCGTCAGCGACGATCCCGACGCGCCGCCGAAACCCCCTCTGGGAAAAGCCGTTGACTGGAACACTGTGGCATGTCCGACATGCGGAGCCGAGGCCAAACGCGAACTGAACACGATGCCGCAGTGGGCCGGGTCGTGCTGGTACTACCTGCGATATCTCGATCCCGATAACGACGAAGATTTCTGCGATCCGGAGATCGAAAAATACTGGATGGGCTCGTCAGACGACAATCCCCTGGGCGGCGTAGATCTGTACATAGGCGGAGCCGAGCACGCCGTGCTGCACCTGTTGTACGCCAGATTCTGGCACAAGGTGCTGTTCGACCTGGGCCACGTCAGCGTCGCCGAGCCGTTCGGCAAGCTGTTTAACCAGGGCATGATCCGGAGTTTCGCCTATCGCGATCCGCGCGGGGTGTACGTCGGATACGATGATCTGGACACCTCTGGCGACAAGCCGATTCAGAAGTCCACAGGCGCCGAGCTCAGCGAATCTGTCGAGAAGATGTCCAAGAGCCTCAAGAACGTTGTGAATCCCGACGATGTTATCGCCGATTACGGCGCCGACACGTTCAGGCTCTACGAGATGTTCATGGGCCCGCTGGACGCCTCCAAGCCGTGGAACACGCGCGACATTCCCGGAATGCACCGATTCCTGAGACGAGTCTGGCGAATGATCGCCGGCGACGAGGATTCGGACGGAAATGTGACCGAATCGCTGATCGACGACGCGCGCGACGACGATATCGAGCGGCAGTTGCACAAGCTGATCAAAAAGGTCGGACAGGACTACGAGGCCCTGAAGTTCAACACCGCCATCGCGGCGCTTACCGAATTCGTAAACGCCGCGTATCGCACAGGCAAGATCGCCACTGACCAGGCCGAGCGGTTCCTGCTGCTGCTGGCTCCGATGGCGCCGCACATATGCGAAGAACTCTGGAGCCTGCTGGGACACGACAAGACGCTGGCTTACGAGCCCTGGCCGGTGTTCGAAGAAGCGATGCTGGCTGTAGATTCAGTAGAACTGCCGGTGCAGATAAACGGTAAGCTCAAGAGCCGCATAACCGTCGCCGCCGGCGCCTCCAACGACGAGATTCTCCAGGCCGCAAAAGCCGATCCCAAAGTCGCCGCGGCGATTGAGGGCAAGGAAATCATCAAGGAAATCGTGGTGCCTAACCGAATGGTGAACTTTGTCGCCAGATAGACCAGTCAGGATACTGTCGAAGGAGACGCTCGCGTAACTCGCGGGCTGATAAGGATATGTCACGAAGAACCGAAAAATCCGAGGCCGCATTCGCACACGCCGGAAAGGTCCTCGTCGGCGGCGTCAACTCTCCGGTCCGCGCGTTTGCAGCTGTCGGCGGCACGCCGCCGGTGATCGCAAAAGCCGTAGGCTCGCAAATCACGGATATCGACGACAACACGTACGTTGACTACGTCTGCGGATACGGACCGGCGATACTCGGACACGCCCCGGAATCCGTCGTCACTGCGATAAACAAAGCCGTTCGAAATGGAACCACGTACGGGGCGCCGACGGAAGTCGAGACGAAGCTCGGCATGACAGTCGCAGCGGCGATCGAATCGATCGAGCAGATCCGGTTCGTCTCCAGCGGTACGGAAGCCGTTATGAGCGCCGTGAGGCTCGCTCGCGGCTTCACAGGCCGCGAAAAGATCATCAAGTGCATCGGCTGCTACCACGGTCATTCCGATTCGTTCCTCGTGGCGGCCGGAAGCGGAGCGGCCACACTGGGAACGCCTTCGAGTCCCGGCGTTCCGGCCGGAGCGGCGGCCCAGACCCTGCTGGCCGACTACAATGATCTGGCCGGCGTCGAAACGATCCTCAAGGAAAACTCCGGCCAGGTCGCGGCCGTGCTCGTAGAGCCCATCGCCGGAAACATGGGAGTCGTGCTCCCCGGTCCGGGATATCTGCAGGGCCTTCGCAACCTGTGTGACGAACATGACGCGCTGCTGATCTTCGACGAAGTTATCAGCGGTTTCCGCGTAGCCTACGGCGGAGCCCAGAGCCTCTACGAAATCAAGCCGGACCTGACGACGCTGGGCAAGATCATCGGCGGATGCATGCCGGTAGGAGCCTTCGGCGGACGGGCCGACATCATGCAGAAACTCGCGCCAGTCGGCGACGTGTACCAGGCCGGAACCCTTTCGGGAAATCCCGCGGCTATGTCGGCCGGCCTGGCGACGCTGACCGGACTCAGAGAAGAAGGCTTCTACGCAAGACTCGACGATATCTCCGGACAAATAGCCGCCGGAATGCAGGCCGCGGCGATAGAAGCAGGAATCGGAGCCAAGGTATGCTTCAATCGCGTCGGATCGATGATGTGCTGCTTCTTCACCCCGGGACCGGTTACCGACTTCGCCTCGGCGTCGCAATCAGACACCGAGGCCCATGCCGCCTACTTCCACGCAATGCTTGACGCCGGGGTCTACCTGGCCCCCAGCCAGTTCGAAGCGATGCTGGTCTCGGCGGCCCATACAGACGCCGACGTAGACCTTACAATACAAGCCGCCAAGACTGCTTTCGCAGCGGCCGCCGACGTGATGCGATGACGATTGTCGCGGAATCTAAACGTAAATACTGAAAGGAGTCTCTTATGGAACAGATTCGATCAAACGCAGGCAAACCGGAATACGCAGTGGCGTTCAGGTCCATCAAGTCGGCAAAGAACCTTGCCGCAGGCCTGATAATACTCGCTCTGCTGCTCCAGATCGGCGGAGTTGTAGTAGTCCACTTCGCCAGACTGCTCGATGAACCCGGGGCCGGCGGTCCCGTCACTGAGAAGACCGAAGGCGAACCGATTGAAAAGGCCGCCGCGAAGTTTGTGTCAGAATCCGTCGCGACGGCCGCCGACACGCCGGATGAAAAGTCGGATGCACAGCCGGGTGACAAGACAGCGGCAAAGACAGAGACCGAGGCGGAGGCCAAGACGGCGGCCGCAACGCCAGAGGCCGGAGCCACGAAGTACCCGTGGGATGACCTTGACCTGACGGTTCCCGGGATCAGCAAGTTGGTGCTCAAATACGGTTTGCCCGCATCGAGATTCGCCGCGCTGGTCCTCGGGCTTATGCTCGTGCTCATGGTGATGTTCGCAGTGAAACTTTCGCTTGTCGAACGCGTCGGCGGCGTCGCCGGATTCATGAGCGCCTTCAACTGGTCGCTGATCCTGCTGATGATGCTCATACCGTGGCGACCGATACTCGACAGCAGCTTGTCGTGCGGAGCTTTGTTCACGTTCAGCGAACTGATGCAGGCCGATGCGGCGCTGGGGCAGACTCCGGTTATGCTCGATCAGATATTCTTCTACGCCAGATTCCTTGGTTATCCGGGCCTGGCCCTGCTGGTCTGCCTGATAGTTCAGGCCAAGTTCTCCAGGGGCTACGCCGTCGCCAAGTTCAAGGCTAACGAGGCTGAAGCCATCGCCGCCAGGATAGGCCGACAGGAATATCCGCAGGAATAGACGCCTTTGACGTCGCTGGCCCTGTCAGGCCTTGGATGCAACGCAGAATATCTGCGATCCCTGGCCTGACAGGCCCGCGATTTTGCAGTACAGACCGGTCAAGAACCGCGATTTGGATTTGCGCATGTGCTTTTCCAGACCGCTGTCGTCGGCCAGGTAGGCCCACGACTTGCGAACCGTTGAGGGTCGCACCGTCGATCGCATTTTTTCAACCTTGAAGCCGGCTTTTTCCATATGGGCGCCCAGCGTCGCGCGTGTGAAGTGCGTAAGATGCCGCGGCAGGTCGAAGCTGTACCAGCAGGCTCCGAACTTCCTGGCCGCCATCGAATCCAACTGTGGGCAGACCACAAGCAGCAGTCCGCCGGGGTTGAGTATTTCCCTGATCGCTTCCAGAGTCGCCGTGGGAGACGGTACGTGTTCTATAGCCTGCCACATCGTCACCACGTCGAACGTGGCTCCGCCCAGATCGGCGCCAGGCAGCGTTCCCTGGTGAATCGTCAGTCCGGCTTCTCTTCCGGCCGCCACAGCCTGGGCTGACATGTCCATTCCCTGTGCGTCCCAGCCGGCGGCGGCCATCTTGGCTACATAACCGGCCGCTCCGCAGCCGAAGTCCAGCAGCTTGCCCTGGCCGACGTACGGCAGGTAGCCCAGGTTCCTTCGATTGTTCAGGACCCGCATCCCAAGCGGGGCTTTGAGTGCTCGTACGATCGGCGATGACTTCTCGCCCAGGGGGTAGTCCCGCAAGTTCACAAGGGCCCATCGCAGCAGGCCTGTCGGCGGGTCGTATTTCCGGGCTTTGGTGTACGGATCGTATTGCTCGGGATACGCCGCGCCGAGAGACTCCAGCGTAGGTCTGGGGCTCGTTCTCGACAGGGAGCATTCCTTGCAGGTGATGACCTTGAATTCGCCGGGCAACCCGTGCAGGCGATCGGGGCCCTGGATCAAGAACTCCGCATCGCTGGACCCGCAGAAATCACAAGGGACTTCTTCGAATTGCCATGTCCCGTCCGGTTTGATCTTTGATTTTGCCATTGTGCCGATGATTATAGTCGCATAGGGCTCATTGCCCAAGCTTGAACTTGCCTTCTCGATAGTAACGCGGCAGATCCTTCTTGACAGCCCCGGCCCAGAGCCCTTTGCCGTCCTGGCGTGCGTTTCGCTGCAATTCGGCGAATTCAACCTTTCGAGGATGATAATACCGCGGATCGTAGTATCCGTATCCCTGTCGAATCAGTTCGGCGTTGAGGCATTGGTTCAGGTAATCGTTCGGGTCGGAAAACACATACGCCAGGAGCCGGCCGTACTTGTCTCGCGTGTTGCGATCCTTGACCAGTTCGATCCGAACGGTCTTGCCGAGGCAGAATCCGCCGGTGAACTCGCTGGCCTGGGGTCCGAAGTGCTGCCTCGGCGTGTTTGGCTTGACTGTCTCCGGCGTATCGACGCCCCAGAGGCGAATGCGAGTGACGGGCTTGTCCATGAAAGCATCGACCTGGCCGAGGTCCAGCGTGTCGCCGTCTACGACATTGACGACCTGGAAAAGCTTGTCGTGATACGTTTGCATATCCGCGGCGGAATTGCGTTTGATCGCCGCCGAGCCGGGGCGATACTTCCTGCTGCGGTTCTTGCGGTCTCGATCGCGATTCAGATCGCCGGACGTTCCGAACACGCCCATCCGATCGGCGACGATCAGTCCCAGCACTATCAGCATGCCGGCCAGATACTTCACCGCTCGCCGGCGCATATATCGCCCGCGATGCGTCGCCGAACGCCTGCTTGACTTACGCCTGTATCGACTCATCTGTTATCGCGCGGCTATCGAAGGTGCGGTTTCTTGGCGTCTACGACGTGAACGCCCATGACCCCGCCGGTGTCCTTCTTGTTGGTGAACTGCCAGACGACTTTCTTGTCTCGAGTGACTTCAAACAGCACAGCGCCTTTGGAGCCCTTGCCGTGGCCGAAGTAGTTGGCGATCACGATATTCCCGTTCTTCAGCACCTGTATGCCGGTCATCAGCGCGTCGCCCTTGGCTACTTCCTTGCCGTCGGGGACCATCTGCTTGACGATCTCTTTCTTGGTCATCGACCAGACGATCTTGCCTTTGGGGTCGACTTCCTTGATCTTGAACCACTCGCTGCACATCGTGTTTCCGTTTGCCAGCCGCACCGCCGCGAACGCCGGGGCGTCGGTCTTGATCTCCATGACAACCTTGCCGTCGGCCGCGTATTCGCGGATGACCTTGTTGTGATGGTGCGCCACCAGGTAGTTTCCGTTCTTCAGCTTGCGTGCGTGCCGCATCAGGGCGTGTCCGCCGCGTTTGAACTTGAGTTTGACTTCCTTGACGATCTTGCCGTCTTTGTTGACCTCGATCAGGCGCCCGCGCATCGGATCGCCAAGCAGCGTGTTGCCGTCGGCCAGGCGCTGGGCGGCGTGGCACTCGCCTTTGACTTCGTATTTCCATACGATTTTCTTGTCCGGGCTGATCTCCATAACTCCGCCGCGGTAAGTGGCCAGAACGTTTCCGTTGTCCAGCATCCAGGCGTCGTGGCAGCGATTGGCCTTGAATTCCCAGACGATCTTTCCTTCGGGAGAAATCTTGAAGACCTTGTGCTTCGACCCGTCGGCGGCGATCACGGTATGTTTCGGCGTTCCCTTGATCGCCGGTTCAGCAACCGCGGCGACGGTAGGGGCCTTTTTTGCGGCGCCCGCCGATCCGACAAGAACCGCCGCGGCCAATACTGCACAAACAACAGATGATGTCTTACGAAGCATGATTACTCCTCACAGTTTGAGAGTTAAGGTTGTCGGGAAATTCTACCAGCACGGATAACCCCGGGAAAGATGATTCCTGATTCGGCAATCCCGACTGGCGATAGCCAGGCCGGCGATGTCAGCGGGGTTGCTTCTTTCTCGGCGTTCAATATGTGAACTTTGATTTGAACTTCCAATCGCTGGGGCCCCGATCGTATCTCAGTTCGGCTTTGACCCAGCGATTCCCCTGCGAGGCCATAAGCGAGTAGAGCTGCTCGGCCAGAGAGGCCAATTGTCTGCTTATGACGGCCTTTCCGCCCTGGCCGGCGTGATTCTTCAGCGAGTAGTCTATCCTTGTCCCGTCGCAACTGATCGTCAGGACCGCATTTGTCCAGTTTTCCGGCGTGCAGCTTATGGCCTCGGCGCCGATGGCATCCAGAACCGGGGCCTGCTGCTTGAACGCGTCGGGGATCTTGTCCGGATCCGTCACGACCCTGGATTTGCGGCCGAACAGTTTTTTCAGGAAACTCATCTGTCGCCTTCCAATATGGTGCGAGCTTTCACTCGGGTATATCGTTAATGATCGCGACGCGTTGTTCCGCGCGGGGCACAACTATCATACGCTAATCTTGTCGGTGTTGCGAATCACGCTGCGGTTTGCTGTGCCGGAGCTTTGCAGTACGCCGCTATGCCGTATATCCCCAGCAGCACCGCTATAACGGTTGTCACCCATTCGGCAGGAGTGACCCATGGAAAATGTCTTGCGATCAATTCATAGTCCATGTCCCCAGAAGCGGCGGCGTCCGGACCGATTTTCGCAACCAGCATAAACCCCAGGACTATCCCGAAAATGACGAGCAGCATGTGAAAGCCCGACATGATAAGGAACGGCTTGCGTGGTTTGAGCTTGCCTGAGCACGCGATTATCATGACCGCAAGGCTCAGGAAGATCACCAGGGTGTCCGCAATGACCACAGGTGTCCTCACCTCGGGAAACATT
>CAYMSH010000167.1:6388-12524 GCA_964392945.1 uncultured Planctomycetaceae bacterium | reverse complement strand
GCGGCGACACCCCGTACGGGCTGACGCTGTTCCACTCGTCAAGCCTGGACAAGCACTACGCAATCGCCAGCTCCAAAGACGGGTCGGTCGCACAATGGGAACTGGGCTACAGCGCCGGATCGATCACGGGGGCAAAGGTCTGGGAGGCCCAGGTCAGCAGCAGCGAAGTCGAAGGCATGGTCCCCGACGACGTCAACGAGGTGATCTACATCTCGGGAGAAAACACGTCGCTGTACCGCTACAAGACCAGCGGCGGAGTCATCCAGGACGCCGGGCGAGTCACCGTCGACAGCGTTTCGGGCCCCCACCTGACGGCCGACATCGAGGGCCTTACGCTCTACTACGGTTCAGACGGATCGGGCTACCTTATCGCCTCCAGCCAGGGATCAGACCAGTTCGCGGTCTACGATCGCCAGTACGCCGCGGGGTCGGCAAACGCACACCTGTTCAACTTCACAATCGACGAAAACAGCAGCGCGGGCATCGACGCCGTCAGCGACACTGACGGTATCGACGTGACTAACGCCGACCTCGGCGGGCAGTTTTCCAGCGGAGTCTTCTTCGCTCACGACAACAACAACTCCGGCCACTCGATCTCGAACATCAAGCTGGTGAGCTGGGCCGACGTGGCCGATGAGATCACGCCGAACTTGATCATCGACACGACGTGGGATCCAAGAACGGTAGGCCCCCCGGTCCCGGGCGACACGAACGGAGATAGAATCGTAAACGATGCGGACTACCACAATCTCGTGGCCCAATTCGGAGGAGCCCCCGGCGCCGAATCGGCCGACTTCAACGCAGATGACATAGTCGATCTGGAGGACTTCATAATAATGCGAGCCAACTTCGGTTTCGGAGTGGCGACGGCTCCTGGCGGGGCCGAATTCTACTCGGCTGTCCCGGAACCGGCGACACTGAGCCTGTTGGCCCTTGGCGGACTTGCCGTCTTGCGAAAACGCCGCAGATAGCAGCACCAACCATACTCAGCAAAGCGGCGGGATCGGATCATGCCGGTCCCGCCGCTTTATTTTGCGCTAAATCAGGGTGGCGCTGGGTTTGACGCCTAGAATAACTTGGAGGGGATTTTGCGGCGCCGTTCTGAAATAACTGATGCACGCAGGTCGGCAACCGATTAGTATTATTAAACATACATAACCGAAAGGATTGGGCGAATGTATTTTCCAAAAGCAATACGACTCGTTGCGATTTCCACGATCATCCTGGCCGCGGCGATTCTCGCGCCGAGCGATTCCTGTCAGGCCCAGACGAAGGCGAGAGTATCTCCCTGGGACGCGGTCAATCCAAATAGTTTCGACAAGAACTCGCACACCGTCCTGGTACCAAGGCATTTCGAATTCAAGAACGCGCTGGAAAAGCCAAAGACATTCACCGCTCCGCACTTCCAGCAGCAGTCCAGGGAACCGCAGAAGAGCTGGTCCAAATCGTGGCGATATATCGGCAATCAATTCTTCTCGGCGTATTACACAATAGAGCTTTACCGCGACGCAAAGGCGGCGGCAAAGGAGTTCAACGTCTGGCGAACAATGCAGGCCAAAGGACGCGGCTTCCATGAAGACCCCGTCCTCAAGTCGCAATATGAATTCTGGAGCAACGCAGACAACTCCTTGAGGCATCCGGTGCAGCACGTATACGATTACCCCTCGCAGTCTCATATCAGCCACACTCTGCTGGCCGGCCCGTTCGTCGCACGATTAACCGTTCGGGCCAATCGCATGCACCCCAAGCCGGAAACGGGTGTAATCTGGCGCCTGGCCGACAGGCTCTGGACCAGGCTGGCCGGCCAGACGGACACGCTCGTCCTTTTCGCGAGAAGAGATCCGGACTACTTGCCGGGATACTACCATATCAGTCTGCCGAGGGACCCGGCCACGGGACGAGTCGTCCCCGGCGTGCGAATCAGCGGCCTGACTTACTCGGGATATCGCGGCGCCAAGAAGTTCGTGCCCGGGGCCGAAGTGTTCATCTCCTCGACCACCTCGACGATCAAGCAGAGCACTACAAGCGGTTCCACCGGCCAGTTCAGCCTCAGGTACGGAAACCCGCCGGGCGGCCTGGCGCCGCGACAAGTCGGGATTCGCATGTATACCAACAAGAACAAGTCGCTGATGGACATGAAAGTAACTCTGCTGACCCAGGCCGAGTACAACCTCGATCGATTCAGCGGCGCGCTGGCGGAAAACATGACCCAACGCGGATACGGAGCCGCAGCACACGGACCGGTCAGCAGGGCTCGCCGTTCAGCGCCGGGGCCGTTCCCGTTTGACGGCAGGAATCACCTGCACATGGACGCCTCGCTGCTGTCGTGTCAGTCTGAGGCGTTTTCCATCGGCGCGACTGTCTATCCGACTACCTCAAACGAAGCGGTGATCGCGTCCAACGCAATACCCGCGACCCGCGGCGGCGGTTTCGACCTGGCGATCCGGGATCGACGCCTGTTGCTTCAACTTATCGACGCCAGGGGAAACACGCTGGCCGTCGGCACACAGTCAAGGCTCGGCCAGGGCCCACAGCACCTGATGGCGACTTATGACGGATCCCGCGTCCCTGGCGGTGTGCGGCTGTACGTTAACGGCAGGCAGGCGACGACAACGGTCCTCAGCAACCGACTCGCCGGCTCAACGAGAGTCGCTACGCCGATCCTGATCGGAAACCGACCCGATCGAAGAGCGCCGTTTGTCGGAAAGATGGGCAAATTCGCATTCTTCAGGGGAGCCCTGTCGCCACAGGAAATCGCGTGGTTCGTCTCGAAACAGCCCAGCATAAACACAAGCGGCGCGCCCGTGGCGATCGTTGGCAAGAAACCCAGCGGCGGCGGGACCACTGGCGGGACAACAGGCGGGACAACGAGCGGCGCCGCCGCCGGCCCGATCTTGATAAACGTAGGCGGACCGCGAAAGCCCAGACCGCGAGCCACGATATTGGACGTCGCCTCGGCCACGGGCCCACAGGGCGGCGTGGTCACGGCGCCGGTAACGGTCTACAACGTCGATAGCCTCGGCGATATGGACGTGAGAATTCATTACCCAGTGACTATCCTCAAACTGATCGATTTCACCCAGGCCGCCTATCCCACTGGAACCGTGTGCGACGTCTCCACCGACAGACCCGGCGAGATACGCATCGGATGGGCCAATCGCAGAGGCGTAACCGGTTCGTTTGTCCTGGGAGAACTCAAGTTCAGACTAGTGGCGCAATCAGGCGTCAGCGCAAGTGTATCGGCACAGGTCGCCGGCGCCACGCAGGTCGGAACGGAAACCCGAATGCGACTGGCCTCGTCAAGCGGCGTAGTGAAAGTCCAGGGCGTCCAGACCACAGGCGACTGGAAGAGCGACGGAAAGATAACCAGTCAGGACGTATTGGCGGCTCTGATGATGTCGGTAGGCAAACTCAAAACGGACCTGGTCCTTGACCTGGACAAAGACTACCGAGTAACGGCCAAAGACGCCCGTCTGCTGATGGGCAGGATCGCAGCAGGACGCACCGGCGGCGGACATACCGGCGGCGGACATACCGGCGGCGGGCATACTGGCGGCCGGCGTACCGGCGGCGGTCTGGGTATCGGAAACGGAAGGGTAATCGACGACGCCTGGAGTTTCGAGCCTGTCTACACGGCGAGTATAAATGGGCTGAAAACCTCGTTCTCCGATCACCCGGCCTGGAGTGCCGACGGCGGCCAGGTGTTCTTCCCGGCCGTAAATCTATGGGGTCTGGACCTGGCCACGAAGAAGGCCCGAGAGCTGATTACGACGGTCCCGGATCCGCTACTGAACATAAAGAAGATGAATACGTACTCAAGCCGGCTCATGGTCGCCGGCCAACGAATCGTTTACTACTCGGCCCTGGGCAGGGGAAAGGCCCCTAACGGAAGGACCGTGTTCTACAATGTCTTCATGTCGATCCCGTTTACCGGCGGCAAGCCCACCCCGTTCATCATCCAGAACCAGAACACCGGGCATCTCTGGGACATTCGCTCGAACCCGGCCGGAGCCCTGTACCAGGAGCTGTATGAAAACAGGCTGTTTACCGCGCCGGGGCTGCCTCCGAACATGGCCGGCAAGAGACCGTACCACAAGTTGCCCAAGTCCAACCAATGGCTCCATGCGTTCTCGCCGGACTGGAAGCGAGTCGCCGTGGCGACCCATGCAAACAACGGGCCGCCCTGGGAGACTGAAATCTACGCGATGCCGGAGAAACTGCTGACCAAACTCCCCAAGACGCGAAACCTGCATTTTGTCAGATTCAGTCCCGACGGTTCGCACCTGGTCGCTTCGCAGATCGACAAGAAAGGCTCGGCGCGAGTCATAATCATTCCGCTGGCGGCGCCTGACAAGGAGTACGTAGTATTCGACAAAGCCATCGAGTACTCCCCCCCGACCTGGTCGCCCGACGGAAAACACATAGCATTCGCCGCGCGGTATTCCGACGGCGTGTACATGGGACGCAACACCTACTCCAGGAAGTTCCACGTAGTGCGACTTCTGGGTCGACGCGCCGCGAGCAATCTGAAAGCTCTCGACCTGCAGATCGCCGCAGCCAAGCGTGAATACGACGCTGCATTCGCGCATCTGAAATCCCTCGACAACGACAGAGACCATGCCAAGGTGCGGATCGCCACGAAACGTTTCAACGCGGCCAGGAAGAAGTACGACGACCTGCTGAAGCAGCGAGAGCAGCTTCGCGCCGGTTCCAGGGGAACGGGCCGGCCGACGGTAAAACCCGTCGAGCCGACGGTGACTGTGGTCGAGCCGAAGAAGCCTGTGGGCCCCCCACCGGACTACTCAGCCACGCTTGGCAGACCCCTCGGCGACTTCCAGACTTTCTCGACATACCTGTACCGCAGCGTGTTGCACCGCGACCCGAGCAACGACGAACTGCAGCACTGCCTGAAAGTGCTGAAAGTCGGCAAGGCCAGATACAAAGAGACCCTGGAGTTGTTCAGGTCCCCAAACTACCTGGCCCGCAAGACGACTGACAAGGAGTTCATCCGCGACGCCTACCAGGCGCTGCTGGGACGCGAAGCTTCCCTGCCGGAAGGTAAACTCCTGGAACTCCGGATGCGAATAGGCGCAAGCCGAAGCGGCGTTCTCCAATTGATTACGATGACTTCAGAGCACCAGGATATTGTCAGCAAAACCACGCCGAGGCGGTGACTGTAACCTGCGGGCGCGGCGCACAAAACAACTGCAATGACAGTAGCCGCTGCCGTTTACCTGTTGACAATATCCGGCTGATACAGTATTATTTAGATTACTGTTGATGGATGCACAGGCAACAGACAGAGGCGATGAGGGCCCACAGGAGGTTGGCGTATCGCCAAAACGATTACATCAGGAATGTAAGCTATGTCTAAAACCCGAAACCTTACAATCATTCTGGCGATCGCCGTGCTCGGCGTCACTGCTGGAGCCCAAGCGACGATAATCGGCTTTGAAGCTGAAAGCGGAACGCTGGGCGCAAACTACACGATAACCGCCGACGCCCTGGCCTTGGGCGGAAACTACCTGGCCAGCGCAGATCAGACCGGCGACAGCCCGAATGAAGCGGCCGATCTGGCGACATATTCGGTAACGCTGGCGGCGGGAACTTACGATCTGTACGCACGCGTGTACGTAGGCAGCGCCGCGCCCAACGATGACAGCATATTCATTGGAAACGGATTCGGCGCCAAGGCTATAAACACCAACGATGACTGGGTCAAAGTCAACAACCTCCAGGAAAGCGCAAACAGCTATACGGACCCCGAAGGTGTCGAGTTCGTTAACGAGGCTTACCAATGGCTGAAGTTCTCCACGCAGGTGACACAGGATGAAATCGTCCCGCAGTTCACTTCGAGCGGGGCGACGGAAACCTTCATGATCGGCCACCGCGAAGACGGATTCAGGATCGACGCCTTTGCTTTCGTATCCGACGGCGAAACGCCCTCGTCGGCACAACTCACTGCGGCCGTGCCGGAACCGGCCACCCTGAGCCTGCTGGCCCTCGGCGGCCTGGCGGCCTTGCGAAGACGCCGCAAATAGCATCAACGCGATACACACTGAAACGACGCGGGCGGGTAGTTACCGGCGCGGGGGGTTTTTTTTGGGGGTGGGGGGGGGGGGTTGGGGGGGGGGTT
>CAYMSH010000167.1:1172-6378 GCA_964392945.1 uncultured Planctomycetaceae bacterium | reverse complement strand
GCTACCCCCCCCAAATTCCCACCACCCCTAAACCCTGTCAACCCCCGGGGCGGTATTGTGCGGGCCGCGTCGTTTTCTTTTGCGCTGTGCGGCCGTGCTTTGGGCTTGCGTTTACTTCGAGCCAGCAGTTAACCTGACGCTATGAACCGACTGCAATTAACCGTTGTGCTGGTGATCGCCGCGGGTCTTTCGGCCCACGCCGCCGGCGAAACAACCGCGCCGAAGCTCGCATCGCTGAAGGCTCGCATCGAACGGAACTCCGCCGGCAAAGTCATCGGAGTGGATCTTACGAACTCAAAGACCGCCACGGACGATCAACTTGCCGCACTGGAACCGCTGGCGGCCCTTCGCTGGCTGGCGTTGGGACGCACGAAGATAGGCGACAAGGGTTTGGCGCATATCGCAGGCCTGGTGAATCTGGAGTTGCTGGACCTCAGCGGCACGCGGATCACAAATGACGGCCTTGTGCACCTGTCAAAGTTGGTGAAACTCAGGAACATCGCCCTGGGAGGGCTGGAGGTCGATGATGCGGGCCTGGGACATCTGAAATCACTGACAAAGCTCGAGGTCCTGTACCTGCGGATCAGCGACGCCTCGATGCCGCACCTGGCGAAGATGACGGCGTTGAAGGACCTGAACCTCAATCACTCCAACGTGACAGACGCCGGGCTGGTTCACATTTCCGGCCTGAAGGGGCTCACGCGGCTGGTGCTCAGCGGCACGAAAGTCACAGACAAAGGGCTCAAACACATTTCGGATCTGTCGGGACTGACCGCCCTGCGGCTGGAATTCATGGATATCGGCGACGCCGCCCTGCCGGACCTGGCCAGGCTCCGGAATCTCGAGAAGCTTTACCTGCTGGGAACGTCAGTGAGCCAGCGAGGCGTAGACAAACTCAAAAGCGTTCTCCAGCAAACGAAGATATTCCCGGTCCCGATAGAGATCACCAGTCTGGAACTGGGACACTGGCGGCTGGAGGACAGCGATCTTCAGCGCCTGGCGAGTCTCAAGGGAGTGAAATTCCTGGCGATCAACGCCACGCAGATCACTGACGCCGGCCTGGTGCATCTCAAGGCGCACGCGTCGCTGGAGTCATTGAACCTGGCCAACACCAGGATCAGCGACTCAGGGCTCGAAGAACTAACCGGGCTCAAGAAGCTCAAGTGGTTGAGCCTGTACGGAACGAGAATCGGCGACAAGGGTCTGGCGCAAGTGGCGAAGCTGGGAACCGTCGAATCGCTGTACCTGTTCGGCGCGAAGATCACTGACAACGGGCTGGGCGTGCTGAAGTCCATGGACAAGCTGTCCAAGCTCGACATCGCCGGTACGATGATAACCGACGCGGGCCTGGCGAAACTGGCCGAGGTTTGCGATCTGCGATCGTTGAACGTCGCCAGTACGCCGGTAACCGACGCCGGTCTGGTCCATATCGCCAAACACAAGAATCTCAAGTCGCTGAGCCTGTACAACACGAGCATCACCGATTCGGGGCTGGCGAACCTTTCGGGACTCGAGAAACTGGAATACCTTTATCTGTACAACACGCAGATCAGCGACGCCGGAATTAAGCACATCGCCGGCCTCAAGCGCCTCAAACGCCTGGAGCTTTCACGCACGGCTATAACCGACGCGAGCCTGAAGGACCTCAAGCAACTCACCAACCTGGAAGCACTTATGCTGAAGGGAACGAAGGTCACCGCCACGGGCGCTGCCCAGTTGCGAACCGCGTTGAGGCGGACCGCGATCACTCGCTGAATCAGCATCGGCTTATCCAAGTAATCCGATAGTGATTACCGCGTGAATTTTCTTTATTTTTCCTTTGTCGAATCCTCCTGCGCGCGTTAGAAAGAACATAGCTCGAGCTCGCTTAGGGAGCGGCAAGTGCTAACTCTGACAAAGGGCAGGAGCGTTTTCTCGCTCTTACGTTTCCTTCCTGCCCAGGCCACCCCGGCCAAGTTCCCATAGCCTCCAGTTTGTTGCGAACCAGGGCAGTCGCGACCGTTGGCTGTAAAGGACACATCTCTCAGCAGGCCGCGACGCTCAACGAAAGGATGCGCCTATGGAGCAACATGTCTGACCCACGGGTTGTGGCGTCAACCCTTGCCGGACGCCGCGCTTCGGAACGCTCCGCATTACTACGCTCCGACTCGATTCAAGATGCAATTCACGGCGGATGGTCCGCCACAAAAGGAAATGGAGAAAAGCTATGAGAACTATGACACAAATACTAATCGCAGTAACAATCGCCTTCTGCCTGATCGTCCCGCAGCACGCCATCGCCGACGGGATCTATTCGATGACCGGTCCGCCGACCGCCTTCGGCGACACCGACGCGATCCTGCGGAACATAATCCTGACCCCGAGCTCCGGAGGCGCCCAGACACAGGTGAAGCTCGGCGGAAACCCCGCAGGAGCCGTGGATTCATTTTTTGACGTCTTCACTGAACTGAGCCTCGGGTCGGGAGAGACATACAATGTCGATTCTTTCTTTGACGTCTTCACTGAACTCAGCGTCGATGGCGGCGGGCAATTCCACATCGACTCCTTCTTTGACGTGTTTGTGGAGTTGGAGGTCAACCCCGGCCCGATCGCCGAGCCCACCCGCACGTTTGCCACCGAGATTGTCTCGATGTCGCTGTCGGGCAATGTCGGCGGAACGGACGTTGTCCTTGGCGTCTCACCGTCCACCGGAGCCGCGAAAATCACCGACCTCGGCGACGGGACATTCAACGTCGACAGCTTCTTCGACATCACCTACACGATAGATTTTGTCGGAGGCGGTGGCGGGGGCGGTGGCGGAGGCGGTGGCGTCACCCCGGCCGATGCTACGGTGGTTATGCAGGCTTATCCCGCCGGAATTCCGTCGCCGCTGATGGTCCCAGGCAAGGAATACTCCCATCACTCCGACATCAACGCCCCGGCGAATCTGGACCAGATGCAGAACCTCGCCTGGGACGGTACGGGCGCCGCGTGGGACACCTTCGATTACAATGATGCTATCAATCAGGACTGGGATGAGAACGATAACGTCGACGCCATCGCCAACATACAGGACCGTTTCTTCGAGGAAGTTATAACCGACCAGGTCGCTCTATTGGTGACGATCGACGACGGCGCGGCGGCTGGCGGTGTTCAGGTCCCAACCGATTACGAGAACATTCACTACCAGACCGCAGGCGGACCGGGCGCTGGGATATGGGCCAAAGGCGTGATTCCCGGCGCGGCAATCGGTTCACCACCCACTTCCGACATCCACACCGTAGCGGTGCAGGTACGCGAAGCAGCCGATCCGGGCCACCAGTTCCGCTGGCTGAGTCCGACAGGCATAGAGGTTTGGGGGCCGGAAGTCATCCCGCCCGAAGACCAGGGAATTCCAGGGACAGGAGACGATGCGATCATGTTCTCGACGAACGCCGACTGGAAGCCGGATGGGAGCGGCGGATGGGTGGCACAACCGGCGGTCTGGCGGTACGACCCGGTAGCCAAGTTGGTTTTCCCGTACATAATGGCCAACCAGATTCGCGACGCTATCGACAACGCCGCACTCAATCTCGCCCAAGATGATATCCCGGTGGACCTGGACGGAATGATGATCTACGACGTCGAAAAGGACGGCGAATTCGGTCAGGGCGACATGATCATGTTCACCATCCATTCCATACCCAATACTACCGGCGGCGGGTTCCTGCTCGACGGCGGAGAGATATGGGTCTGGAAGTTCGACGACGGCCCATTAGGAACCGCAACGTTCCTGAACCACGGCGGGTTCACCTGGGACACCGCAAATGTCGTGGCGAACATATTCCCCAACGTGCAGGCCGAAGAGAACATCGGCGGTCTGGAAGCCGTGCCAGAACCGGCGACAATGAGCGTATTGGCGCTCGGCGCACTGGCGATGCTGAGGCGCAAACGCCGCAAAGCATAGTAGAAGACTCTCGCATACTAGCGTGGGGCGCGGCCTGCAGGTGATGGGTCCGCCCCTAGTCGATCATCACGGTCAGTGAGAATCCGGCCAGTCGTTCGGCGATTTTCGCCAGGTGATCCGCATCCGGCGACTTCAGGTCGCCAGCGGGATTTGCGCGCCCGAGTCGCTCGTATTTAGCGGCCGCCAGGCGATGGTACGCAAGTAACCTGACGCCTGAGATATTGTCCAGGGAGCTGATTAACTCACCGGCCGCGTCGATATCGCCGGGCGAATCGTTCATGCCCGGCACGATCGGCATGCGAATCTCGACTGGCGAGCCCAGTTGGCACAGGCGGCGGAGATTGGCCAGGATAAGTTCGTTGTCGATGCCGGTATGCGCCTTGTGTGCGCCCGGGTCGATGACCTTCAGATCGTACAGCACCAGATCGGCATGTGCCGCGGCCGCCTGGAGCGACTCCCACGATCCCTGGCCCGAGGTGTCCAGTGCGGTGTGAAAACCCTCGGCCCGGCATTGCCGCAGGATCGCCGTTGTGAACTCGTTCTGCATGAGCGGTTCGCCGCCGGAGATCGTGACTCCCCCGCCGGAGGTCCTGTAAAACGTGGCGTCTTTCCGCACTTCAGCCATAATGTCTTCGACGCTGACCTGCCGGCCGATCATTTCAAGCGCCCCGGCGAAACAGCCGTCAACGCACTTGCCGCACCGCACGCAAAGTTGGCGATCGCACGTGCGAGCGCCCTTGTCGATTCGCATCGCATCGTTGGGGCAAGTATCGATACACGCCCCGCAGCCGATGCACTTATCGACCAAAAAGCTCAGTTCGGCGCCGAGAGCCATCGATTCGGGATTGTGGCACCACACGCAGCGCAAGGGACAGCCCTTGCAGAATACGGTCGTGCGAATGCCCGGCCCGTCGTGCAGGGCGAACTTCTTGATATCGAATATCCAGCCGGTAACGGCGTCTGTAATGTTGTCGTTCATAGTATTCCGTCGGGCATTATACAGTATCCCGGCCGCGGACTGTAGAACGCTCTGGAGCCCAGGAAACCTTGCATTGTCCGTCCGGGTCGCTATTATGGCGTTTTTGGTGAACCTAAAAGGAAAATAACTATGTCTAACGCAGATATCGGATTGATCGGATTGGCCGTCATGGGCCAGAACCTCGTACTTAACATGAACGACAAGGGCTACTCCGTAGCTGTCTTCAATCGAACCGTCAGCAAGGTCGATGCTTTCAAGGAAGGCGAAGCCAAGGATCGCGACACGATCATCGGCACGCACTC
>CAYMSH010000167.1:0-1162 GCA_964392945.1 uncultured Planctomycetaceae bacterium | reverse complement strand
GTTCGTAGGAGCGTTGAAGCGCCCCAGACGCTGCATGCTGCTGGTCAAGGCCGGCGACGCGGTCGATAAGTTCATCGACATGCTCATCGAGCATCTCGAGCCGGGCGACATTATCATCGACGGCGGCAACAGCAACTTCAACGACACCAACCGCCGCACCGAATATGTCGAGTCCAAGGGCCTGCTGTACGTAGGCACGGGCGTCTCGGGCGGTGAGGAAGGAGCCCGCTTCGGGCCCAGCATAATGCCCGGCGGCAGCGACGCGGCCTGGGAACACGTCAAGGATATCTTCCAGGCGACAAGCGCCAAGGCCGACACCGGCGAACCGTGCTGCGACTGGGTCGGCCAGAACGGAGCCGGACACTTCGTAAAAATGGTCCACAACGGCATCGAATACGGTGACATGCAGCTTATCTGCGAAGCATACGCCATGATGAGCAAGATCGGCATGACCGCCCAGGAAATGCACGAAGTGTTCGCCGAATGGAACGAAGGCGAGTTGGACAGCTACCTGATCGAGATAACTCGCGACATTCTCGGCAAGACCGACGACGAAACCGGCAAGCCGATGATCGACGTCATACTCGACACGGCCGGGCAGAAAGGCACCGGAAAGTGGACCGGGATCACGGCTCTGGACCTCGGCCAGCCGCTCACGCTGATCGGCGAAGCGGTCTTCGCCAGGTGCCTGTCGGCGATGAAGGACGAGCGAGTCGCCGCAGCCGGAGAGCTTCAGGGCCCGACAGTCGAGTTCGACGGCGACAAGAAGGCGTTCGTCAACGATATCCGCCAGGCCCTCTACGCCAGCAAGATCGTTTCGTACGCACAGGGCTACCAGTTGCTGGAAGCCGCGGCCGCCGAATACGGGTGGGACCTGAACTACGGCGGGATCGCACTGATGTGGCGAGGCGGGTGCATCATCCGCAGCCAGTTCCTCGGCAAGATCCGCGACGCGTTCGGCGTAGACCAGCCGGCCAAGAACCTGCTGCTGGACCCGTACTTCAAGAACGCAATCAGCGAATCGCAGCCGGCCTGGCGCCGCACGGTCATCAAGGCCGTCGAGCTCGGCGTGCCGGTTCCGGCGTTCAGTTCAGCGTTGGCGTACTTTGACGGATACCGCTCGGCCCGCCTGCCGGCCAACCTGCTGCAGGCCCAGCGCGAC
>CAYMSH010000166.1:0-12546 GCA_964392945.1 uncultured Planctomycetaceae bacterium | reverse complement strand
CTCTGGACAGTCTATCCCGACGGAACGATGGAAACCGCGTTGTACGCAAACAACATGGTGTTCCCTGAAGCGGTTCTCGATTCGCGCCAGGTCTTCGCCGACCCGCAGTACGTTGTCAGCACCTTCTCCAAGCACAACAGCACGCCGCGCGGCACGATCGCGCTGATCGACACCCGAATGGGAAAGAACGATCCCAAAGCCGTCTTCAACTTCTCGGATCCGAAGAACCCCACGCGCGACACCGGCGAGGCATGCGACCCGTACCCGATCACCAAAGATATGATTCTCTTCAGCGATCGCAACGGTAAGAAGAACGCGCTCTTCCTGGTCAAACGCAACAAGGACGACTCGATCACCCGCGAGCTTCTCCTGAGCGATCCGAGTATTGACTGTCATTCTCCGATCCTGCTGAAGGCCCGAAAACTCCCCAAGATGCGAGCGTCACAAGTCGATCGCAGCAAGGACTACGGCTTCTTCGTCCTGCAGAACGTGTACGAGGGTATGCCGAAGGTTCCGAAAGGTTCGATCAAGACCCTCCGCGTAGTCGAAGAGACCTCGCGGGTAAGCAGGACGCCCGGCGGCGGTCCGTTCAACCAGACGTTCACAATTTCCGCGGCGCTGGCCTGGACCGGCAAGAACTATCTCGGCCTGGTGCCCGTCGAAAAAGACGGAAGCGCCTACTTCAAGGTTCCCGCCGGCAAGATGATCTTCCTGCAGGCTCTCGACGCCAAAGGACGTTGCGTACGATCCATGCGTACGTTCATCCAGGCCGCACCCGGCGCAACTCGCGGCTGTGTCGGCTGCCACGAAGACAAGAAAGCCACGTTCCCCCCGCTTAAAACGTTGGCGATGGCCCAGAAGAAACCCGCCGAAGAGCCGAAGGACGAATCCTGGGGCTCCGGCCCGCTGGACTACCCGACAATGGTCCAGCCCATCCTGACCAAACACTGCGCCAAGTGTCACGGCGGGCAAAAAGGATTCGCGGCCGGCCTCGACCTGACCGGCGGCTGGACGGCGTACTTCAACAACAGCTACGAGAACCTGGTTTCCAGGCGTGAGGTCCAGTACAAGTCCACGCTGATCGCCGGCGTCTGCTCGATGAACGGCACGGCGCACTATTCGACGAAGATCTTCCCGGCCTACGAGATCGGATCACCGGCCGCCCCACTGGCCAAAGTCGTAGTAGACGGCGCCCTGGGACACAAAGACCGCTTCAAGATCACAACCGCCGAGCGTGATCTTATCCTGGCGTGGATCGACGGAAACGGCCCCTACCACGGCACGTGGAACTACACGCCGCGAGCGTTCAACCTGAGGGAATGGGGCGGAGCCAGGAATCAGCTAATCGCCGAGATGAAGTTCGCCGGATGCCTCAAATGCCACAACACCGGCGGGCGAGGCGGCCGCTTTGAGCCCGACTGGTTCAATCTCGAGAACCCCGAATTCAGCCGCATTCTCCGGGCCCCGCTGGCCAAGGGCAAAGACGGACACGGAGCGGCCCTCTGCCGCGATGCGAAAGTCGACGGATTCAGGCGACTGCGAATCTTCAGCACGGGCCGATACGAACACGCCGTCAAACCGCTGGACAGTTTCCCCAAGCAGGTTTGGCGAAAATGGGACAAGGGCCCGGACAGCGGCAAGCCGGTGATCTCGTTTGAAAACACCAAAAACAAGCATTACGTCAAGATGCTCGACATCATCACAAAAGCCAGAGATGCGGCGTTGAAGAACCCGCGTCTGGACATGCCTCGCGGCGAGGTGTACGCGATTTCCGGACGGCATCGCAACATCTACCCGGTCCGCATCCCCAAGAAGCTCCCCAAACTCACCGCCGAGCAGATTCCCGGCGGAGAAGTCGCCGTGCGATGGGGACTCTCGTCCCGCACATGGGGCCTGGCGGTCGATGTCTATCGCAGCGACAAGCCAGACTTCAAGATCAGCGACAAGACAAAAGTCGCGAGAACGGAGCTTGGAAGCTACATCGATAGATCGGAACTCAAAAGCGGCGAGTACTTCTACGCCGTAGTATTCGACAATGACCACAAGCGAAGCGAACCGGCAAGGGTCAGCGTCAGAGTCGCCGCAAAGAAATAGCTATCAACCGAAATCAACGGGAGCTACAGATGTCCGATAGAACATCGTCAGATATAACTCGCAGGAGATTCCTCAAGCAGGCCCTGGCCGCGGGCGCCGCCTCTTCGTTCGCGGCCTCGGCGATCGCCGAGACATCCGGATCAACGCTGCCGTTCCGCACTCTCGGCCGGACGAAACTCAAAGTCTCGTCCATGGCGTTGGGAACCGCCCCGTGCGGGATGTCACCGGCGATTAATCCGAAGCAGGTTGCCAAAATCGTCAACACGGCGCTGGACCTCGGGATCAACTACGTAGACACCGCCCCGGGCTACGGCAACGCCGAAGAAGGCATAGGACTGGCCCTGGGCAAGCGGCGAAAAGACATCATCCTCGGCACGAAGCTCTATTGCGACACGCTGGAAAAGGCCGAGAAGATGTTCTCCGGCTCACTGAAGGACCTGAAGACCGACTACGTTGACCTGCTGTATCTCCACCAACTCGGCGATCGCGACATCGCCAAGGCGCGGACCGCCGAGGGAGTTTTCACCTATATTCTGAAGCAGAAGAAACTCGGCAAGTGCCGCTTCGTCGGCGTAACCAGCCACAACCGGCCCGGCAGAGTCGCAGAATTCCTCAAGACCGGTCTGGTTGACGTTCTCATGGTCCCGGTCAACTTCGCAGACGAATACACCTACGGCTACGAAAAGGACGTCCTGCCGATCGCGCGCAAGCACAACGTCGGCATAGTGGGTATGAAGGTCTTCGGCGGACCGGCCCTCAAGAAGACCGGCAAATGGTCCTGGCGATGGGACGATCCGAACAACAAGGCCAACGTCGGCGTGGAGAACGTCGAGATGGCCATTCGTTACGGGTTAAGCGTCCCCGGTGTTTCGACGGCCAATCTCGGAGTGCATAACGCCGATCAGGTGCGTAAGAACGTAAAGCACGTAACGAACTTCAAACCGCTGACGGACGCCGAGCGGAAGAAGCTGGCCACACTCGGCAGGGCTTTCGCCGCCAAATGGGGAGCCCAGTACGGACCGGTCGAAGAGAAAAACAAGAAGACCGACGCCAAGTCGTAGCAACGCGCCGGCCTGGATATCCTAGTAACGTTCCAAAGGCTCCATAACGCCGGTGTGTTCGGGTTCTATGTTGTCGAAGAACAGGCCCTGGAAGCGGCCCGGTTCGAGCAGGGGCAGATCGACCGTCACTTTGTAATTCTTCTCGGGCTTCAGGTCCGAAACGTCAACGTAGAATCCCAGGAACGTGTGCTTGGGGTTGCTGCGATATACGCTGGAGTAAGCCTTCTTAACCTCAACGGGTTTGCCGTCGATCTTCATCGCCACTTCCATTTCGTCCTTCGGGTCGGCGATGTTCACGAACATCAGCAGGCGATGCGGCGCGGTCCAGGTGGCCGCAAGTTCCGCTTCGTTGTACGGGATCGGCCAGGCCTTTTTACGGGCCTGGAGCTGGGCGAATATCCGTTTGGGCACGGAGAACGAGCCGTTGAACGTGCGGGCCTTGAAGTTGGCATCGTAGGCCCCGACCTGCTGGCATTTGGCGAACTTTCGCCCGGCGAACGCCAGCGTCGAGGTTACAACATCTCCGCTCTGGGCGAACTTGATCGGGCTCCCGTTGACGGTAAGCGATGCGATTCTATCCTTGCCCGGCAGCACGACCGAAACGCCGGACACCGTCCCCGGCTCGCCGAGGACGCCCGTGAGCTTCAGCTTGCCGCCTTCGAGGCTCGCCACACCGGGGCAGCCCGACAGCAGCGGTTTGGCGATCTTCGCGGCCAGCGGTTCGAGCCGCAAAACCATCGCCGAGGCTCCGTTCATCGCCAGCTTGACTTTTTGACCGTACTTCAGCGGCCCGGCCGCCAGAGAGCCCTTGCCCAGATCCGGATATAGCTGCCGCAAGACGAACCGCTTGCCCGCTCCGTCGATCAGGCCGATCGATTCGTCGAGCGTAAACTCGGCGTCGAGTCGGCGGTAGTTCGGATTGAACAGGAACACGAATCCCTTGCCGTCCTTGATCGCCGCGGTACCGTCGCACCGCCCCACCATCGGTTGACCTATGATCGGTCTGAGCTTGCGCAGCGTCGCCAGGTTCGTGTCGGTCCAGTCCAGCCAGCCCTTCAGCCAGCGTTTATCGGCCTGGGCGAATGTTTTGTACTCCGTCTCGTCGCGGGCGGGCAGATAGTTTACAACGTGGTTGATCGGAGCCGTCGCGATCGACGAGATCACCGAATACTTCCAGCCGAGATAGTCCATATCCCTGACGCGATAACGGTCCCGGCGCATCGTGCCCTTTACGTCGCTCCGCATGGTCTGGTGGGTCATGTAGCCCGGCATTACCTCTACCGGGGCGAAGCACTTCATGCGATACCACCAGCCCATGTACCGCTGCCGATCGGCCGAGCCGCGGGACCAGTGCAGATCGGGAAACGAGCGAAAACTCTGGGGCTGCTCATCAGAAGCAAGCGGGTGCGGATACGATCCGCCGAGCCAGGTCCACGGGCCGAACCACTGGTACTGCTGACGGCCGTCAACGAGCGCGTCGGGGCATTTCTCCCGGAGTTTCAGGAGTATTCGCCGGCAACCGTACCATTGCGCGTACTTGCTGGTCCCTACTTCCTTCTGCTCGTACGCGATCCACCAGTGATCGAAGGCGAACCCGCCTACGCCGGCCTGCTTGTAGAATGCGGCCAGTTGATCGACGAACCAATCCTGGAACGATCGAATGCCGGTATTGGCTCCGCGATATCCGCCGGGCTTCGGCGAGCCCTTGAGCTTGCCGACCCAGGCGGTCCATTCGGGGTCCTGCATGAACGGGAGCGTCGGGTAGACGTACGGCACCAGCTTGATCCCATGCTTCTTTGCAAACGCCAACCGCTCCTTGACTACATCCGGCAGCTTGTCCTTACCGGCGATCCACTCGCCTTTGCGGATCTTCTGCCCCATCCCGAGCCACAGCAGGCTCTCCCATCGCCATGCGTCGCGGCTGTCCTTCAGCGGCGCAAGGTTTTCGTCGTGCGGGCTGTAGAGAATATGATCGCAACCGACCTCGGACGCCATCTTGATAATCCGCTGGTACTCTTGCCAGATCCCCTTCTGCGACAGGTCCATCTGGTAGACGTTCTCGCACCAGTCAACGTGAATTCGCACGGTCTTCTTCGGGCGATAGGTCACAAACGCACTAACGCAGTCGGTCATCGCCAGCGTTCCGTTGATATCGACCAGCGGTTTGTCGGTCTCGTAGGCCAGCGGTTTGTGCAGGTACTTCCACTCGCCGAGCATCTCGCCGGGATACTTCGTTCCGCTGAGACGATACGTTCCCAGGCAGACTCGATCGGATTCGAACGGCCCGTAGGCTGTCATCCATTCCATGTCCGGCTCGTACGCCAGCGAGATCGCGCCGTCCTGGAGCGCGAACTTCAGGAACGGATTCTGTATCACCGCGAACATGCCGAAGGTCTCTTTCTTGCTCTTGGCGGTGTCGCCGAATCGCAGAAACGCTCCGTAGCTGCCGCCTCGATTGCGGTAATCGCTGAGTACGGGAGTTTTTAGTTTCGCGTCGAACACGCTTGCGGCCTTGATGCGATACTTATCGGCCGGCGAGGTCACTCGCAGGTGCTTGCTGACAAAACGCCAGTCGTCGCGGAGTTCGTAAACCGCCTCGATCAGCAACTTGCCGACTTTGTAGCCGTATGTCACGGTCTTTCCGGCCAGCACGGCGGTCTTGGGCTTGCTCGTGTTGCTGTCGATGACCTGATCGTCGATCTTCAGCACGAAACTGGCGCCCTGGAAGTCGAGCGAGCGGGACAGGGCCTTGTCGTGAATCCGCGTGAGCCCGACTTTGTCGAACGAGACCCGAAGCTGCTTGTTCTCCAGCGTAAACGAACCGGGCTCGTCGGCGGCTTGAACTGATTGACCGGCCAGGAGAATAGAAAGAACCGCTGCGGCGATAACTGCGTGTTTCATACGGACTACTCCAGTATCCAGGCGTTTGATATCGAGCGAACTCTTTGTTCATTGTGCGCGCGTTCGAAAGATACCCCGTTGCAAGAGAGAACACAACATGAAGCACAGTATTCGGACCGGAATCTTTGAGTGCTCGATGCGGTTTATTCGGGGTAGCCGAAATTGTCGACGACGAAATCGATGTCCTTGTCGCCCCGCCCGCTGAGGTTGACCAGGATGTTCTGGCCGGGATGGTCCTTGGCAATCTTAGCCGCATATGCCGTAGCGTGCGAGCTTTCCAGCGCCGGGATGATTCCTTCAAGCCGGGACAACTCGAAGAACGAGTCTATCGCTTCGGTATCAGTGGCCGTGCCGACAACGGTCCTTCCCAAACTAAACAGGTGCGCGTGTTCCGGCCCTACCGAAGGATAGTCGAGTCCGCTGGCGACGGAATAGACTGGCGCCGGCTGGCCGTCTTCGGTCTGCAGCATCAGCGATTTAAAACCATGCAGAACGCCTGAGGCGCCGTAAGATAGACTGGCCGCATGCTCGCCTAGCTTCGTGCCTTTGCCAAGCGGCTCCACGCCGTGAAGTTGAACGTCATCGGCCAGGAACGCCGAGAATATGCCTATCGCGTTGCTCCCGCCGCCGACGCAGGCGACAACGTGTTCGGGAACTTTACCGATCATTTCCATCATCTGCTGGCGGGCTTCGAGCCCGACTATGCGCTGAAAATCACGCACCATTTTCGGGAAGGGATGCGGCCCGACGACAGAACCGATGCAGTAGATCGAATTATCCGGATCGGCCAGGTACGCCTCGAAAGCCGAGTCCACGGCCTCCTTGAGAGTTTTCAGTCCGTGCGAAACCGGAACGACTTTGCAGCCCAGAATCTTCATTCGGGTGACGTTGGGCTTTTCTTTGACGATATCCACTTCACCCATGTGGATCTCGCACTCGAGGTCGAAATACGCAGCGGCGGTCGCCATCGCCACACCGTGCTGGCCGGCGCCGGTTTCGGCGATCAGCTTCTTCTTGCCGAGATGCTTGGCCAGGAGCGCTTCGCCCATGCAGTGATTCAACTTGTGGGCGCCGGTGTGGTTCAGGTCTTCACGCTTCAAGAATATCTGGGCGCCGCCGGCCTTGGCCGACAGGTTCTTGGCGTGGTAAATCGGAGTGGGCCGCCCCTGGTAGTGCTTGCGAATGCCGGCCAGTTCTTCCTGGAAGCTGTCGGAACTGCTGACCTCTTCATACAGATCCGATATCTGCTTGAAATGATCGATCAGTTCAGGAGGTAGAAAAGCTCCGCCGTAATCGCCGAAGTATCCGTCCTTGTCGGGAGTATTTTCCAGATAGTCTTTGTCTAACATTCTGTTCACCGTGTGTTATTGTGGTCTGGTCGTCATTGTCGCAGAGCCGTGCGGCGACTCCGCGGCGCAATGCCGGGGGCCAACCCTCTGAACTCTTCTGCTCGTTATTCCAAAAAGCGCATTTCTTACAATTCTGCCGATTTGCCGCTCGATATTCAACTGACTTTACGAAAATCGATACTCATCAGGCGGCAAGAGACAGCCCGGCGCGACGAAGCGCACACAGAAAAAGAGCCGCCCTCTGGCCAGGCGGCTCTTGCAGGATCGGGTTGTCAGCGGCGCTACTTTTTCTTGACGTCATAGCAATACAGTTTGTTGAAGTGGCGCAGATACAGCTTTCCGCCGGCGACCACCGGGTGGGCCCAACTGGTGCCCATGGTGCGTTTGAGTTCTTCGGTCCATCCGGACATGTCAGCGAAACCTTCGGCAAAGAATCGTCCCTTGACCTTGAAGCCCTTGGGAGTGCACTCGCACAAGAGCGCTTCGCCGCCTTTTTCGCCGAAGACGTAGAACATTCCGTCGGCCCAGCAGACCGAACCCTTGGGAATATTCTCGGCGTCTTCGTCCAGGTCGTTGGAGTCCCACATGGTCTTGCCGGTCTTGAACTCGATGCAGACGAACCCCTTCTTGTTGTTGCCGTAGAGATAACCCTTGTGCAGGATCATGCCGCCGTGATGGCAGTCGGCGTCTTTGGATTCCCACGCCTTCCTGACGAAGACCTTCTTACCTTTGCCCCTGACCTGGAGGCATATCCCGCCCTTTCCGTAACCGCACGCCCAGAATACGTAACCGTCTGAATAGATCGGCGTGTTGCAGTTGGCCATGTTGCCTTTGGCGAACTCGTACTTCCAGAGCTCTTTGCCCGTTTCGGCGTGAACGGCCATGAGTCCGACTCGACTGCCGTTGACGAGCATCGGCACGCCGTCAACGTCGGCGAAGATCGCCGAGCCGTACTGGCTTTGTCCGTTGGGAGGCGATTTCCATAGCGTTTTGCCGGTCATTTTGTCCAGGGCGATCATGAACGTCTTCTCGCCGCCGGTGCAGTAGATGGCCTTGTTTTTGTGGATCAGCACTGACTCGGTATAGCCCCAACCGTGGCCGACCACGCCGCTGTCGAACTCTTTTTCCTTAACGTGCCGCGTCCAGATGCGCTCGAATGTGTCCTTCTTGAGGCACATTATCTCGCCGAGACCGGTAGTGACATACAGGCGATCTTCCTCGATCGTGATGCTGGCGCGCGTGCCTTTGTAGGACAGGTTCTCGTGCCGGCCGTCGGGATGAATCTTCTCGTAATACGCGTTGGCTACGTCCTTGGTCTGCTTGACCTTGCCGGAAGCGTAATCGATAGTCGTGACGTAGAAGCCCTGGCCCTTGATCTGCCAGATATGCTTGGGAGGGGTTTTGTATTCGATCTTCTCGTCGGCGTGCGGTTTGCGGCCGGTGATGTAGGCCAGGCCCCCGTCAAGCGTGACGCTCGAATAACCGTTGCCGATCCCTTTGATCTCCCACAGTTTCTTCGGGCCGCCTTTGGGCCAACTTTTCAGCAGGCCGGTGTCCTTGGATTTGCCGTCCCGGTTCGGACCGCGCCACTGTTTCCACTCCGACTCGGCGGCCGGGACCGAACTGGCGATCAGCAAAGCAAATACAACCGCCAACGGCGACAACACGCGTACTGACTTCATAACATAAGCCTCGCAAAAAGAATACCAATACCAAACAGACCGCCTGATAGGCCAAACGCACCGAGCGCCCAGGCGATTGCAGGGAGTATATACTCCATACGATCTCATGCAAGAACGGAATTCGAGAATCCGGCGGCGCCTCAAGCGTCCCGGCCGGGCTCCGATCAAATGCACAAAAAACTGGAATTAGCCGCTGGCGTGCCTAGTATTCTTTAGACGCCGGATGAAAGAGCGGTAAGGCCCTATGGAAACTACCGGCACAACCCAAGCGGCGGGAACAGTAGCTGTCAAATGGATGCTCGCTACACTGGCGATCGCGGCCTTTATCTTGGGAGCCCCTCCTGACGCCGCCGGAGCAGATCCATGGCCCGGCATAAAGGGTGTCAAGAGTACGTTCAAACCTTCGGGCAGCAACTACGGCGACATCGGCTCGCTCATTATCAAGAACAACACCGACAAGCCGGTGAGCGTCACCGTGCCGGCCGGGATGCTGCTGAACAGCTCCGACCCGGCGACACAGGACCTGTACATCGCACTGGTCCCTACCGAGACGCCCTGCCGCGGCGCGGCGTACATCGGCAAGAACGTTACTATCAAAGCGGGCCAGAGCTTCGTTATGGAGCACATGTGCGGGTTCTGCCCTGATTATGAAAAGGCGCCGCCCAAGAAGGACGACACCACTGTCTATACCTGCAGCCAGCCGGACAAGAAAGCCGCAACACTGCTGGCCACGATCGGCCTGGCCGGAACTATCGACGCGAGCTCCCTGAAGCTCAGCGTGTTCGCACCCCCCAAGGCCGCAGCGATGATGGCTCAGGGCGCCTTGTGGATGGTCGATTCCAAGATCGACGAGGTCAAAGACAACGAGGTCAGCGACAAGGATCTGTCCGACAAGTTCTACGGGACCTTCGCCGTATCGGCCAAAGCGTCGCTGGACAAGATGACTCCCGAAAACCGCCAGCGGGCCGAGACAATTGTCAAGAGCGACATCAGCAAGATCGTCGCGGCGATATCTTTCGTCTCCAAACAGCGAATACCGGAGAAGACAACCACGCGTCCGCGCGACGACGAGGACCCCGGCGGGACAACCCCCGGGGAGACAGACACACCGGGTACGACAATCGAGATCGGCGATCCGCCAACAACGAACAGCATAATCGACATCCATCCGATCCAGGTCGTCCAGGGCGAATATGAGGCGACGCTCGAGAAGACGCCGCTGATAAAGGACAAGCGTACGATGGTGCGCGTATTCGTGCAGGTCTCGCCGATCTACAGGATAAAGGGAGTCAAGTGCGAGCTTGAGTGGAACGGCGTCAAGCATGTCGTGACCGGGGATCTCCGCGCCGGCAAGAACGGGCGGACCGTAGTCGACAACCAGTCCAATCGCAGCAACATAAGCCTGTTCGCAAAAGACGCCAACTGGGCCTACAACTTCATTTTCAAGAAGGGAAAACGGTTCGGCGAGAAAATGCCAAAGGACCTCAAATTGAAGGCCACGCTGTTCACCCCGCAGAACCAGAAGATCGCCACGGCGACCGAATCGTCCGGAACGCACTTCCGCATCCGCAACGCCAGAACGTTCAACGTGAAGGTCCGGTTCATCAGCCGCAACGGGAACCTGGTCAAGGCCATCGGCAAAGCCGCCGGGGCGATGGCCAAAGCCAAAGCGGCACACGAACCGAAGATTCGCAACGCGATCCTGGCGCGATATCCGATACCCGAGTCGAAGCTGGCGATCACCTGGCTCAAGGCCCAGAAGAAGAAGCAGAAAAAGAAGACGGAGAAGAAACCCGCCGAGACAACAATGCAGTACTTCGATCGAATCGCTACATCGCTCAAAGCCGACGTCGTCGGCGCCGATGCGTTGTTGGTCATAACCGAGACCGCGACGTTCAAGTTCCCCGGCAAGAAACCGATCGTTCCGCTGGGCTGGAGCCCGGGCAACGGCAAGGTCGTTTCAGACCGGATACATTTCCTGTTCACCGACGCCAAGGGCTATCACGAACACACCCCGCCCCACGAGATCGGACACCAGATGCGGTTCTTCAAGAAGGCCCATCCGACAAAGAAGATGAACGACGCCTGGGACGCCGGAGGATACTACGCGGCCAATATCGCAGGATTCGGAGGCGGCTTCGTAACGACAATGAGCATGGCCGAGGGCTTCAACCTGATGGACGTAATGGGTATGGGGCATCACTGGATCAGCATCCAGGAGTATCGACTGCTATGCAACCGGCTGACGGCGCCGTAACACCCCGTGGCGTTCGCATCAGGCGCGGGGATTCCGGATTTCAGCATTGACGCCTACGCCGCAATCGTGTGTTATGTGTCTCCAATCGGGTCGTGAAGCGATCCGAAACATCGAGGAAAATGACATGACAACAGGAAACACAATCAAAACACTGGCGAGCCTGGCGATCGCGGGCCTGCTGCTTTTCGTCCAATCGGCGGCGGCGAAGGAAGTCCCGGCGCAGTTGCCCGACCCGGACGGTAAAACGCCTGCGGGCGATAAACCGGTCAAGATATACATAATGTCAGGCCAGTCCAACATGGTCGGCATCGGCCAGATGAGCGGCGGAAGTATGCGATGGGGCAAGCAGATCATCGATCCCATCGTTTCAGTGTATCCGGGAAGTTACTCCCCTGAAGCCGACTACGACAAACTGAAATCAACAGCAACAAAGAAGCTGGCGGTTTACGGCGGCACGAAACCTACGCCGTTCCCCGGCGGCGGCGTGCAGGTCGTCAGGGGCTCGATACGGATCAAGACCAGCGGCGTTTACGAATTCAACGTCGGCTACGGCGGCTCTACCCAGAGCATAATGGAAATCGCCGGCAAGGAGGTCTACCGAAAAGAAGTCGGCCAGGAGAACCCGGCGCGCAGCGGTTTCAAGTTCACCGCCGGAAAGAAGTATCCGTTCAAGATCACGTTCCTGACCAAATTTGCCGACGGTTTGGGTTGGTTCTGGCGCACTGACCTGCCCGGCACGCTTGACACCGTGGTGAAGACCGACAAGAAATTCCCCCATCTGATTGATGACAATGGCAACTGGACCGTACGAAAAGACGTCTGGTACAAAGGCGTAGTCACTGCGACCGCCAACAAGTGGTTAACCGTCGGCTGCGGCGCCTCGTCAAACTCGATAGGCCCCGAACTGCAGTTCGGACACGTGATGGGATACTACCACGACGAACCGGTGATCATCATCAAGGCCTCCCAGGGCAACAGGTCCCTGGGCTGGGACATACTCCCCCCCGGCAGCAAGGAATTCACGCACGAAGGCAGGACATACGCCGGATACAAAGACACGTGTCCCTCATGGATCAAGGGCGAGCCCAAGAAACCGGTCAACTGGTACGCCGGCAAGCAGTATGACGATTTCGTCAAAGCCACCCATGACGTGCTGGACAACTTCGACAAGAATTTCCCGCAGTACCAGGGACGGGGCTACG
>CAYMSH010000165.1:0-12587 GCA_964392945.1 uncultured Planctomycetaceae bacterium | reverse complement strand
GTCGGCACAGTGGCGAGGTCATCTGAACGTCGGAGGCTTCGCCTGAACGGTTACGCCAATCAAATACTCCAACAAGTTACGACCCCAACCGGCCGACGGCGAATATGCAAACCCCGACAACCCGTCAAAGTCCCGCGTACAACTCCTTAATGAGAAAGTCGACCCTCAGACCAGGCACATCCTCACGCTGACAGATTATAACGCGCCCTGCCGTTACGTCAACGACAAACTCAGTGCATATCACGACACTTCCCATTCATACTACGACAATAGAACTTGCCTGTTCGCCGCGGCTCGGCTATATTGTCAGATAGCCGATCGACGACAACAAGGGCACGACAATGAGCAAGAAACGACGCGTGGCGGTGATGATCGAACTGGATTGGCCCTTCAATCGTCACATGGAGGTCTTCGCCGGCTGCCAGAAGTACGCCGCCGAGGCCGGGTGGGACTGCAGCGTCAACCCGTTTGCCGATCGGGCGATTAAGCCGCATCGAGGCGGAAGCCCATATGACGGGATCCTGGCCCGCGCTACTCGCAACTTGGCCGACAAGGCGCAACTGGCTGGCGTGCCGGTGGTTAACGTTTGGGTCAACTCCCCTGCACGGGATCTGCCCAGCGTGTTTCAGGACTCCGAGGCCGCCGGGGCGATGGCCGCTAACCACCTGCTGGGGCTGGGCTTTCGCCAGTTCGGCTTCATGGGCTACTCGCGCGACCTGGACTCGCGACTCCAATTCGAGGCGTTTTCCTCGGTGATCCAAAACGCTGGATTCTCCTGCTCGGTGCATCGGTTCGGCCTGAACGATCCGGCCAGGCCTGAGAAATGGGATGGGTTCATCGCCGATCTGGGGGCATGGGTCGATACCTGGACTAAACCTATAGGCGTCTACAGCACCCAGGACCTGCCCTGCCGCTACCTGGTAGACGTCTGTCGGCAAAGAGGCCTGCATGTGCCCCAGGACGTTGCGATGATCGGCAGCGGAAACGAGTTGGTTATCTGCGCCGCGCCGCCGCCGACATTGACGAGCATCAACCTGGGTTACGCGAATATTGGCTATCGCGCGGCCGAGCTGTTGGACCGCCTGATGGACGGACACGCACCTCCGGACGGCCCGGAGCTGCTGGCGCCGGCGGAGCTGATACCACGCCAGTCAACCGACTCCTACGCCGTAGACGACCCGCTGGTGGCCCGGGCCCTTCGCTTCATTGCCGAGCACGGACACGAGCCGATCAAGGTCGACGACGTCGCCGCGGCGACTCCAACGACCCGCAGATCGCTGGAACGCCGCTTCCAAAACGCTGTGCGGCGCACCATAGGCGACGAGATCATCCGAATGCGGTTGGAACGCGCCAAGCGGCGGTTGGTGGAGGCCGACGAGCCATTGAAGAAAGTGGCCAAAGATTCGGGCTTCAGCAGCGACAACCATTTCTACCGGGCGTTTATCCGCAGCGAAGGGGTCTCGCCAAGCCTGTACCGCAAACAGCGGCGCGCCGAGAATTGAGTATTCTTGCGTGACGGCGGCCTACTCCCCCCCCGCAAACCCCGCAAACTCAAATCATCGTCGCCATAGCCGTTGCCCTGGCCGTTGCCAATTGCCAATTGCCAGCCGCTGGCCAATCGCCAGCCGTAAATAAAGACGGGCGAGTCCATTCTTTTTAGGCCCGCCCGCAAGTGATATTCTGCGTGGTCATGACCCAGGCATTCAGGCCCGAGTCACCGGGTATACCAGGCCTGGCGGCGACGGCTGACAATCACGTTAATTAAGCCGAAGGTTAATCAAACCGAAAACCCCCTGGCGAAAAGCTCAATCCTCAGTTCGATTGAACCCTCACGTTCAAAACGGCTCGTCCGGAGCCGACGACTGGCGTCGAACAGCTCAATGTTCGCCTATTCCCATATCCAACTATTGTGTCAGGAACTCGGAATACATCAAGTATTAACACCGAAAGCCGCGTTACCGAAATCGCTTTAGTTCGGCATGTAACCACTGCCCTGACAATCCCTTACCAACATGGCACAGCCTGTGACATACCCAACGCAGCAACCGAGGGGACCCAGCACCCCGCCAGCGCACCGGAATCCTCACAACCACTTATATATACGCATGTTCCATCACCGCCCCAAACAACACCGCCCCGCCGACACAAACAACCGCCAGGTTCACAACCCTGCAGCGTGAGAACCTCAAAACGCAACCTCCGCCGGGCTCCAAAGCACCGCCCCATCCCGAGCCGCACACCCGCAAGCGGCCGGCAAACCCTGCATAATACGCCACAAACCGCACCCTCCCCCCATAGAGGATGCCCCACTACCCATGATCCGGATAACAGGCGCCACTTTTCCATACAAGGCCCTCAGGCTGTGACACCTGTGAACCAATTGTGACATCCGGCTTGATATCTGAACTTTTCGATTACATATCCGCTCCAATCCCGGCGCCAATTCCAGTGCGGCGTTGACTCAGGGGCCCGGCGAGGGTCTAATCTTGGCACTATGGCAACGATAAGAATGGCGGCTCTGATAAGCGGCGGCGGGCGAACCGTCCTGAACATCAACGAAGAAATCCTGGCCGGGCGGCTCGACGCCGAGATCGCCGTCGTAATCGCCTCGCGGGAATGCTCAGGTGTGCAGCGATGCCGCGATGCCGGCATGGACGTGCATATCGTAGCGTTCAAGGAAATGCCTACATCGCAGGCGTATTCCGACGCGATCACGGAAAAACTCGACGCGGCGCAAGTCGATCTGGTTCTTATGGCCGGGTTCCTGTCGCTCTGGCCGATACCGGAAAAGTACGACGGCAAAGTCATGAACATCCACCCGGCGCTGCTGCCGATGTTCGGCGGCAAGGGCATGTTCGGCCATCACGTGCACGAGGCTGTGATCCGGCACGGATGCAAAGTCAGCGGCTGCACCGTTCATTTCGTGAATAACAAGTACGACACCGGCCCGATAATCCTGCAGAAATGCGTCCCGGTCTACGACACTGACAGCCCCGACGACGTGGCCGGGCGCGTCTTTGTCGAGGAATGCAAGGCGTTCCCCGAGGCGATCGCACTGTTCGCCGCCGGCAAGATCACCATCGACGGACAGCTCGTTCGAATCGCGAAGTAAGTCCCTGGCATAGAGCGTCATACCCCCTGCGGCCGCGGGTCGGACCGCGGGGGGCGGCAAATGATTCATTGAATGTCATGGCGAAAACCGCTATTATGATGGGGAATCCATAACCAGAAAAGGAAACCGTTTTGACTGACACAGCCGAACACAAACTCCAGAATGTAGAAGAACCGAACCTTTACCGAGAGGTGTTCCCTTACACGGAATTGCCCAAAGTGGTCTTTGAAGAGTCCGCCCAGGCGATGGAACCGGCCGAGAAAATGTGGGTAACCGACACCACGTTCCGCGACGGCCAGCAGGCCCGCCCGCCGTACAGTTCCAAGCAAATAGTGGACCTGTTCAAGCTCATGCACAAACTCGACGGCGGCGCCGGACTCATCCGCCAGAGCGAGTTCTTCCTGTACTCCGACAAGGACCGCCAGGCGCTGGAGGAATGCCAGAGCCTCGGATACGAGTTCCCGGAAGTCACCGGATGGATCCGAGCGGTGAAATACGACTTCGAACTGGTCAAGGCCATGCAGTTGCCGGAGACCGGGATCCTGACCAGTTGCAGCGATTACCATATCTTCCTGAAGCTCAAAAAGAACCGTAAGCAGGTGCTGGAGCAGTACCTCGACATCATCCGGTCCGCACTGGACCAGAACATCCGCCCGCGATGCCACTTCGAAGACATAACCCGCGGCGACTTCTACGGATTCGTCGTGCCGTTTGCGATCGAACTGATGAAGCTGCGAGAAGAATCCGGCATCGACATCAAGATCCGCCTGTGCGACACGATGGGCTTCGGCGTGCCGTGGGCAAACGCCGCCCTGCCCAGAAGCGTGCCGAAACTCGTGCGAGGACTGATCGAAGACGCCGGCGTTCCGGGCCACCTGCTTGAATGGCACGGGCACAACGACTTCTACAAATCGGTAGTCAATCCCGAAACCGCATGGCTCTACGGATGCGCCTCGTGCAACGCCAGCTTCCTGGGAATAGGCGAGCGAACCGGCAACACGCCGCTTGAGGCCATGGTCATCCAGGCCGCACAGCTCCAGGGAATGAACGCCGAGGTGAACTACCCTGTAATCACGGAAATCGCCGAGTATTTCCGCGATAAGATCGGGCACAGCATCCCCAGCAATCTCCCCCTGGTCGGACGCGACTTCAACACCACCCGCGCCGGAATCCACGCAGACGGGCTGCTGAAATGCGAAGAGATTTACAGTTGCTTCGACACCCAGAAGGTCCTGGACCGCCCGGTGGCCGTGGCGATAACCGACAAGTCCGGAGCAGCGGGAATAAAGCACTGGATCACGGTCAACTACGACCAGAACGTAGCTAAAGACGATCCGCGACTGCTGGCCATTCGCGACAAAGTCGAAGCCGAATACGAAGGCGATCGAACTACAGCCATTAGCGATTCGGAAATGCACGACTGGTACGCAGAAGCGTTCATGCAGGACTGATCGTCCGGGCCGACATAGCCGATGAAGTACAACAGCCCGACGTAAAGAGAGCGGCGATATGACCACGCTACCAAGATACAACGGCGTTGCTGATGTTATCCGGCGATTGCAGAGGGTCTATGTTCGACGCCGAACGATTCGGATCATGACTTTCACCGCCGGCGCGTTCGCTGTGGTTGTCGCCTCGCTTCTGCTTACAACGCTGGCTGGCGGATACTGGTCCGACCAGCCGCCGGCGGTTCTTCGCTGGGCGCTGGCCGCATCATGCCTGGTCCTCTGGAGCGGAGCGCTGGCGGCGTTGCTGCTGCGAGCGGCGATGTGGAAACAGACCCCGGCCCAGACCGCCAGATTCGTAGAACAGGCCACTCCCGAACTGCGGAACAACCTGATCAACTCGATACTCCTGTCCCAAGACACTGACCAGGTCAGCCCGGCGTTCGTCCAGCAGGCGATCAACGAAACTGTTGAGATGACAAGAGACGCCGACCTGTCAGACAGCCTGTCGTACAGGCAATTGCAGCGATGCGGGCTCGTGGCCGCGATCGCCGCGATTCTGCTGGCGGCTATGGTGATATTCCAGCCCGGCCCGTTCCAACGCGGGCTGACGGCCGCCTTGGCGCCGTGGCGATACGTGCCGAGAGTCAACACTATCGGCGGAGTAACGATCTCCCCGGGCGATGCGACGGTCCTGTCGGGACAGCGCGTGGTGATAACCGCCGACATACCGGCCCTGGGCGACCCGGACATGGACCCGGCTGAGCTGGCCGGGCGGATCGCAGAGCTCAAGCCGCGAGTGATAATCTCGGGAAGACCCAACTCCCTGCTGATGATCGGCGACGCCGACGGCAAGTTCACCTGCGATCTGAACGCGGTGATCGGCGACCTGGACTATGCAGTGATAGTCGGCTCGGACCGCTGGCCCGAAGACAAGCCGTTCTACTCGATCAAAGTCGCGCGCGACGTCAAGATAAAGAGCCGTCACATCACGTACACGTACCCCGCCTACATGCGCCGCAAGCCCCGCAAAGTCACTGACAGCGACGGCGTTATCGAGGCCCCTGTCGGCTCGACCGCACGCGTGAAGATCACCCTGTCCAACCCCATACCGCACATGGCGATCCAGCTTAAAGCCGCTGGCGAAGAAGAAAGACTCATGGAGTCGTCCGACGATCTGATGACGTTCAGCGCGACGCTGCCGATCGACGCCGACGGCGGATACCGAATGCTGCTGCAGGACGCCAAACGCCGCACAATCGGCGCCTTGCCGGACCTCAGCGATCCGCAGGCCCAAGCCGCCGGGTCGATCGGAAAGCTCATGGACGGATACTATCCCATCAGCGCCGTCCCCGACGCACCGCCGAGCGTGAAGTTCCTGCTGCCGGGCCGAGACCTGACTGTGGCGCCGGGAACGAAAGTGCGAATGAAGATCAAGGTCACCGACAAATTCGGGCTCGACGCCGTGACCGTCCTGCTCGGAAAATCCGACGGCCAGGTCGCTAGCGTGCTGCAGAAAGACCTCAAAGGCTCGCTCGACGAGTTGATCGAATACGAATACCAGGTCCCCGCCGATCTGCCGGACGACGGGACAGTCGTGCTGGCCTACAGCGCCACGGCGATCGATCAGCGCAACCTGCCGAGGCTGAAACTCGCCCCGCAGACCGCCTCGTCAAAGACGTTCAAAATAACCGTACAGGACGCGACAAAGCTCGCCGCACAGGCGGCCAAACGATACGAAGAACTCCGCAAGAAGCTCTTGGAAATACTCAACATCCAACTGTCCCAGCGAGTGAACACCGCCATCTGCAAGACCCAGCACACCAAGCTGGACCAGATCAGGAAGACCGGGGCCGAAACACTCGCCGGCCAGAAAGCCGTTCGCGACGGAATGCTCTGGCTGCTGACGAAGCACAAGTTCGACCAGGACATGCTGGCGATCCAGCAGGAGATCGCGCGACTGTTCGCCAACGAAGCCAAGACCGCCGTGGACCAGGCCCAGATCCTGGCCGCTCTCGGCGCCATCGATTTGCGAGACAAGGCGTGCGACGACCTGGCCGGTTCGCAGCATCGCATAATCGAGGCCATCCAGTCCATGCTGGCGATAATGCCGGAACTTACCGGCAAGAAGGAAAAGAAGGCTACCGCCGCCGAAGACTTGCCGCCGGATGTGAAGGCTAAACTGGCCGAACTGAAAGCCAAGCTCGAGCGTTTCGCCGAGGGCCAGAAGAAGGTCATCGAAGCGGCCAAGCGACTCACCAAGGCGCCTGTCGATGTATTCCAGGGCGAAAACGAGAAGATCCTCAACGATCTCAAGGCCGCCGAAGACAACTGGGAGAAGTTCATCAACGAGGCGATGGCGGACTTCTCGAAACTGGCCGAGCAGGACTTCTCAAATCCGGCGATGCTCAAGGAACTGCTGTCGGTCAAGTGCGATGTGACTATGGCCAAAGACGCCCTTTCGAAGAAAGCCGCGGAAATCGCCGTAGCAGCGGCCGGGTCGGCCAAGACCAAATCCGAAAAGGAAATGGACAACCTGGAAAAGTGGTTGCCCGACAAGCCTGACCGGGAGAAATGGTCCATGGAAGCCCCCGCCGGCGGGCAGGAGAACATCGAGATGCCAGACCTGCCCGACGAGTTGGAAGACCTCGTCGGAGACCTCTTGGAAGAGGAGGAGGACCTGTTTGAGGAGATGGCCGACGTATCGGCCAAGGCCACTGACAGCGGCGAAAAGGGTCTGGGCTGGGATGCACTGGACGGACCGATTTCGTCGATGGCGGCAAAAGGCGTAACCGGCAACCAGTTGCCGAATCCCTCTGAAATATCCGGGCGATCCGGCGAAGGCAGACAGGGCAAATCCACAGGCGAATTCGTCGAAGACAAAGCAGTCGGCAAAGGCGGGCGCCGCACCCCCACCCGCCTGACTCCCGAACCGTTTTCCAAAGGCGAGGTGGACGACAAGGGCTCCGAAGCCGAAGGAGGATCGACTGGCGGCGGCAAGATATCCGGCTCAGGAGCCGAAGGGCTCGAAGGACCGGTCCCGCCGGAAATCAAGAAGGACATGAAGCGACTCTCGGGCAAGCAGGCCTCCCTGATAAACAAGGCCGAACAGATCCGCGCCCAGTTCAAGGTCACCGACCACTCGAACCTGCGACTGTTCCAGGCGATCACGCTTATGAACCGCGTCAAGGACGATCTGGACAAGTACCGCTACCACAACGCTCTCAGGGCCCGCAAGGAGATCGTGGGAGCCCTGCAGGACACCGCAATGCTGCTTGGCGGCGATGTGGACGTACAGGCCGACGCCTCGGCCTCAATGCCGAAATACATACGCGACGATATCGCCGACGCGATGACAGGGACGCTGCCCGAGGAGTTCAGGGAAGTCCTCAAACAGTATTACCGCAGACTCAACAAGGAAGGCCAATAGTCATGCGATTCGGCAGAGACGCTCACAAACCGCCGTGGTACGCAGGAGGTCTGGCGTTCGAATGCCAGGGATGCGGCGGATGCTGCGCCGGGCCCGAAGAAGGGTACGTCTGGGTTACTCAAGACGACATAGAAGCGATCGCAGCACACCTGAAGATCACCGTTCAGGAGATGATGAGCAAACACGTGCGAATGGTCGGAAAGCGATTCAGCCTCAAGGAGGACCCGGCCAGCAAGGACTGCATGTTCCTGGAGCCCGGCGTTGACGGCCAGAGAAGATGCTCCATATACAGTTGCCGACCGACCCAATGCCTGACCTGGCCGTTCTGGGCTTCGAACCTCAGAGGCCAGGACGACTGGGCCATCGCCGGCGGCAGGTGCCGCGGGATCAACCGCGGTCAGTCCCACAGCCTGGAACATATCGAGACCCGACGTGACGCAACCCAGGAATAACCGCCGGCCGAGCCAGGAGACCGAACTGAGCCAGGCGGTATCGCTATGCGCGGAGAACGAGCGCTTCATCGAGGAAATGCTCGAGATCTACCGCAATACGGATCGAATCGGCGATAACGCCGGAAACGTGTGCCTCGGCGGCGGAGCCTGCTGCAGATTCGATTTATTCGATCATCGCCTGTACGCAACGGTCGGCGAATTGGCGATTCTGCTGCGAACCGATCCGCCAAGACCCGAGCGCACCGAGCAGAACAGATGCCCCTACCAGAACGGACCGCGATGCCTGGCCAGAGAGAATCGGCCGCTGGGATGCCGCGTATTCTTCTGCCGCGAAAGGCCCGGGGCCGCCGAAACAGACGCCTACGAGGCCGCCCATAGACAGATCCGGCGACTGCACGCGGACCACGATCTGTCGTATGCGTATGTGGAATTGATTTCAGCATTAAAGATATTGCACCAGTTTTGCCGTTGACACAATGTAGAGCAGGATTTATTATCTGTTGCATAATGCCGGACCCGACTGAGCGGGTCTGCGTTTATCGCATACACCTAGAGGTTTATGGACATGAGTAAGACTGTTATTACACTGATGCTGGTGATGTTGGCCCTGGTCTTCGTAGCAGGATGCCATCGCAACACGCCGGAAACGAAAATGGAGCGTTCTTTCAGGACCAGCCACGGCTGGGAACTGGACAGGCGAATGCTGGCCGACGACTGGGAATATTTCTGGCTGATCGACAAGAACTCCCAGCTGTCGCCGTGGCATCAGCGACTGGGTCACTGACCCGATCGACCCAAACCGGATTCGAACGGAACCCACCGACGCCCTGCTGCTTGCGGAGCGTCGGCGGGTTTTGTTGTTTTGACGCAACGTCATCCAGAGCGGTAAAATGCGCACAGGCCGTCTTAAACCGACACAATCAGCGGCGCCGGAGCCGAAGCCATGAGCAAATCAAATAGACTGGCGATCTTCCCGGGTACTTTCGACCCTGTCACCAACGGGCACATCGACGTGATCCAGCGCGGCGCCAAGCTGTTCGATCAACTGGTTATCGGCGTCGGCGTCAATCCCGAGAAGGCTCCGATGCTCGACGCCGAAACGCGAGTGGAGATCATCAGGCAGGCCACGGCCGACATTGACGGAGTGACAGTAGAGACGTTCTCCGGCCTGACTGTGGATTTCGCAGCAAGCGTCTCGGCGATTGCGATACTTCGGGGAATACGAGATTCAGCGGACCTTCACTACGAATACGGCGCGGCGTTGACTAATCGTGTCGTGGCCGGGATCGAGACGGTATTCGTAATCCCCAGCACGGAACACGCGTTCACATCCTCCAGCCTGATCAAGCAGATCGTCTCCATGGGCGGCGACGTATCGGCAATGGTCCCGCCAGCGGTTCTGCCATACCTGCAAGCCTGCGACAAGACCGCCTCGGATTGAGCCCGGCGTTTGCGACGGGAACCAACGGCTCTAGAGGCCAACACTCAGCAGCCAACAAGAAACGTACAATTTCCAAGTAAACGTCAACGACTTAACGGCACAGCCTTCGAGCTCTGATCGTTTTCCGTTAGCCGTTAACTTGAGAGTTGTGCGTTTCTTGTTGGCTGCTGAGTGTTGGCCTCTAGCCGTTTGACGTTGCCCCGCCCCCTCAAATCCATGAGCGCAAAAACAAGGCGCCAGGAGAGGGGGGCCTGGCGCCTCAAACTCGGTCAAGAGGGAATATGACCGAGGAGCCTCGTAGTTACCATGGACCATTAGAGCAGCTAAACGGCAATATGTCAAGCGTAGAATAATTTTTTTTTCGCATTTTACAGCAAGCCAAACCCCGATTTGCGACCGCCTTCTTATCGGTAAAAAGCGAAGGACACAACGCTTACAAATCGAGCGAGGCGGAATCAGATTGAACCGAACTATCCGATGCGTCTGAAGAATAAAGCCCGCGAGAGCTGATGTACCGCCCTACTGCATCCGGGACCATATATCGCACCGACAATCCGGCCTCCAGGCGACGGCGTATATCGGACGAAGATATGTCCAACAGCGGAGTAATGCACATCCCCTCGAGCATCTCTTTGGCTTTACGTTTACCGAACCGCTCGGTCAGCAGCGCCGACATGGTGCGGAACTTCTCCTGCCACGGCGGCCGGGCCGCGATTGTGAGTCGAGCCATTTGCACAACGTCGTCTGCACGATACCAGTTAGGCATATCGGCCAGCATGTCGGCCCCTATCACCAGATCGATCGGACCGGAGTGAGTTTCGCGAATTTCGGCCAGCGTATCGTAGGTGTAGCTCGGCGCCGGACGCCGCAGCTCCATGTCCGACACGTCAAACAGCTCGTCGCCCTGGACAGCGAGCCTCAACATTTCCAGCCTGTCTGCGTCAGACGCCGCGGCCGGCGGTTTGTGAGGGCCCCTGGAAGACGGAACCAGCGTAATCCTGCCGTACTGGCGTTGTTCGGCAATCGTTCGCGCAGCGATGAGGTGCCCGTTGTGCACCGGGTCGAACGCCCCGCCAAACAATACGATCCGCTCATCCATCACCAATTCCCTGTGTTTCAGGCGCCTGACCACAGTTTTCTGCAGTATGTATTGACTCGCAACCGGAGTTATTGTATAAACTCTGGCCCTCAATAGCGAATTCTTGTGTACAGCACCCCGGAAATCACAGGCATCGCCGAGGCAACTACGGCCAGGCGGAATCCCCGCGGCCCGAGCAAGATTGGAAGACAATGGAACAGAAGCACGCAGACATCCTGACAGGAATAATCGACGCTGACTCCTTGGCCAAGCTCGACGCACTTGGCAACGACAAGGCCAATGAATTCATCGCAGACGCCGTAGCTCTGTGCAAACCGGAGAAGCTGATCGTATGCAATGATGACCCGGCCGACATCGCCATGATCCGCCAGGCCGCGATCGACAATAACGAAGAAGTCCCGCTGAAGATGGAAGGACACACCCTCCACTTCGACGGACCCGGCGACCAGGCCCGCGACAAGAAAGTCACCAAGTACCTGGTTCCCGAAGGCGATCATCTCGACGAGAAGCTCAACTGCACCGAGCGCGAGGCCGGACTGGCCGAGTTGCGCGGGATATTCGACGGCTCCATGGCCGGCAGGACGATGTACGTTCGCTTCTTCTGTCTTGGCCCGGTCGACTCGCAGTTCAGCATCTCCTGCCTGCAACTTACCGATTCGGCGTACGTCTGCCACAGCGAAGACATGCTCTATCGCGCTGGTTACGAACAGTTCAAACGCATCAGCCCCGACGGCGAGTTCTTCCGCTACCTGCACACCGCCGGTCGCATGGAGAACAACGTCTCGGTCGATGTCGAGAATCGCCGCATATACATGGACCACACGCAGAACACCGTATACAGCACCAACACGCAGTACGCCGGCAACACTGTCGGGCTGAAGAAGCTCTCGCTGCGTCTGGCCATCCGCAAGGCCGATCGCGAAGGCTGGCTGGCCGAGCACATGTTCATCATGGGCGTTCACGGTCCCAGCGATCGCGTAACTTATATCGCCGGCGCGTTCCCCAGCGCCTGCGGCAAGACTTCAACGGCCATGCTGCCGGGCGAGACTATCGTCGGCGACGACCTGGCGTACTTCAAGGCGATCGACGGAAAAGCCATCGCCGTTAACGTAGAGTCCGGTATTTTCGGCATTATCGAGAACGTCAACGCTGAAGACGATCCGGTCATTTTCGACGTGCTGACCAGCCCGGGCGAAGTTATCTTCGGAAACGTTCTGGTCAAAGACGGCGTCCCGGCGTGGATGGGCAGCGGCGTCGATCTGCCCGCCGACGGCGTGAACTACCAGGGCAAGTGGACCTCGGACATGACCGACGTAACCCCTTCCCACAAGAACGCACGATACACCGTGCGGATCAGTTCGCTGGAAAACGCCGACGTGAAAGCCGACGCGTCCGAAGGCGTGGAGCTTGGCGCGATCGTCTACGGCGGACGCGACTCGGACACCTCCGTACCGGTCCAGCAGAGCTACAACTGGGCTCACGGAATCATGATCGGCGCTTCGCTGGAATCTGAAACCACCGCAGCGACGCTCGGAGCTGAAGGCGTACGAACCTTCAACCCGATGAGCAACATGGACTTCCTGTCGATGCCGCTGAGCCAGTACATCG
>CAYMSH010000164.1:0-12605 GCA_964392945.1 uncultured Planctomycetaceae bacterium | reverse complement strand
ACAAGCGCTACAATATTGCTCCGCCCTGCGCTACACAATTACTTCGCCCTTTACACGCGTTTCGAACAGGCTGAATGGGCTTGCCGTCTTTCGCCTTGCCGTTGTCGTTGCCGTGGTCGTCGCCAATTGCCAGTTCCCAATTGCCAATTGCCAGCTTTTTCGGAGAAAACCATGAACGAAGACATGCTTGTTGAACTCATTGCTGCTGGGGAGTTTTCGCAGACTCGGATCGCCAAGATTGTCGGCGTTTCGCGGCGTACTGTCTGGCGGATCGCCAATGGGCTGTCGCGTCCTGATCTGCAGCGGAAGATCGCCGCAGTTGTCGAAGGCTATCGCCAGGCCGCGATTCGCGCCGCGACAAAACATATGAAGGCCCTGATCGAAAAACAGGTCGAAGTCGCCCTGGCCTCCGACGGCCAGACCGCTCGCAAGTGTCGCGAATTCCTGATCAAAACGTTCATGCTGGCTGTCCCGGACCAGACCGCCAAGGCGCCGGAACCCGAGCCGATAGAGGACGAGCAAGACGCCCAGACCAAGCCGCTGGCGCCGATGGCCATTTACAACAGCCTCAGGGAATTGTCGCCGGAGTTGCTTCACCAGGTCGCCGACGAACTCTGCAGCCCCGCCGCCGCTGGGGCCTACACGAACCAGCAGCCTGAAGCTCAGCCCGCGCCGTCATCGGCCAGTCCATAGCCCCCGCCTTGGCAGTTTGACCAAAACGCCGGCGCCTATCAGCCGGCCACTAGCTTTTTGACAACCAAATAGCCGTCTTGCTCGCTGGCGATCACCCATTCTTAGCCCCGGGTAATTACACCCGGCGTTCCGTACATTGGCGTAATGCTACAGCAGGTATAGTAGAATCGAGAACATGCTATCGTGCGACGTCTGCGTTTGTACAGGGGCTCCCCGGTGTATTCACCGGGGGCGAACTTGACGTGTCGCGAACGGCGCCGCTCAGCATCGAACGCATACAGCCGTTTTCATCATTCATCATTCAGCACTAATCACTGCCGTTCCCCCTGCAACCGGGAGATCGAGACAATAGTCCGCATAGAAGATGAAACCGGATGGTTCGAAAGCCACCTGGGCTACTGCTTCGCGTGTCCATTGTGCCGAAAGGTGTTGGGCTTTGCTGATTATTCGTCGTCGTAAAGACAGGTCTTGTCGTTGCCCGTTGTCGTTACTGACAACTGATCACTGGCCGTTTACTGCTTCGCGTATCCACTCTGCCGAAAGGTACTGGGCTTTGCTGATTAATCGTCGTAATAATCTCACACCGGAGCGAGCGCCTGACTTCTTGGCCCATAGCAACAACGAAACGAAAAAGAACAATTCCGCCGCCTCCCCATAACCGGGTGACACCTTCGCAGAATTGAGCGTTGGAACTCTATCCGGAAACTGTCAGTATCTACTTACTACCCTCTCCATTTCTAGCGATGGCGGCATTTCGCATCTTCCTCAATATTCTATCGAACGTTATTTCACATTCATGGGGCCAATTCCCCACAGATCTAATCCGCTCAACATAGGGTAATAGATACTGTAATGATGGTCCGCCCGCTTCGAGAGCTCCAAGAGCCATGTTGATCTCGCCAGCATCTCGGCTAGTCAGGCGGCTTATGTGGCGCAGAAAATACAGTTCTTCTGTTATCTCATCTGCATCAGGTGACGTTTTCATCGAACACAGTGCCTCAACCGCTACATCTACTAACCCAAGCCGCGCCTCTACATTGGCGTGAAGCCCAGAACTCCGTTGGTTGACTTCCTGCGTAACGAATTCACGAATTCGTTTCTCAAGCGTACAAGTCAGATAGCCTAGATAGCCCGTGACAACCACGAGGCAGGCACCAAGAAAGGCCATGATCACCGAAAGAGTGGCAATAACGGTTTCTGTGTTCATTTGCTTATCAACTCCTCAACCTCGCTAATCGTCAATGGCTTTCTCATAATACAGACCCCAAGATTGTCTGCTACAGATTCAACTTCCGGCTCATCACGCCAGTTGGTGATGAGCACCCATTGCATCTCACGCGCCTTCCGATACATCTCATCCTCATGAATTAATTCCAAAAGTCTCAAGCCTGTGTAACGTCCGTCTGCAGTATCCATCAGTGTGAACTGTTCTCCCGGAGGTAGCATCACGTCCAAGAACACGTTAGAGAACTCTTCAAATCGTAGGCGGCACAATGCCTGCGATGGGTCATCACAGACATGCACATCATGCCCGGACAATTCTAAGTGAGTTACGATGCAGTCAATCGTTATGTAGTCATCTTCAATGAATAGGATTTTACTCATCTTTATCTCCCGTCCTTGCTGAAATCCTTGGCTTTAATCTCGAATACCGTCTGAGTCTCATTAGAGACGACCAAGCATATATTTCCTTCCATACGCCGAATTAGCATTCGAGCAACGCCCAACCCAATCCCCATACCCCTAGCGTCCTTTTTTCTCGCCGCCTCTGTGCGAAACCCTGATTCGAAGATGAGGTTCTGTTCTTCCTCTGAAATGACTATCCCGTGGTTACTAACACCAAACGTGAAGGTTCCATCTTCGACTTTAGCATACAATCTTATTGACCTCTCCCTATGGGAATACTTGATTGCATTCGAGATCAGATTGAAAATAACAAACTGCAGGAGTTGTCGATCTGTGAAAACCGGCTTGATTCCTTTCAGGTCATCGTATAGGAACTTCAGGCTTTTCTGTCTTGCTTCGTGATGCCATAGATGTGTAATCGGCATACATAATCTATACAAATCAACTCGCTCTGGTTTGATTGCAGTCTCCTGCAGACCAGCAAAGGCGAAACGAAACTGATGAAGGCGGTTTATCAACAATTCGGTTACGACACGAAAATCCTGAAGCTTCATTTTCTTCAGGTCCATAGAAACATCTGTTCGAGTAAGATAGTGGCTGAAAAAATCGGAATTGGAGTAAATGAAATCGAGTGGAGACGCGAGCTCATGGACCGCCTTTTCCCAGTCTGATGCACTTCGCATCTGACTTTGTTTCAGTAGTCCCAGATATACCATAGTGGCCTCGTGGCGGAGATCGACATCTGCGGAATCGAAGAAATCGAAGGGTTGATCCGCGTCACGATGGGCCTCCACAAACATAACATAATCGTGCTGGTCGCATTGTAGGATCGTTACTCCATATTGATTAATGTCATGTTTAGCAAAAAGGACATTGAGTTGTGCTGCGAGCTTGGAGTACTGTGTATCTGCCTCTCTCGCATTAAAAAGGCAGCGTATGATGTCGTGGCCTCGGTCCAAGCAGTTCGTCCAGCCCTGGTTGAATGATAGGACGTTACCATGTATTTGCTTCCTAATGTCCTTTTGGAGCCCACAATGGGCGATCACATCAATTTGACGCGTCAATTCCCGCGCATGGCATAGCATATAGTGCCGATAGTCGGGGGCAGCTTTTCGGCAACGCCGAAACTCATCCGCCCAACGTTGGGAAACCGCGTGCAAATTGACCTCCTGCATCCTGAGGTCGTCAAGCACAATGCCCATTGAATTCTCCCTTCTTAGTATTCCGGTCATTGAGCAATATCTCAACCGCCGTCCCATAAAGCAAGAGACTTTCATGAAGAAACTTCCGAGGTTCCCAAATTCGTATTCGGTAGCATTCAGCACTGCCGTCCCCAGTCATTCACGGCCGCACCCACGCCATCCAGAGAGGAAGAACCGGGCGATGTAGCCTAGTACCCGCCGCGTTCCATAGACATCCCGATGAAGACAATCATATAGAAGATCGTTCCGATTGCTCCGGCGATTATGCCGAAGATTGCTCGGCCCATGCCGTGTTGCTTGGGGTCGTTTTTGATTACTACTATGGCCCAGACGCCGAAGATTAACGCCAGTACGCCGAAGCCCGGTAGTATCGACAGGAGGCCCATGTAGCCGGAAACGATCGCCTGCCAGGCGCGGCCGACGGGTATGATCATTCGCATCCCGGCGTCCTGGCCTATCGGGGCTCGCGGGAGCACCTCGACCTGCTGGACCATAGGCGGCGGCGTGATCGGCGGCGGGATCTGAGGAACTATCTCAGGTGCGATCGGAGGCGTTGGGTCATCCGGCCGGGCGGTCTCGTCGCTGCTCTGTATGGAATCGGTCATTGTGCTTCTCCCGCGGCCGGGGTTGTGGGCCGACCGTCATTAATTCGGCATTTCCCTGATACATCAGCACCGGCGCCGATCGCAGGCCTTTGGGATTAGTATATCTGCGTATTGCGTTGATGTCAGCGATCAAAATGCAGAATTCAATAGAAGCTGCGTCACGTTAATGCTAAATAGATGAGCTAAGGAAATCCTGAAATGAAACATACTGTACTTGTCGGACTGGTAGTATTCTGTCTCGGATCGATCGCGATCGCCGATGCGACTGACAAGGCCATCGCCAGGCATCGGGTCGGGAAGATCGTTATCCGCACGAAGCCCGGCGCCGCGGTCAGCGTCATACAGAAGTCCCACGAGTTCCAGTTCGGGACGGCCATCGCCCGGACGATGTTCCGCGACACAACCAAACCCGACTCGAAGAAGTATCTGGAGATCCTCAAGAACAATTTTAATTCGGCGGTCTGCGAAAACGCCATGAAGTGGTACGGCACGCAACGAGCGGCCGGGCCGCCGGACTACTCAGACGCCGATCGCATGGTTACCTGGTGCCAGGCCAACGAGTTCCCCCTGCGGGGACACTGCATCTTCTGGGCCAGCCCGAGGTACGTTCAATCGTGGGTCAAGGCTCTCGACGACAAGAAGCTCCTGGCGGCGATGAAGCTCCGCAACGACGGGCTTCTGAAGCGATATCGCGGCAAGGTCGGCGAGTGGGACGTCAACAACGAGATGATTCACGTGCGGTACTTCGCCGACAAACTCGGCGACGACATACGCGTCAAGATGTTCGGCTGGGCCAGAAAGGTCGATCCCGCCGTGATCCTGTACGTAAACGATTACAACATCCTCAGCGCAGGTGACGGGCCGAAGTACATCAAGCACATCGAAAAGCTGATCGCCGCCGGAGCCGACGTCGGCGGGATCGGCGTGCAGGGACATTTCGGACGCAGGATCAACATCCCTCACGTCAAGAAGACACTCGACTCGCTGGCGAAGTTCAAGCTGCCGATAAAGGTCACCGAGTTCGACATAAACACATCCGACGAGCAATCCAAAGCCGCCGACCTGGTTGCCTTCTACCGCACGTGTTTCGCTCACCCGAGCGTTGAGGGGATATTGATGTGGGGATTCTGGGAAGGACGCCACTGGCGGCCTAAAGCAGCGTTATGGAAGCGCGACTTCACGCCAACCCCGGCCGCCAAAGCCTACCGGAAGCTCATCTACGAAACATGGTGGACCAAATGGACCGGCAAAGCCGACGCGAAAGGCCGCTGCGAAGTTCCGGCCTACTTCGGGCGGCATACAGTGACAGTCGCCGGGAAATCCCAAGAGGTCAACCTGCCCCGGGCCAAAGGTACAATAGAATTGAATCTCACCGCCAAGCCCGTCAAGCGTGCGGCCAAGCGATAACGCCAGGTCAAGACGCAGGCTCACCTTTACGCACAACTTGATATTCGCCTACAGGACCAAAGGCCCGTCGCTTTGACGGCCGCCTGCGGCACTGTGTATAAGTGAGCGATAAACGGCTTTCTTTCTTGGAGATATGACTGTTTCGTGGTATATTACTATGGTCCTGACCGTTTGGCTCACAGGCTTTTTCGCACAGACGGTTTGGAGGATGCTCTGTTTTTCTCAAGCATGCTGAACAGCCGATCGGCCGCTTGGGGGAAGATCGCTCACTGTGCTGTCAAATAAGGAGAGAACTTGTGCTCAAGTCAACAGCTGCAGCTGTCGCGTCGGTTCTGTTATGCGCCTCGATATCTCGTGCCGACATTACTTACAACGGCGACATAACCCCTGACGATCCGAGCACGGGCCAATCTTTCCCGCGACTATATATCGGCGCTCTGGCCGACGGCGACTTGACTGTCGACGACGGAAGCGACGTGGTCTCACAGAAGGCTTACGTCGGCTTCGATCAGGGCGTCGAGGGCCAGCTTACGGTGACCGGGCCGGGATCTGAATTCAACGCCACCAGCAGGCTCTACGTAGGATACGAAGGGACCGGTCAACTGGCGATAAGCGACAGTGGATTTGTCGGCGCCAACCTCAACTACGTCGGGTACGACGCCGGTTCGAGCGGTTCGGTGAAAGTAGACGGCCCCGGATCCGAGTGGGAGCTTTCCCTGTCGGCGGTAGTAGGTTATCACGGCCAGGGATCCGTAGAGGTCAGCGATGGCGGGGTAATCAGCGGCAGTCCGGACTCGATCTACCTTGGCCGATATTCGTCGGGGGGCGGAACCGTTACGATCACCGGGGAGGGATCAGCATGGGACGTCCGGGATAGTTATGTGGGCTACGCCGGGGCCGGCGAACTCAACGTACTCGCCGGCGGATCGGCCCCAAGCAATTACTTCATTCACATCGGTTACGACCCCGGCTCCTCGGGGTCGGTCAACGTCAGCGGGCCCGGATCAACTATGAAGTCCGGAACCCCTGGGACAAGCGGTGAGCTTCTTCATGTCGGCAATTCCGGTCATGGCGTCTTGAATGTGAGCGACGGCGGTTCTGTAATCTGCACCTATGCTGCGATCGCGGCCGAAACCGGATCCGACGGGCGAACCGTCGTCAGCGGAGCAACGTCAAACTTGACTGCCGCCGGCGACCTCTCCGTCGCTCGTTACGGCCAGGGTCTGCTGGAGATCGCCGACGACGGCGAAGTTATCGTCGCCGGGAACACCTATGTCGCCCAGTACCCCGGATCGAGCGGGACGATCGACCTCGACAACGGCGTGCTTACGACTGGAGGCCTGATCTCGGCGGGCCAGGATCTTACCGGAACCGGCGTAATCAACGCCAACGGTATTGTCACTGATGCGAATCTGGTGTTCAACGCCATCCGCGGCCTGCAGCAGACATTCATACTGGACGGTCCCGCACGGAACATACAGATAAACCTCGACGTCAACGGTTCGGGCGCCATCGGCGCAGGCCACAGCGGTTCCGGTCAAATGCTCCTCGCCGACGGTCTGACGCTGCCGTCGGCCGGGGGATTCCTGGGATACAACGCCGGTTCAGACGGGACGGCGACGATTACCGGCCGTGATTCAACATGGCTGTGTGCCGGTGACTTCCATGTCGGCTATTACGGTTCGGGAACCCTGGACATCGCCGACGCGGCGAGAGTCGAGAATACCGGCGACGTTGTCGCAGTTATAGGTCAAATGCCCGGAAGTTCCGGCCGCGCGACACTGACCAACGGGGCCGAATGGAAGGCGCCGCGTCTGGAGGTCGGTTCCGGCGGCGACGGTACGCTGCACGTGTCGGGAGGATCGAGTGTACACAACTCCACACAAACTCTTCTAGCTCGCCAGCCCGGCACGACAGGGACAATAACAGTAACGGGGGACGGCTCGTTCATCGGCCTCGGTTCGGATACGTACTTACAGTGTCGAATAGGGTACTACGGATCGGGACGCCTGGACATACTTGACTCGGCACACGCCCACTGCAGCGACAACGTCTGGCTCGCCGACAAGAGCGATTCGACCGGTTTGCTCAAAGTCGATGGCCAGGGGTCGATGTTAACCGTGGAGGAAGACATTTTCGTCGGCCATCACGGCCAGAGCGAAATGGAGATAACCAATGGCGCAAAGGTCTACTGTCTGGGTGCAACACTCGGATATCAGGAGAATTCCAGAGGCGTCGTCACAGTCAGCGGTCCCGGGTCGGTTTGGAATGTCGGCCAGTACGATCCTCAGACCGGCCGTTTTTCCGGCTCGTCGCTTTGGGTCGGCCAGTACGGCCATGGCGTGCTGAATATATCTGACGGCGGATCTGTTGACTCAAAGAATGGCGTTTACACTGGTATGATGCCAGGGTCAACCGGCCGGATCAATTTCGACAACGGCTCACTTAGCGCCGGCGGCTTCATCGGCGCCGGCGACAGTTTGCAAGGCACAGGCGTGATGCGGACCACGGGGCTGGTGACCGATATCGATCTGGTCTTCGCTTCGGCGAGCGATCTGTCGAAAAGCTGGAAGCTTGACGGTCCGGGACAGGACATCACCATCGTGCTGGAAGTCAACGAAATAAGCGCTATGGGCGCTGGCGGCGGCGCCGTAGGAACAACTCGTATCCTCAACGGCGTAGACATGAAATCTCCCACGGGTTATGTGGGCTATGGCCGGGGATCCGACGGATACGTGCTGGTCAGCGGCCCGGAGACAAGCTGGACATTGTCTAAGTTTATTTACGTCGGCCTGCACGGCCGCGGAACCCTCGATATCAAAGACGGAGCCCTCGTCCAGGTCAGCGACAATAGCTTTTTCGCAGATCTTGAAGGCTCAAGCGGTACGGTGACCGTGAGCGGACCCGGGTCGACGATGAACATGGCCGGTCGACTCTGGCTCGCTGATCACTATGACACCGATGCGCAACTCAATGTTCTCGACGGAGCATCGGTCTATGTCGCTGATTATGTCAAGCTCGCTGACGTCGAAAACTCGCGAGCGTCAGTTAGGGTATCCGGACAGGGGTCCAGGTTGATCGTTGACGGTTCCACGCTGCGTGTCGGCGGGGAAGGACACGGCGTTCTGAACATCACCGACGGCGGATTCGCCAGCGGACCAAGTTGCAACGTTTCAGGCGAGCCTAATTCGATCAGTGAAATGACAGTCGCCGGGGCCGGATCCATGTGGGTCGGATCCCTCGGTGTCGGATATCGCGGCAACGCTACGATGAGCATCACCGGCGGAGGGATTGTCAGCGGATTTCGCGGTTCTGTGGGCGCCCGGGACCGGGACACGATCTCGGCGGCCTCGATCAGCGGACCGGGCTCGACATGGGCTGTTTTAGACACTTTTTGGATCTCGGCTCGCACCAGGGGAGGATCATCCGAACTTACTATCGACAACGGCGGTCTTCTCGCCGTCAAAGGAACCATGCACATAAACCCGGACGGCGAGGGCGACTGCTTTGTCAATATAACCTCCGGCGGAATGTTGGCGATCTTCGGCCAAGGCGATGATTCACTGTTCGAATATCTGTCGCTAATCGAGGGGACCAATGCAATTCGCTACTGGGACGACTCGATCGCCGACTGGGCCGACATAGGCGACGCGACGATCGGGGAGGACTACAATCTGGCGTATCTTGACCCGAGCCTGCCTCTTGCGCTGAACGACGCGAACGATTTGGATCTCCGCGGCTATACGATTCTGACCGTGGGAGTCCCTGAACCGCTTTCCCTGGCGATTCTGGCCACAGCCGCCCCGCTGCTCCTTCGACGACGACGAAAGAACAGGCCCTGGCGATAAGCCCGATCCAGCGCGACGGCAACGCCTGGGTCACGGGCCGCCGGGGCCAAAACGAATGAGTCCCAGTCCGACCAGGATAAGATAGAGACCAAAAAAGATGCACGTCCCGGCGGGGATGAAGATCATTCCTCTGACCGTCCGGGGCCACCACCAGAATCTGATTAGGCCCCACCAACTCAGACCGCGTAAAACAAAACATTTGTGCGAATAGAAGTAACTGCTCCCAAACAGCAGGCCCCAGTACATGACGTAGACGCCCAGCAGCGTTATAACCAGTCGCGACGACACAGACCAGCCGGCCGCCAGACCGACAACAAATAGTGCCGGCGGTCCGGCCAGGCCGGCGATTATCGCCAAACCAATCGCCAGGCCCTCCTGGTTCTTCGGTTTCGTGGGCTCAGGACGAACACACTCGGGAGCCGAGACATTCGGCTGTCGCGGGACGTCAAACAACCGGCCGCAATTGGGGCAACTGAGCCGCTGGCCGGTCTGGCAGGTGTAAAACGTTGAGACCCGGCCGCAATCGCACCGCACGCCAATCCCACCGCTATGATCGAACCGCACATCAACCGGCTCTGGAACCGGCGGCGGAGTATTTGCGCTGTCGAAGTCGCTTTCTTCGTCGGGTTTTGAATCAGCGTTCATATTAACGCTCAGAACGCCTTCCGCTCGGCCAGCAGCGCACTGGACAGTTTGGATGCAGGGCCAAAGACCCGGGCGGGTCGATAGTTCAATTCGTATATGCGGACCTGGAGTTTTTTAAATGTGTCGGTGAAGGCGCCGTCTTTGACTTCGATGCTGCGCCCCTCGCCGATAACGCGAACGGTTCTCACCTGTTTGTCGAGCGTAAACGTGACGGCGCCTTCGCCGTCGCCGTTGTTGACTGCGAATATGTAGCCCTTGTTCTTGTAGCTTCTCGCCAGCCAGTTCAGCCAACTCGGTTTGGCCGCCGGCTTCACCGCCGGCGGTGGGTCTATCGACAGAAGCATCGGCGCCGCGATGTCGATCTCTGCGGCAATCTTCTTGAGATAGGTCCACTGCGTTTCGAACGGCACGTCAGGGTTTCTCTGTACATCGCGCCAAGAGTAGAAAACCAGGCCTGTGGCGCCGTTGCAGATGCACTGCCAGGCCATCGAGCGGACTTCATCCTCCGTTGGCGTTCGCTGGCCCTTCTTCGCGGCGGCCGTCTTACGGTAGTTGGCCCAGTTGTGCAGTTGCGGGACCTGCCACATCGGCCTGGCGTGCTGGGTCTGGCGATGAGTTTCGGCGGTCCAGAGTCCAGCCTGCGAGGCCGGCTTGTCCGGGATTGGATACGGATCGGTGCCGATAACGTCGAATGTTTCGATGTAGTCGGCGACCTGGCGGTACTGGAACAGGACGGCCCACGTCGGGTGATTCGGGTCGGCCGCGGCGACCCACTCCTGGTGAGCCTTCAGACGCGGCATGTACGATTGCGGCAGTTCATCGTTGAGATACCACGCAAGCAGCGCCGGGTGATCGCGAAAGCTGCGGACCTTATCCAGGACGGCGCGTTTTTCGTCGGCGAGCGTCTTTATGTTCGCCGGACACCATTTGCTGCCGGCGTAGAGATTCTTGACTGAGTAGATCACCTTGATCCCGTACTTGTGGGCCAGGTCCATCTGCTTCCTTGTGGTCCGGCCGTACGGCATGACGCAGTTGAATTTGCCGGTCGAGTAGATCTTCAGGTCCTTCTCGCTGATGCCGGACCAGTACATGCCGATCGGGAAAAACGGCTTGCCGCGCACTATCAGCCGCTGGCGGGAATCTATCGTGCAGGTCGGGGCGAAATCCTTCGGCGTGCGGACCAGATCGCTGCTCAGCGTACAGAGCAGCTTGCCGCCCGGGCCGCTGAGCGTGATGACCAGCTGATACCGGCCGGGCTTGAGTTTCGGCGGGCGGATTGAAATCACAAACGGCTCGGTGTCACGCGGCTGGTGAGTCGCCGAACCGAAACTCCCGCCGCCTTTTACAGATACGATCCTTGCGGCTATCTTGACCTGCTGCGGCGCCAGGTTCAGATCGGCCAGGTTCAACTGCACTCTCGCGCGGATATCTTTCGGCCCGTCATCTGTGACCCGGCCGCGATATACCGGCGACAGCAACATGCTCTTGATCGGCGCCTCGACCAGGCGAACCAGTTCGACATCGTCGAACCACGCGGTCCCCGTCATCCCCTTACGAACATAACAACTCAGGCTGAAGTTCGCCGGGTTGGCCGGGACTCGCGTTACGGCTTCGATCTTCGTCCAGCCGCGACTGCCTTTAACGCCTTTGGGATACGTCCCGCCGAGCCACTTGCCGTTGGCGTCGGACCACTCCAGGCAGATCGACGCCCCTGAGCCGTTACCCGCGATCTCCTTGGTTTTCACCCAAACGCTGAATCGGCACTTCCAGCCGCCTTTGAGCTTCACCGGCCGCATGCAGAGCCGATACCGCTTGGCGTCTGCGTTCGCATATTTCAGCGACGCCCCGCCGCTCCGCGCAACGTCGGCGTCCCGCGAGTAGACACCCCTGTCGCCATACCACCCGTTTGCGACGGTAGAAGAGCTTCCCGCCGCCTCGAACGATCCGTTAGCGACAAGGTTATCCCCCTCGGCTTGCGTGGCGGACGAGAGCATAGCAAACACGACAGCGCACAGCGCCCAACGCAAACGAAATGTTAATAAGTAGATCATGCGAGATAGTTTATCTGCACGGCAGGCGCCCTTCAACAGGCATATTGCTTGCGGGAGGTGCGGCGGTACGGCTAACGGCGGCACGACTCCGACGTGAATAGGCGCTCGCGTGAGTCCTGTCGCTAAACAAGACACGCAGAACTAGAATCCCGGCAGGAATTCGGCTTCGGCGTCGAACAGTTCGCTCGTCATCTTTTTGATCTCCGCCGGGCAGCAGACCGCGGCCGTCAGCGGATCGAGCATCAGGGATTGTTCTGCTGCGGTGCGGGATTTTTCTATGCAGGCGATCGCCGCCATCTCGTACATGCCCATGTTCGAGCGGCACAGTGCGGCCAGTTGGGGCGGCAGGAGGCCGAAACTGGTCGGAGTTATACCGTTGCGATCGGCAAGGCAGGCGACTTCCACCACACCGTCTGACGGGAGGTTCTCGATGAGTCCCGTGTTCAGCACGGTTCCGTAGATCACGGCCGGGATGTTGGTCTCCATCGCTTCGATTATCCGCGAGGCGTACTCGACGCTGCGCCCCTG
>CAYMSH010000163.1:0-12612 GCA_964392945.1 uncultured Planctomycetaceae bacterium | reverse complement strand
CCGCCCCACACCGGCCAGGGCCGCCCGCGCCGCCCCCCCCCCCGCCGCCCGCCCCCCCCCCCCCCCCCCCCCCCGACTCGCAACTCGATTAACCGCGGGTTTCCGCGGAAGAAGTTCTTTCCGAAATCGCTCGATCACAGCTTCGATCACATGCGATCTCCAGCCGCAGCACCCTCGCCTCGGGTCCGGTGAGCCTGAGTATGTCGCCTTCGACAACGCCGGCGTCGGCCAGAGTCGCGTCCAGCATCAATTCCAGGTCCTCGCCGCCCAGTTCATCTTCGGTTTCGAAGCCCAGCGGGAGCATTCGACCCCCGCAGCGGCACGCACCGAAAAACGTATCGATCGAATACGTCGCCGGAACGAACGTTCGCACCTCATCGCGGCGCATGCAGGTGTCGCAACGGGCGGCTCTAACGAACGACCGGCCCTCAACGGCGAGCGAGCCGATTGTGCCGTTGAGGACCTGGCCGAACGTCACTTGTTCCGGTCGATAATCGACCGTCTCGCCCCGCCATATTTCGTGATCGAACAGGCACGCTGAATTCCTGACCAGTCGCGTTACGTCCAGCGTGTGATAGCGTGCGCTGATGACGATGCTCTTTCCTGCGGCCAGGAATTCGGTGTCTGAATTAAGGAGCTTTGTCAACTCTGTCATTTGGATCGAAGCGGCCAGCGAGCCGAGATACGCCGGGGAGTTTGTCGGCGAGTTTGGCGTCTCGTCGGTGCAGACGTGCCTGACCTCGAGCGTTTCGTACGATCTGTCGTCCCAACCGCATTCGTGACACGGCGCGCCGACCCCGGGCGTGTAAACGTTTACTCGCGCCAGTAAACCTCCAGGCGCATCGACTCCCGAATCGATCCACGGCATGCCGAGATGATGCGAAAGTGCGTTTGTGTCGCGGCGTGCGGCTTTGGTGTCCAGGCAGCCGAGCATAGCGTCGGCTCGGAGCCTGCCCGGGGCGACGTTCTCCACGCGATCGACAATCGCCTCTGTGCGCGTCGTCGGCGATATTCGCGTGATGCGCCCGGCCTGAACGACAGCCTTGTATTGCCCGAGATCGGACTGCTCTATCTGCTGGACGGCGAGATTCTTTTCTTCGTAAACGTCCGGATCCACGACGGTCACGGCCGTAACCTCCGGAGCGCGAGCAAGCAATTCGGCAGTCGCCGAACCTATGACTCCGGCGCCCACGAGCACGATGTGTGCGCCGTTCGATGGCGGTTTGTTCTGTTTAGTTGTATCGCTCATTGTCACAATCCTTCCGGAGTCCATAGGACCTCGCCGTCCAGCTCTGTAGCCTGCTGTCCGCACCCCATGCACGTCGGACCGTATGTCCAGCACAGACGCTGGTCCGACTCGTCCTGGTGATGCCACACTCCGCATCGCGGGCATCGCACGGCGAGTTGTTCCGATTTGATTTCACCTGCGCATCGCGGACAGACCATCGGTTCGCCGGCCGCAGAAAACGCCATGACCTGCGCGATCGAATCCGACGTGAAGATCAGATGGCAGGACCGACCGATGGAGATCTCGTCACGATCTCGCAACGCGCGCATCCCCAGAGTCAGCGGCATGCCGTTGACAGCGACAGTTGCATCCGGGCCGGCGTAGAGCATCCACTTGGCGGTCCCGGCCGCTCCGTCGTGGCGAAGGATGTAGGCTCGACCGCCAGTGTGATCGCCATCAACTCGCGCCAAGGGCCGGGCCGACTCGCCAGTCAACAACATCGCCTCGAGCGAATCGTCCAGCGGGACAAGTCCCCACGTCGGTTCTCCCTGCTTAACGTCGCCAGGGCTCAATTCAGACCATATCTGAGGCATAGTTCACTCTCCCGGACCGAGCGGATTTCCGCCGCGGCGCCGATGCGCCGACACAAATCCGCCAAAGTATCAAGCTGAAGCATAACCCCTGTTTTTCAGTTGGAACCCGAAAACGGCTTCAATCACATCGACAATGCGACGGGCCTCGTATTTCGCAGATCGGCGCGCAGATGTTTTTTTTCAGGATCACACAAACCAGTGTGATAAAAGTCCGATCACAGACGTGAATCCGAGGTTAAGACCGTTTGCAGGCGGCGGTTGACTCAAATTGAAAACACGGTAGAATCATTATCAGGGCTCGCCGGATCAGATATGCCGTCGGGTCGGCAATTACAATGAACTCAGGCAGGGAGAAACATACCGGCGATTTCGCATCCCGTTTCAGGGACGTAGAAGAGATCGTTACGCATGAGCGACGCAGCACTTTTCGGGCCGTCGATCCGGAAATCGAGCAGGCCGTGTTCATCAAAGTGCTGGGGCAAGCCGCCAGCGGCGACATAGAAGCGCTGCAGACATTTTACCGAGAGCTATCGCTTCTACAGGGACTCTCGGCCAGGGATCCCAGCCCGGTGCTGCCGGTTCTGGAAATAGGTCAGTGGGACGGAAGGCCCTGTTTTGTCCAGCCGCTGGAGCCGGGATGGTCTCTGGCCAGAGCCATGCGGAAACGATGTCGATTTGACCCTGTCTCGGCGCTGGAGCTGCTTGACAAGTCCCTTGAAGCTCTCGAACTGATCCATACGGCCGGATTTGTGCACGGAGACATCAGCCCTGAGAATATTCTGATCGTGACTGACAAGGAGCCCCTCGACTCAGGCCGACTCCCGGATGAATTCAATGTTCAGATCGTCGATTTCGAAAGCGCCAGACTTGTTTCCGCAACCGACATGGCTCCCGGAAAAGCCATGATGGGCAAAGCTCCGTACATGGCTCCGGAACTCACTGACGGGAAACCGATGTCGCCGCGATCCGATCTGTTCGCATTGGGCGTGGTCTTCTATGAGATGCTGGCCGGCGAGAGACCGTATAAGGTCAAATCGGCCGAGGATCTGTCGGCTTTGTCCTACGAAATGACGCCGCAGGCCCTGGCGAAACTCGACGCTCCCGACCTGATCAATGTGATTCTCAGCGAGACTATGAGTATTAGTCCGACGCACCGCGGCCAGACCGCCGCCTCATGCCGCAAATCCGTGAGATGCGCACTTCAGATGGCCTACTGGTTGGCTGAAACAGATGTATCGATCGATTCGGACAGCGAAAGAGAATCCGCCGAGACGCGCAGCGTCATCCTGACGCCCTGCCGTATCGTGCCGGACCCGGATCCAGGCGTCCCGGAGGACAACGCCAGAGAAGAGATCAAGAGTCTCGAACTCTTGATAATCCCGGATGCACCGAAGACCCCAAAACAGCCGAGCGGATCGACCGGCGCAGACGACGACTTCAGGCTTGAGATCATTTCCGACGGTCTGAATCCGGATGATGACATAGTTCTTGATTCTGTAGATCCGAGCGAGGAATTCTCAGATGAGTTCCGGCGCGAGGAGATATCGACCCAAATTTGCGTATCGCTTTCCATATTTGACGACGAGGAGCCGGATGTAGTTGACTTCTCGGTCTTCGCACCGACTTCAGTCGCGGCTTCGTCATCATTCATTCTGGAGGCGTGGGCCTATCTTACCCGACAGAGAGACGAAGCGATGCGGCGCGCTGCCCAGCGTGTCAGAGCGGCGCCGCAACACAACGAGTTTTTGGCCGAGAGAACACGCCTCACCTTTGTGCTGCAACTGAACGGATTCGAGGCCGAAGACACGCGGGAGACCATCCCCTGGTTCGGCCGGATCACCAATACGGCCTTCATCGTGAAGTGCCCGGCCGACATGAACGCCGGAGTCTATCCGGGTCAAATCAAGGTCCTCCACGACGGCATGCTGTTGACCAGACTGGTCTTTGAGATCGTAGTCGGGCAGACTACGTCCGAGGCCGAATCGATCAATCTCGGAGTAGTGCGAACCGAATCGGCGTTCGCGTCGTATTCGAGCAAGGATCTGGCGAGAGTCCTTCCGCGCGCACAGATGCTGAACACAATGGGGGTCGATGTATTCCTGGACATCGTATCGTTGCGCTCCGGGCAGGGCTGGCAGGAAATGCTATACGAGAAGATCCGCGAGACCGGGACCTTCTACCTCTTCTGGTCAGAAGCGGCGAGCCGATCGCAATGGGTCGATCTGGAATGGCGGTACGCCCTGGAATACCGCGGGCTGGACTACATACATCCGGTGCCGCTGGTCTCGCCGAAGGAGGCGCCGCCGCCGAAGGAACTCGAAGCGCTCCACTTCAACGACATATACCTGGCGCTGATGAACAGTTCCCGCAGAAGCTGACCCAAAGAGGCAATCGCCGGGAAATGCCGGGCTCTTGCAGTATACCCCGGCGATCGGCCGATGCAGGCGATCCGGCGCCGCACTTGACGATCCGGCGTCACGGGACTATCCTTGACGATCTAGTACGGCGGATCAATCATCTTGAAAGGGTACCAAATGCCTGAAGACGCAAAAGTCGGCGCCTCGACCAAAATGTTCCTGCGGAATAGCGAAGGCAGGGTCCTGGTAATGCTTCGTTCGGAAACCTCCAAGCGATTCAAGCTGGTCTGGGATATGCCGGGAGGAAAAGTCGATCCGGGCGAATCTCTTGAAGAAGCGCTGCGTCGCGAGCTTTTCGAAGAGACTGCACTGGCCTGCGGCGAGTTGACGAAACTGGGAACTCGAACGTTCGACATCGACGGCCTGCCGTGCATCGAAACGCTCTACAGCGCCGATCTGGCCGGGCCGCCGGAGGTGCGTCTCAGCGACGAACACGTCGAACACCGCTGGGTCTCGATAGCATCCCTGAGCGCCGAGGAAATCCCCATAATGCCGCACCTGGCGAACTTCATCAAGGAATGCAGGGAACTGCAAACTGATGACTACAGTTGAGCTGACGACCCGACGCCGATCGTCGTTATTCTTGACGAATCCGAGGGTTTGAATTACGCTGCTTTTCGTCATACGACGGATGACTCACATTGAAAGGGCACCAACATGTCGACAAATATCGAAGCCGGTGCGACGGTTAAGCTGTTTCTGCGGGACGAACAGGACAGGGTGCTGATGCTGAAGCATCCTGATACGCCTCTTGCGTTTGAGAACCTGTGGGATCTGCCCGGGGGAAAGATCACCAAGACCCGCGATGTCAATGCAACGCTGCTTGGAGAAGTCGGGCTTGAGTGCAGGGATTTGACAAAGCTGAACACTCGCGAGTTCAAGGTCAAGCAACAGACCTATACCGAGACGATGTTCTGTGCGTATCTTGACGGACCCGATGATCCGAGCATACCCGACAGTTGCCGTGAATATCGCTGGGTTCCGATAGAGACCGTGAGATCCGAGGGACAGGATCTCATGCCGGAGCTGGCGAACTTCGTTCGGGAATGCGATGAACTGTACTTCCATATGCCGACATACGAAAACGTGGTGAACGAATATACCAAGGACTGGCAAGAGATCTACAAGGACTACGCCAACTTCCTCAAGGATGTTCTCAAGGAGCTGGCCAAGCCGATTAATCCGCTTTGCATTGAAGGAGCCAGAGAGAAATCCACGGCGAGCTTCGCTGAAAAAACGCTCCGCAAGTGGGTCAAGTACAAAGGCGATCCCCTGAAGCACATGACGGATCTCGCCGGCGGCCGGATCATTACCAACACGCAGGACGAAGTCAAGCTGGTCTGCGCAGAACTGGAAACCCTGTTTACAATAGACTGGGCCAACACAGTCGATACCTCACAGCGACTGGGGACCAGCGAATTCGGATACCGCTCGGTCCACTACATCGTAGAGATACCCGACAATGTCCCGAACATTCTCGGGATCGAGGTCGATGACAGCTATCGCGGTCTGAAGGCCGAAATCCAGGTCCGCACGCTTCTGGAGCATGCCTGGAGCGACGTCGGACACGATCGATTCTACAAGAGCAACTATGACGTCCCAAAACCTCTTCAGCGAGAATTGGCCGTATGCGCCGCCGAAATGGAGCAAGCCGACAAGGGGCTCGACAGTCTGTGCATCACCCTGGCCGATCAATTCGAGCATTACGGCATCCATCGGTCCAAGAAGGATATCGACAGTGAAATTCAGATCAATATATGCATGCTGGATGTCTTGAAAAGGCTGGAGGATGAGAACGAGGACCCGAAAACATCGTATCTCCAGGCTATCACAACCTACAAACTGCAACTGGCCGAATTGTACATAATCAGTGGGCGATGGGAGGAGATTTGCGAACTTCTGCATGAATTCATCGAAGCGAATCCCACGCCGAATCGTTCGCTGTTTATGAAGTTCCGAAAGCTTTGGGCCATATACGGAAACGCCTGTTGCCACTGCGATAAATCCGACGAAGGCGAGCAGTATCTCAAGCAGGCGATGCTGCATTATATGATAGATGAAGGTGACGATCCGAGCGATCAGCAGGATGATGAACAGAACAACAATCCGCTGGCCAGAGATCGAATTCACGCCCAAGCGTCGGTAGACCTGGGTCGGGCCTACGCCTTCCAGGACAGGAGAACGTCTTCCCGGGCTCTGGAGTGCTACCGAGACGCGGCGGAAATAGATCCCCAAAACCCGTACATTCTATCGCACGTGCTGTCGGCCCTTATGCGGGGCAGCCTTGACCATTTCGCCCTGCACGCCATGAAGCCGATGCTCACGGCCGCAATAGAAACATGCAGGCAGCATATCCGCGTGGGCATCAGTCCCTGGTGGTCCTACTTCGCGCTGGGCCGATTGTCTCTAATGGCCGGAGAAATGTATGACGCCCTGGAAGCCTACAGCCTCGGAATACGGTATTACGCCGCCAATCAGCACGTTGAACCCCAGAGGTTCTACAACGGCGAACTGGATTTCGTAAGGGACTTGCTGAAGAACTTCAACGACCCCAATCCTCTGCCGTACCTCTGCGTCGAAGCCTTGATCGAACTTGCTTCGCGGGGTGTCTCAGACACACAGCCGCCAGAGCCGCGATACACCATCATCGCCGGCAGCACCAGCACCGACAAGCCGCTTCCGATCGAAGTAGCCCGGAACCTTCGAAAAGCGCTTCTGAAGATCGAGAACGTCACATTCCTTTCCGGTGGAACAACAAGCGGCGTTTGCGGGGTTGTCGGCGAAGTCCTCGAAGGATCGGTGCTGGCCGAGGTTAAAGGCAGAGGGTATTTGCCCGCGAGCAAATGGTCCATGCACGATCCTCGCTACGGAGACACCGACCAGTTCACACAGACGAAAGCATGGGAGGATTTCAGCCCTCTCGAATCGCTGAATATGTGGGCAGAGCTTCTGGCCTATGGCGTCAGCCCGAAATCGGTTCACGTGCTGGGAATCGGCGGAGGCGAGATATCCGTGTTCGAGTACCAACTGGCCGCAGCGCTGGGAGCCAGGGTCGGCGTTGTTCTACTCAACGACAACGAACCGGCCGACAGGCTGCCGAAGAACGATCTGTGGCACGATGTGACCGAAATGTTCTTCCTGCCGACCGATGCCGGTAAAGTCGCAGAAGAAGTTCTGCTGATGGCCGCGGCTCATGAACCGACATTGCCGGAGGACATCCCGGTCTGGGAGTTGGCCCGGAAGGCTCACGAGGCGCATAACTTGGTCGATCCTCCGAAACCCGAGGACAAGGCCAGAGCGAATTGGGAACAACTGTCCGAGGACCTGAGAGACTCCAATCGTCAGCAAACCGTATATGGCCAACTCGTCTTGCGCCAGGGCGGTTACACGATCACAAAAGCCGACGACGGCGAAGAACCGCAGCCGCCTGACTTCGCCGCCGACGATCAGGAAAATTTCGATCGTATGGCGCGATATGAGCACGCGCGATGGATGGTCGAAAGGTTCACCAGCGGATGGCGATACGCCGACAAGAAAGACAGCCAGAAGAAGCTCACGCCTTACCTTGTGCCATGGGACCAACTGGATTCCAAAATAAGAAAATATGACAACGACGCGATCCGCAACTTCGCCAAGAACCTGTGCAAGTGCGGATACAAAGTGGAGAAACCCTGACCGATTGCCCGGTGGATGCCGGACGCCGCCGGGATGAGGATTGTAGTCGAACGTATTAATCGCCGGTAATCGGGAGACATATAATGGCGAAAGTTCTGTGTATTGGAGACCATTCTCGCGAGACATATCTGCTGCCGGCCGGCGCCGACGACGCAGAGGACAAATCCCGGCTGCATTCGACGTCCTCGGTATACGCCGTGGAGCTCAATGGCGGACCCGAGCGAATCGCCGCGATGCTTTCGGATCTGAACTGCTTCCGCCCCGAGGCCCCAGAAGCGTTCCGCTCGTGGCTGAAGCTGAAGAAATACGACAAGAAAGCGCTTCGTGTTGAGCAATTCATGGGGATAGAAACGCTGCCAAACGTAAACTGGGGCTCCTGGGCGAAAACAAAGGCGCCCAAGTGGCCGAGAAAAGTCGACGTAATTGTGTTTGCCGACCAGAACAAGGGATTCCGCAATTCGAAGGTCTGGGAATCGATTCTCGAGAAGTATCCCGACACGCCGGTAGTGCTCAGGCTGCACGCCCCGTTCAAGGGCCGATTGCTGAAAGCCGTCACGGCGCGAGACAACTCTGTGGTCATAGTTGACGGACGAGACGTGCGGCGAATGGGCGGAGCCTGCGTCACCCAGGCAATTTCATGGGAGAACACCGCAGAAGGCTTCCGCCGATCCATGGAAGCCGGCAAGCCCCACGCACTGACTGAACTGAACCAGGCAAGAGCCCTGATCGCACTGTTCGGAATAGAGGGAACCGTCCTGCAAACCAACAACAACGGCGCGGTGTCCCGCAAACTGCTGTTTGACGCCAACGCGCTTGAGAATCATCGGACCGACGCACTACCGGGCACGATGCTCGGACTGCACGCCGCAGTGGTCTGCGAGGTAGTACGAGCGATCGCGCGTGGTCCCAAGAGGGTTAATTGGATCCCGGCTATTCGAAAGGGAATGCTCAACGCATCCAAGATGGCGATCGCCGGTTTCGAGTCGACCCAGCGCGAGCTGAACTGGCCGAGCCGAACGCCGGAAGATTGGCAAGCGCCGCCGCTGGTGAGCGTCGACATACCCGAATCGAATTCGGAGCCCGCCGATCAGTGGGACATACTCACCGCCGCCGACAATCGGCCGATTGAGACCCTGGCGATAGATACTCTCATCAGCGGTCCGGACGCATCCCTGCCCAAGGCGACGCAGATCAAGTTCGGTATTATACGACTGGCCGATCGACGCAGTATCGAGCAGTACAGCGTGATCCGAACGCTGATGACCGATTACCTGGCGCGCCGAAAGCTCAAGACGCCTTTGAACATCGCCCTGTTCGGTTCGCCCGGTTCAGGCAAAAGCTTCGCGGTCAAACAGATACTCAAGTCGATAAAAGGCGGCGCAGACAAAATCAACGAGCACACGATCAATCTGTCGCAGTGCGGCTGCTATGAAGATCTCCTGCCGATCCTGCGATCAGTTCGCGACGATCGTATCAAAGGGAAAGTACCGTGCGTGTTCTTCGACGAGTTTGATTCTTCAAAAGGTCAAACGGCATGGGGCTGGCTGAAGTACTTCCTGGCCCCGATGCAGGACGGCGAGTACGCCGACGGAAACGAATCGCACCCGTTGGGCGGCGGGATGTTCTTCTTCGCGGGCGGCACGGCCGAGTCGCTTGATCAGTTCGCAGGCCTGGCCGAGACCAGATCCACCCGCGAAGCATTCAAAGCCGCCAAAGGACCGGATTTCATCAGTAGACTACACGGATACCTGGACATAGCCGGACCGAACCAAACCGACCCCGGCGACGAGATTTGGCCGCTGCGACGCGCCATCACGCTGCACGGCCTTCTGAAGAAGAAGTACAAGGCCATCGTGGACGACGACAAGAAACTGCGCATCGACGAAACACTGGCCCAGAGACTGCTCTTCAATGCGGAGTATATCCACGGAAACCGCAGCATGGCTCGACTCGTAGACGCGATGAGCACCGCCAAACTCGAACGCCTTACGGCGTCGGCCCTGCCGGCTAGAGAGATTCTGAAGCTCTACTGCAATATCAAAGACGAATAGCAACCCGCCGGCGGTCAAGTTGCGATATGGTTGGACAAGAGAACCTCCGGCTCGGATTTTGTCTTGTCTATGAGCCAATGGTGTATGCCGGTGTCGCCCGTTCTGCAGCGGATGTACTTGTCCGCCGGTGAATTCATAAAGCAGTTATACAACATGCGTATCATCTGTCCGTGCGATACGACAAGGATCTTTCGGCCGGACTCGTCCTGCGGCTCGGCCAGCAGTTCCCGCCAGGCGACTTGAGCCCGCCTCCTTAATTGGTTCAGCGTTTCGCCGCCTTCGACGCTGTCGTCCGGGCCGTACTTGTTCAGGGGCAAGAATCCCATATCCCCGGCCTGAGATTCCGTCAGCCCGCCCAGCAGGCCGTTATTCCTCTCCCGCAGGTTCTCTCTGTACTCTTTTCTGACAGGCCGATCGAGCTGCTCGATAATTGTATCAATCGTCTGCAGGGCTCGCGGCAGCGTGCTGGTGACGATCACGTCCAACTCGTAGTTTTGTGCAATCCACTTGCCTGCCCGCCGCGCCTGGGCGAATCCCTCGCCAGTAAGCCCGTGATCCCACCAGCCTTCATACACTTTCTCCTTGTCAGCGACCGACCGACCGTGCCGCATGACCAGGAACTCGATGAAATTGCTCGTCGCCATTGTCACACTCCTCGTTTCGTCATTTGCGTTTTCCCGTTTCTGATGCGTACCAAAGTCGCACGCGGTTTCCGTCTTCTCTGTCGTTCACCGCCGTGAGTGTCTTGCCGTCGGGTGAGAACTTCACGCAGTTTGCCCCGGCTCCGCCAAGTTGGAACGTCAGCAGTTCGCTGCACGTGGCGACGTGCCACAGCTTCACTTCGCCGCCGGGCCCGGCGTCGGGCTCGAAGTCGCCCAGAGCACATGACGCCAGGGTGCGTCCGTCGTGACTGAAAGCGATATCCAGGCGCGTCGTATGGGCCTTGAGAGAGGCCCGCAGGCTCCAATCGGCGGTGTTCCAGACAAACAGACGCCCTCGCGTGGTGGACCCTTCGGCGCCGTACACCGCGGCGGCAAGAACCGATCCGTCAGGTGAGAACTCCAGCGACAGTATGGGACCCGATGCGGTGATCTTGCGGATCACACGTTTGAGCCGCATATCGTAAACTGAGACCTCAGGGCCTCCCGACGCTACGGCCAGCATGGCGCCGTCATGCGAGAATGTCACTCCTGAGGATGTCCCGGATTTCGCCGCCGTAGCCGGAACAGACCCGATCTGCTCGCCGGTCTGTGCATTCCGGATTGTCGCTCCGCCGGCGCCTTTGCTTGTCGCCAGCAGCTTTCCTTTCGGACAGTAGGCGACCCGACCTACGGAGTGTTCAGTTTCGACCTTGAGCAGTTGCCGCCCGCTGGCCAGGTCCCAGGTTCTCAGGGTCTTGTCATTGCTCGTCGAGGCCAGAGTCTTGCCGTCGGGAGATATCGCCAGACCGTGGATCCAACTGGTGTGGCCGTTGAGGGCTTTTCGTATCAGTCCCGACGCTACATCCCACAATCTTATGTCGGCCGCAACGCCCTGGGCACGACCGCCGGCGGTTACGAGCGTCTTCCCATCCGGGCTGAACGTCGCCAGGCGAGGAGTGTGCCGCTTGAGCAGCACCGGGTTGAGTTCGCGCCAGGGAGGCGACGAAATCGGCCAGATTCGCACTTTGGAATCATAGCCGCCGGAGGCCAGAGTCTTTCCGTCGGGCGAAAAGGCGATGGCCCGGATGTCATCCATGTGCCCTCGGCATATTCCCTTCATCATTCCGGTCGAAACGTTCCACAGTCTGGTCACATTGTCGGCCCCGGACGTCGCCAGCGTTCGTCCGTCGGGGGAAAACGCGACAGCCTGCACCTCGTCTGCGTGCCCTGTAAGCTTGCGGGCCAGAACACCGCGCCGCACGTCCCAGAGCATCGCCGAGTGATCGTCGGAGCCGGCCTGGTCGCACGCCAGATAGTTTCCGTCAGGAGAGAACGCCAGCGAATCGATCTTCGATCGCCCCGCGCGTATTGTCGATATGAGTTTCAGCGATTCGCCGGGCCGTAATAACAGAATCTGGACGCTCTTGATCGGCCCGCCCCACTTCCGGGACCAATCCCGCACCATCGTCGCCGCTGCGATGGTCTTTCCATCGGGAGATATCGCAACAGCCGTGAATACTTCTCCGGTCCGGGTGAACTTCCTCCGGGGCTTCTTTGCTGACACGTCGAGAATCGACAATTCCCCTCGTCCGTCTTTCCCGCCGACTGCGACCAGCATCTTGCTGTCGTCGGAGAAAGCCGCCGACTCGATACGGCTCAGGTGCTTGGCCGCCGACGCCAACTTTCGCATGCCGGGAGTCGACCAGAGGGTCATTGATCCGTCAAAACATCCGGCGCACAGCAGCTTCCCGTCGCGGCTGAACCGAACTACACTGGCTATGCCCGAGCCGGAAAGCTTCGTGATCTTGCGAGTCTTCATGTCCCACAAGACAACGCGATCATTTCCGCCCCAGGGCGCCATGGCCAACAGCTTGCCGTCGGCCGAGTAGTCCATGCTGTTAATCGCGCTCTTGAGATCGCCGATAACGCACGATTCGACTTGCCGCTGGAAATAGCGCCACTCCCAGCCGCGATGATCGACACGTCCCGGAGCCGGTGTGTTTTGAC
>CAYMSH010000162.1:0-12719 GCA_964392945.1 uncultured Planctomycetaceae bacterium | reverse complement strand
GGGCGACCCGCCGGTCGCCCCTACACCGGTTAACGGGCGGCGGTCGGGTCGCCCTCTGCTGGTGCGGGAAAACGATTTTGCGACTGAAGCTTGTGGCGATGGGAACGAGCCCCTATAAAGAGTAACACACGCACGCTATCCGTTATGACACATACAAGGAGCCGCACATGCTACCGACACCAGCATCCAGTCAGGATCTCGGGAAAGCGACGGAATTTCGCTATAACGCCTCCGAATTGAACTCGATCGTTGACGGAGTGGGTCAATTCTTTGCACAGCGGGGATATCGTCTCGAGTCCGGACAGCCCGATAACGGGACATACGGGATAGGCAACAATATCCTGCGAATGCTGTTCGGGGCTTTCGTAAAGCGATATTCGTTTAACGTTACGATCGCCATGTCAGACGATCAGCGCTGCGTTGTGTTTGTTCTGGCCAAGGCGATGTCCGGCGCGATGGGCGGCGTGATAGGCCACAGCAAGATGACCAAGGAATACAACGCCATCGTCAGCGCGCTGAGCGCCGGGGTTGCATAATCGGACCCAGGGGCCGGCGGCCTGTCGCCGGTGCAGTGAAAATCAAATTGTTGAATATCCCACTCCGCCCGTTCGTTTGTTACAATGTATGCTTTGGAACTGTCCCGGCTTGAATCGGAGAACTTGCCATGCGCAGCATAGTGACAACAGTGATAGTACTGACCGGTTGTGCGTTGATCGCCCTGATGGGCCCGGCTCCGGCCCTCGGCCAGAGCGCCATGCGAATCGACCAGCTCGAAGAGTTGACCAAAGGCGTTGAAGCCCAGGCCAGGGCGTGGGCCCATTCCAAACGTCCCAACGCCAAGGTAACCCACTTCCTTCGCGCCGTCTGGTACGACCAGGGCTCGATTGCGCCGCTGAAGACCGTCCTGTCAGTCGAGCGTCCCAGCCCCAACGATATCTTCGTGGCCACAAGGCTGATCTCGCCGATGATCAACGCCAAGCCGAAAGTCATCGCCGAGGCGCTGACGATGATCCACCCGATCGCCGAAAGGCTGGCGGTGTACAAGGACCTGCCGACTTACACCGAGGCGCAACTCGAAGCGATGGCCCCGGACCCCGAATCGCCAAAGAGCGTGCTGGACCTGGCCAAAAAGCGACGCGACGAGAAGAAGAAAGAAGAGCTGCTAGTACAGAAACACAACAACCAGGCCCGCGCGTTGCGGCTGCTGGTCTATCGACTCATGGTTCGCGCCCGCTCGCGCGAAGAGGACCAGGTGCTCTTGAAGGCCCTTGTGGTCTCCGAGAAGAACCGTGACTGGATGTACGCCGACATTCTCGAGGCGATACGATCCCAGGCCCGCAAGATGTCCCAGCCGCGGGGCAAAGTCATGTACGACGCGCTGAGAACGTTCTGGAACGATCTGCGGGCCGGCGAGGGCAGCGGGGCGAAAACGTATGTTGACAAGGGATCGGTCGAACTGGTCACCGAAACCAACAGCAAGTACACCACGCACACCGACATAGCCAAGAACCGCACGCTGTCGGTCATAAACCAGGTCGCCACGGCCGCCAAAATGCCCGCCCTGAAAGACCCGAAAGCCAAGAAGACCAAGAAGCCCACGAAGAAGAAGCGAACCCGAACTAAGCGGTAGTCTCGCGGCCGGGCCGATTCGGCTTGATTCATTATGGAACATCAAACTGACAAAACGCGCTTGATCTGCACGCTGACCGGGGCGAGCCCCGAAGAGATGGCCTCCCAGATGCGCCAGGCCGCCGAGGCCGGCTGCGACACCGTCGAGTGTCGCCTGGACTACCTTAACCCCATACCGGCCCCCGGCGATATCGCCGCGATAATAGACTCGCCCGGTCCGGATGTCATCGCAACGTGCAGACCCGTTCGAGAGGGCGGCAAGTTCGACGGATCAGAATCGGACCGCCTGGCGCTGCTGGCGGCCGCTGCTGAGGCCGGAGCCGAGTTCATCGACGTAGAGGCTGACGTGCCGGAATCGGACCGGCCCGAGGCGACGATAATATCCAGCCGACACGATTTTGAGACCTGCCCCGACGAGTTGGACTCCCAGGCCGCCGAAATGGACACATCAACCGCCGCGGTTAACAAGATCGCATTCGCGGCGACGAACCCGTCTGAGGCGCTCCAGGCGTTCGACGTGGTCCGCAACTCGCAAAAGCCGACGATCGCACTGGCGATGGGCGACGCCGGCCTGACCAGCCGAATACTGGCCGGAAAGTTCGGCGCGTTCGGAACGTTCGCCGCCTTGGCCGACGGGCTCGAATCGGCGCCCGGCCAGCCGACTGTCGCCGAATTGCGGGACCTGTATCGCTGGGATGCGATAGACGCCGAGACCGAGCTTTACGGCGTGATCGGATGCCCGGTGGGACACTCCATGTCGCCGGCGATACACAACGCCGCGTTCGAAGCGGCGGGTGTTAACGGCGCCTACGTTCCGCTGCTGATCCAACCGGGGGCCGAGAGCTTCGACGAGTTCTTAAACGGGGTGATGGCTCGTCCCTGGCTCGGCTGGCGGGGGCTGAGCGTTACGATCCCGCACAAGCACAACGCTCTTGAGTTCGTCGGGCCGGAAAACTGCGACCCGCTGGCCGTTCGGATCGGAGCGGTCAACACGATAACCTTCTCGCCGGACGGGACCGTTCGCGGCGACAACACCGACTATGCCGCGGCGATAGACGCGCTCTGCGATGCGATGGGAATCTCGCGAGACGATCTGGCCGACAGGGAAGTAGCCGTACTCGGAGCCGGCGGGGCGGGGCGGGCGATAGTCGCGGCGCTGACGTATTACAACGCGCGGACGACGATCTACAATCGCACGGTGTCCCGCGGGAGGAAGCTGGCCGAGGAGTTCGGCGCCGCCGCCTGCGGGCTCGATGCGCTTGTGGCCCTTAACGCCGAGATCGTGATCAACTGCACGCCGATCGGGATGCACCCCAATGTCGCCGCCAGCCCGATGATTCGCATACCGCCGAGCGTGAAAGTCGTGTTCGACACGATCTACAACCCGATCGGCACCAAATTGCTCGTCGCGGCCGAACAAGCCGGATGTCTGACAGTTACGGGGCTCGACATGTTCGTAAACCAGGCGGTGGCGCAATTCGAAACCTGGACCGGAAAGCCCGCTCCGCGCGACGTGATGCGACAAGTCGTACTCGATCGACTCAAGGGTTGAGTTGATGCGACGGAGCCTACTTGAAGTCGCTGATCTTGCGCACCAGGCCTGCTGCGGTTTGGGCCGACAGCGTGAAGACTCCCTGCAGACCGCTGACTGATGCGTAGCGGTTCGTTGTTTCGTCGCTGCCTTTACGCGAGACCGATATGCGGATCGTTTTGCGATCGGCGGTTGTCAGTTCGAGCGTTAGCCACGCCTGGGACCTTTTCAATTCGTACTTCTCGTTCGGCGCCCCGGCGTCGCTGCTGACGAACTGCATCGCACGGGCGGTCTTCACGTGATCGAGGTATCCGTTGACGGCGTCCGGGTCGATCTTCAGATCCGGATCGTCGGGATACTTCCAGCCGCTGTCGAGTTTCTGCAGGACCATGACCTTTCCCGATGCGGCCAGGGCTATTCCGCTGATGTTCGCGTTGTCGAAATCCAGCACCTTTCTCTGTCGCATTTCCGCGGCGAGTTGCATGTAGATCTTTCCGCTGAACAGCCCCACGCGCCCCAGCGGATCGTCGGCGATCCAGCCGTAGACTTTCCTGTCGATAATCGCCATGCTGAAGGTTTGCGGTTTGAGCTTCGGCTGGCCCGTGTCGGGCTCTTGCCGGCGGACCTCGAACGTCGCGCTGATCGGGTTGGCCCCGCGAGCGTAGTAGGCCCGCGTCTTGGCGCCGACTGAGACTATGCGAGTGGCCCTGAGATTGTCGAGCTGGTCGAGGACCGAGTTGACGTTTTCGGCGTCCACGGGCGCATCGAGCGGCTTGACCATTCGCCATTTTCCATCCGGCGAACCGAGCAGTTCAACTTGCCCGCCCGCTCGCTTCAGCGTGATGCGGCTTACGTCTGTCTTGTCGGGCAGCACCCAAAGCGTCGAATCGTAGTATCGCGGAAACGCCGCCAGGAAGACCGCCACTTCTTCGGCTCCGACGGCGGCCACTACGTCGGCGCCGGAGGACTGCACGAACGCGGCGGCCGCGGTCAGGCTCTCGGCTCCGATCGTCAGCGTCAGCGGTTGCTCGGACCCGGTCTGGAACACGCGGATAACGCCGCGCGGCTTCTTGAATCCGAATTCGACTTCCGTGGCCTTTTCGCTCCTGAAATCCCGAGCCTTCAGCGACGCGAGCCTGTCTATCAGCAGGCCGGTTCGCTGCTGGTCGGCCGGGGCCTTTGTCGGGGCTGTGATGTTCCACTTGCCGGCGGTTTTCGCCAGCTTCATCGTTTCTGAATCGATGGTGATCTCCAGGGCCGTCACGGACTTGGGCTTGATCGCAAGGACCGCCTTGTCGCGGAGGGTCAGTCGCCCCGGCTGCAGATCGTCCATCAGCGACGCCGGCAGGGTGAACACTGTCGGATGGTTTTCCAGCTGGGCGAAGAGAGCCTCCTGGGACTGACCGGTCTTCAGGCCCAGCCGCAGCGTTTCACTGATCGGCTTGTCGGAGCCCTTGACCCGGTAGGTCAGCGTGATCGCCAGTCGCTGGCGGCCGGGGGCCAGACCGTACGGCGCCAGATCGCTCGGCGCGTCGTCGGCGAAGGCGATGACGTCGATCTTTTCAAAGTGAGCCAGGAACTTTTCGACTTCCGTCCTGTCGGCCCCGAAGCTGGCGGTCTCGTCGCCCGCGGGCGACAGAATCCATCGGTCAGCCCGGCGGTCCAGGCTCCAGTTCTCCGATCCCTCGACGCGAATCGCCGCTATCGAATCGCTCGGAATCGCCAGGATATTCCGGCTGCGGTAGTGGCTGACCGCTCGCGACAGCGCTTCTGACGGATCGCCGGCGGCCACGCATACTCGATCGTCGCCGGCCAGGCGAGCGTATGTCCTGGTCTTTCCGCTCAGCGGCACGTAGCGCCCGATATGCAGCGTGGCGGTCTTGCCGTCGGCTCCCGTGAGCCGGACGGTCCGTCGCGGAGCCGACAGTCCGGTGATGTTCTCGCCGGGCGCTTCGCTGTCGGTCAGTTCGTATCGCCGCAGGCATTTGAGCGAGACGATCGCTTCGATGAGGGTCTCGACCCGCGGGCTTATCGCCGGAGCCGACAGCGGTTCTACGATCCGCCATGCCTCGTCGATTCGCCGTAGCTTGATCAGTTGTCCCGATTGCGACGATATCGCAAGCTCAACGTGTTTTTCCGGCGGATCGCTCAGCAGCGGGCTGGCGGTTGGTCCGGGTGAGTCCGGCCCGCCGTCGGCGCCATGGCGTTCAGGCCTGATCACGATATACGCGATGCAGGCGATAAGTGCGACGATGAGAAAAACGGTTGTCCTGGATCTCATGTTCGTTGTCTCAGCAGCATGACGCACGCGCCGATGAGCAGCACGCACAGGGGCAGTCCGATCGCCAATGCCGTCATCAGGAGGCCCCTGGTGTGCGGTTGAACGTCAATGGGTTTCGAGAGCGTCGGACCGGCGGCTATTCGGTCCTCCAGACCGCCAAAATCAGTCGGCAAACGAAGCGATAGTGAAGTGGGGTGCGGCGGGGCGGCCATGCTCGTCGTGCGATTGGCAGCGTGTACTTCAACGTTCGCCGCGACGTACGTGTCGGCCAGCGAGGCCCCTACGCCGAGGACCACGATTCGATTGGCCTCCCGCCCGCCGGTCCCGTCGTGCTCGGCGGCTATCGCCAGATCGAACGGCGGCTTGAGGTCCGGGGCCGTCTCGTTGTCGAAGTCGGGGCTTATGAACCCGCCCTCGGTGGTTCGATACTGTTTCTGCAGCTCCAGGAATCGCGGCGTGGCCCACGTGGCGGTCTGATCTTCCGGCACCGTCAGCAGGCTGCTTATCGTAAGTCCGGACCGCTGGGGCGATTCGACGGGCGCTACCGGGCAAGTAGACAGCGCCCGCCACAGCAGCCGCTGGCCCTTGAGGCCCTTGCCGATAACGTGCGACGAGAAGTTGCTCTGGGGCATGTGCCTGTTGCGCAGATTGTCGATCTTGAATCGCGAGGGATCCACGGCGTCGCGAACCGCCGGTATCACGACAAATTCGCTTTTGACGTCGATCCCCCAGTTGTCGCGCAGGTAATCGGTCACGATCTTGTCCAGCGGGTCGGTCCCCGCCGGTTTGATCTGCGACTCGGTCAGGAACACCGCCGGCGTGCCCTTGTCGATTTCGCGTTTGATGTTCGCCATTCTCTGCGGCGTAATCTCGGCCAGCCTGATCGACGGGAGGATAACGAGAATCGCGTTTTTCGGCGCCGGTGCGCTCGTTGCGGCATCGGCGGATTCATCCAGGCGTTTGGTTATCTCCCACTGGCGGACCTCGAGATTCGCCGCCTGCAGCCGTGCGGTCAAGGTCTTGTACTGAACCAGCGGGTTTGCGAACAGTCGGTGTTTCTTCTTCATTTCCGCCGTCGGCAGCGGCTGGACATACGCGAGGATAACCGTGGCGAACGGTTCGTTTGTCATCGAGCATATTCTCGAGGCGATCGCCGAGTCGCCGTTGAATTCCCGCCTCGGTCGGCCTTGCGAATCGTCGAGCATGCTCTGGGGCCACACCTCGTCGAAGGCGACAACTTCGGTCCGGTCTGCGGCCTCTACGATAATAATGTTGTCGCCGGCCAGATCCCTGGTAAGCTCGCCTGTCTGCAGTTCGGGAAGCTCGTCGGCCTGCTTGACCAGCGAGTCGATCGACGCCAGCAGATCTGCGAAAAGCGTTTCGCCGGAAGCCTGGTTCATTATTCGCACCGATTCGGCGTCGGCCGTCGTCAACGCCTTCATCGCTCTGTTGGCCGCTGTCCTGGCCAGTGCGAACTCCTCCTTCATCGTCGCCAACTGCTTTCGCAATTTGAGAACTTCTACGGCTTTGAACTTCGTCGTCGATATCTGCGAGATCTGCTGATTCCGCCGGGCCAGGAGCAGGATGCCCTTGGACATGTTCCCGAAGAATTCGGTCAGCGGCACCTTGGTCTTGTTGGCCCTTATCATCCAGTGCGACGAGTTGACCACGAGCGTGGCGTGCTGGACTCCGGCGATCGTCTCCATTGCGACAGTTGCTTTGTGCGTGGTCTCCGAGGCTTTGGCCGCCGCGGCGACAAACGCTTTTATCACCGCGTCGGGATTCGCCGGCGGCGGGTCGGATTCCGCTCCGACGATCGCGGCCAGATTGCTCACGCTGCTTACGCTCTTGGCCACTGCGTCCAGCGCGGTGTTTCCGTTCTTCACTGCGCCCTTGTGCACTTGCGATATCGCCGCGATTGTGGCCCGGTAGCTGCTCAGGCTCTGCCGGCTCGATTTGAGTATTGACTTCGACGGCGCCACCAGCGAGCTGTAGTCCCGCATGCCTTCGTGCTCGAGTTTCGAGCGGAGCATTAGTCGGGTCCTGTCGAAGCCTTCGACCAGGCGGGATATCCTCACGCTCAACGGAGCCGGGACGGGCCACTGGGCCAGGTAGCTTCCCTTGGCCATATTTCGCCAGATCAACTGCTGGCTCTTGAGTTGTTTGGTGATCTCGGCGGCCTGCGATCGGAATTCTGATACGAAGCTTTCGTGGGCGGCTCCGTGCTTGTCGCGCTGCATAGTCCCCAGTCGGATATCTTCGGCTTTTCGCTGGGCGTCAGTGGTTATGCTGCTGATCTCGATCTGCTTGCCGAGTTTGTCGGCTTCTTCCCGGATGTCCTGCAGCAGTTCCCAGACCTGCGGGCGGAAGTCAGAGCCTTTTCGGCCCTCTGACAATCCGGTGTACACGCAGGTCAGGCTCACTGGCTGGTCCAGGCCGTCGAGTATCTTCCTGGTCCGCTGGCTTATGGAGTATCTGCCCAGCGTTTCGATCGGCACGCGGTAGTAATCTCGCTGCGATATAACGTTGACGAGCACCGTCAGTGCGATCGCCGCCGTAGCGGCCAGGCTCACTACTGATGCATATCTCAGGCGCCGCCGCGTCGCTACGATCAGCATCGCTGTCAGCGACGCTCCGATAATCACTCCGCCAATCGTCAGCGCCCAGGCTCCGAGAAGTCCGATCGAATCAGATGTCAGTGCGGACCACCATTGCCTCCAGACCAGCGCCGCGGCCGCGATCAGGATCGCCGCGCCGCTGACTGTAAGCCAGAACGCAAGCATCATTCGCTGGGCCCATATCCGATGCCTCAGCAGGCCGACGCCTCCGACGGCGACCGCAGCGGTCAGGCCTACCGACAGGCCGAACCAGATCATCGCTGCGGTGAGTTGCTGACCGTCGCCGGGTATGTGCAGCGCCAGGATCACCCCGACAGCCGCGGCGATAGCCAGCGACGCTCCGCCAGCGCACATCGCCCAGGGTCCCTGGAGCATTTCGTCTGATTCAGAGTTGTTTCTTATTTCCATCGCCGCGACTCCAGCATTTTGACGCTCAGGAACAGGAACAGCGCCGTGCTGCTCATGAAGAACACAACCCCGCGGGTGTCGAACATCCCGCGTGCGAAGTCTTTGAAGTACGTCATGGCGTTTAGCCTGGCCGCCACTTGCCCCCAGGGCGCCGGTGCGTGCAGCGTGAGCAGTTGCATTATGATCGCGAAGATTGACAGTATCGCAATGCTCAGAATCGCGGCCACCGGCTGGTGCGTCGTAAGCGTCGAGGCGAACAGCCCGACAGCCAGGAACGCTGCGCCCAGGAGAATCATACCGCAGTATCCCATGATCGCCACGCCGGGGTCGGGCCGGCCGAACGCGGCGATCAGGGCCATGTAAATGCCAGTGCAGCCCAGCAGCAGCATGTAAAACGCCATGACGCCGATGAACTTGCCCATGATCACCTGGGTGTCGGTGACCGGCGCTGTCACCAGCGTCTCAAACGTCCCGCTGCGGTACTCCTCGCTGATCAGTCGCATCGTAAGAAGCGGCGTGGCGAACACCATGATGTACGCCATGGCCTCGAAAAGGGGTCGCAGCGTGGCGGGCTGTCCGGCCCGGAATATCGCGTGGAAGAACCAGACTCCCGAGGCCAGCAGAAACAGCGCGCCGATCACGTAGGCTACCGGGGAGTAGAAGTACCCCGATATCTCACGACGGGCCAGGATCAGTGTCTTTCGCACGCTAGTGGTCCTCTATTCGACCTGGCGGTCGGCGGTCTCTATGTTCTGTTGGTAGGTGACCTGAACGAAGAAATCTTCAAGCGAACCGGCCTGGTCGGTCAATTCGCGAATAGCCCAGCCCTTTTTCGCCGCAAGCGATGCGATCTCCGCGCGCCGATCTACGCTCTGGGTGTAGTGCAGCGTGGCGTGAACCCATTTTCCGATCGACTTGGCCTGAACTTCCTTGACTCCGGCAAGGGCCTCGAACGCCTTGACCGCCTCGTTGCGTTTGGCTTTGACCTCGACGACTATTCGCGACGGGCCGATCACGCTTTTTCGCAACTGTGCGGGACTGCCGGCGGCGGCTATTTTTCCGCCGGCGATTACTATCAGTTCGTCGCAGGTCTGCTCGACCTCAGCCAGTATGTGGCTCGACAGTATGATCGTGTGTTCGCCGCCGAGTGAGATTATAAGCTCTCTCATCGAGCGAATCTGGGCCGGGTCCAGTCCGCTGGTCGGTTCGTCGAGTATGAGCACCGGCGGGGCGGCCAGCAGTGCGTCGGCCAGCGCCACCCGCTGCCTGTAGCCTCGCGACAGTTCGTTCAAACCGCGGCGCATCATGTTTTCCGGAGCCGACAGGCGGCAGAGTTCGGCGGTCTTTTCGATCGCCGCCTTCCTTTTGCGATGCGGCACTTCGCGCAGTGCGGCGCGGAATTTGAGGAACTCGCGAACTTTCATTTCGGGGTACAGGCCCGGCGATTCGGGCATGTATCCGATGTTCCGCCGCACGTCCAGCGATTGGGTCAACACGTCGAACCCCGCGATCGAGGCCTGACCCGACGTAGCGGGGTGATAGCAGGTCAGGATCTTCAGCGTTGTGGTCTTGCCGGCTCCGTTGGGGCCGAGGAATCCCACGATCCGACCCTTGTCGACGTTAAAGGAGACCCCGTCAACAGCAATGACGCGTCCGTATTTCTTTGTCAGGTTCTTTACTTCAATCATAATCGCAAAGGATGGATAAAGACCCATCGCGCCTCGGGCCTATAGCCTGCGGTCGGAACCCGCCGCATTATCGTGGGTATTATATGTCACCGAAAACCGCCCCAATTGTCAAGATGATTCAAGCCTTTTGTCGCGATTATCGCCAGACATTCGGCGCGGTCTTGTGATAATTGGCTCCAGTGGAAGTCGAGCAACTACTGCGATTCCTCCGCCTCTTTCTTGCGGCGTATGCGATCCCTGTCGTAGTACTTTCCGGCGACGGTCCTGGCCCTGATCCAGAATTTGCGGATTACGGCGATCGATTTCAGCCGCTCGGCTGACGGGGCGTGGGGTTTGTACGGGTATCTCCGCCCGATCATGAGCACCACGGCCTCGGCGGCCCGGCGGCGTACGACAATGTCGTCATCGTTCATCGCCGCCAGAAGAGTTTCCATTTCCTCGTAGACTCTCTCGCGGCCCAACGCCGTTACCGCCGTGGCGCGCACTATCGGGCTGTTGTCAGTGCGTACGATTTCCTTCAGTACTGGTGCGATACTCTTGGGCTTGGCGGCTGTGGCGTACGCTGTTACGGCCTTCTGGCGGACCGCCGGACGCGGGTCTTCCATCGCCACGCGGATATGCTTGAGGGCCTTGAATCCGACGAATCCCATTGACTCGACCGCTCTGCGGGCGGTCGGGATGTCCTTGCTCGCCGCTTCCTTGCTCAGGGCCTCTACGTCGCCGTCGGCCCGCAGTTTCTCCATGCGTGCGTCGAGACCGCCGATCGGAGCGTCGCGGGTGGGCATTAACCGCCATATCGCCACTACGCACAGGATCGCGGCGACAACGGCGAGTATCTTAACTTTCATCTGGGCGCCTCGATAGGTGCATCTGCATTCGGGTTCGCGACGAAACGGTTATTCGTTCCACAAGGTTTGCTGTACGCTCGGATCGCTCGGGTCGATTTCATCGGGACGTTTGAGGCTCACCGATCCGCCGGTGAACAGCACGTTTATCATTCCGCTATGGCGGGCGAAGTTCGGGATCCCGGGTATTTTCCCCGCCAGACGATCGCTGGACCAGTCGTGATTCGAGTTGGCGACGAACCAGGGATAATCCAGCACCATGATCTTCTCGGCGTGGTTTGCGATTTTGTTGATCTGGGCGTTCATTCCGTAGCTCGTGGTCCCGCCGCCTCCGCCCATTACGACTTCGGAGCCCGGGCCGCCGTCCATCTGGCCCTTGGTCACCAGCACGTTTCTGTCGGGCTTTTCGATCAGGTTGAAGTTATAGCCGGCGCCTGTGATCTGCTTGACCCTGAGGGTTAGCGTCCCGTCGCCGTTTTCCATCACTTTGACCGCGATTTCATAGTCCATGTCGCTGCCGGGGGCCACTATGTCCTCCAGGACCCACCAAAAGAACGTCGGGTCTACTCCCGGATCGTACTCCGGTACGACGACGTGCGCCGGGCCCCAGTTTATGGATTGAAACTGTTCGTCGGAGAGCTTGGCCACGAACGGGCCCTCGATAAACTCAAGATCCATGCCGGTAGTCGTCACGTGGATGCACGCCAGGTCGGTAAGCGGCAGGCTCTCGGGGGTTTGTAATTCGCTTTCTCCTTCGGGGCAGACGAACACGCCGCCGTCGTCCACGAACTCAGCGAGTTGAACTGACCATCTTGTAGGGGTCAGCTTCCTGTCTCCTCCGCCGGGTCCGCTGCCGACAAAGAGCGTAGCGGCCTCGCCGATCCGCTTGAGGTTGTTGGCGCACTTTGTCCTGTTGGTCGTACTGGAAAGACCGGTGAAAGTCGGAGCCATCAGTATCGCCAGCAGCGCGATGATGGCGATGACAACCAGTAACTCGACTAAGGTGAATCCGCTGTTCTTCGTCTTCATTTGGCGTCGCCTCGCCGTTCTGGCGGCAAGCAAGAAAGGTCTTCGCTGATATTCTGCCGGTGAACTTGGCTCACTATATGGTATTGTAGCTTTCCGGCGGGCAATGACCAAGCATAACACCAAGTTGCTTGCGGCAATTTGAATGCTATTTATGCCATATAGAGCAAAAGCCCCAAGCGGCCCGTCGTCGTCAGTCCGGTTCCAAGTGCGGTATTCCTTGCAATTGGCGACGTAGGGGGCTACCATTTTTCACAGGCTCTAGCGGCCTTTAGGAGACTCTCATGCCGAGATCAGTTACTGTTCTTGTAGGAATCGCTGTCGTTGTTTGTTCGATCAACCTGTCGGAGGTCCGGGCCGCGGCTCGAAACGTCGATAGTCGATTGAACGCAGCGGAGAAATACGTCGCCAAATCCGACCGCTATCTGCACCACAGCGTGCTGAAACGCGGAATGAAAGGCTACGGTCTTACGGTCTTCGCCGGGACAAAGCCGGTCCGCTTCAACGCCGAGATCGTTTCGGTTATCGCCAAGTTCGGACCGCACCTCGACGTGATCCTGGCCCGACTGACCGGACACAAACTCGAAAAGTCCATGATCATATCCGGAATGAGCGGATCGCCGGTCTACATGAAGGACCCCAAGAGCGGGAAGTTCAAGATGATCGGAGCCGTCGCTTACGGTTGGAACGGGC
>CAYMSH010000161.1:0-12766 GCA_964392945.1 uncultured Planctomycetaceae bacterium | reverse complement strand
TGTGGCGATAAGAGCGAAACCGGCTCCGCGTTCGATCAGCGCCACTGTGCCGCCAACCAGGCGTATGCCGGTGGACGACGGATTGACCGAGCCGTCTTCGAGTTCCGGAAGCCCGTCGCCGAGGAATATCTCGGCGTTGTTTACGCCGAACTTGCCGTTAGTGAACGCCACATCGCCCTTGATGGAAACGAAGTCGCCGACTTTGAACGTGAGCCCGGCGCCGAATATGGCGAAGAACGGACCGCCCGGCCCGGCTATCTCGTCCGCGCCGAAGTCGATGGCGATTTGGCGAGGTCCGATATTGACTATTTCGTGGACTTCAGCGCTGGTGCTGTTGACCCGGAAACCGAGTTTCCCGCCGGCCTCCACGCTGCCGGCCTCCAGTGCGATTTCGCCGGAGAGGATGCCCGCCACGCCGTCGGCGGTGATGACGAAGGCGCCTTCGCCATTGGTGAGGCCCTGCTCGTCGTAAGTCAGCGAGACATTGACCGCGCCCAGGGAAGTTACGTTGGTATTGGCGTTATGTTCGAAGCTGAAGTCGCCGGCAAGCACAACCCCGGCGATATCCAGTTCGGCTCCTAGAATCGTCACCCGCACAAACGGGCCGGCCGGCAGCGACAGGTCGATCGTGTCGCCAAGGAGCGTCATCGACTCGACAACCGCCACGCCGGTGGTGTTAAGCTCCAGTTCGATGGTCTCTGCGGTTACGGATATTCCCGGCACGTTGAATTCGGCGGTCACGCTCATGGACCCGGCCAGGCCGAGACTGTTGAACAGCAGGATTCCCTGCCCGCCGGTGATTTCGACTATAGGATCGAGCCCTCCGCCGAGCGTCATCGTAACGCCGGTAGCCACTACGCGGACGATCTTGCGTCCGTCGAGGGTGACCTGCTCGATCAAGAAGTTTCCGCTGATGACCTGATCGGCGACTTCCAGCGTCAGGCCCGTGCCGGTCAGGCGAACGTATTCGGCCCCTGGGTTACGCGTGTCTATCGCCAGGTCGAACGTGCCGGTAAAGTTGATGTCCGGCAGGTTGACTGTCACGTTAACGTCAGTGAACGCGCCGGCGATGCCCGCAGAGTCGATGGTAAGCTCGCCGGCGGCGATCTGGACAGTCACGAAATCGGTAGAACCGTCGCCGAGTCCTAATTCAAAGTTAACGCCTTTTAGGACAACAACCGTCTCGGCGCCGTTGAGCGTCATCTCAAGGGACAGGCTGTCTGCTTTGAGCGAGGCTCCGGCGATTGTGACCAGAGGCGTGTCCGGCGTGATCGGGGCTATATCAATCCGCACGAACGACCCGCCGAGCGGATCGGGGATGTCTACGAGCTCGCCGCCGACCGGCAGATCGACAACCGGCGCCGAAGTTGTGTTGATCAGCAGAGAAGCCACTCCATTGATCGACAATGTATCGCCGAAGTCAGGCCCGAGAACCGTCGCATTGATCACCGCTCCGACGATGCCCGTATTGTCATTGTCCGGGTCGCCGTCATCGGTATTCTCGTTGATGAAGCGGAAGAAGAAGTCCGCATCGCTCAACTGGACCACGCGGCGTCCGCCGGCGGTCATCAGCAGGCCCAGATTATCGCCGGAGACTTCAACTTCAGTTCCGGCAAGTTCGAATGAGAATCGATCGGCGGTCAGCTCGTTGCCAAGGACGCTCAGTATTCCGTCGGTGATATCGACTCGCACGTACAAGCCGCCGGTCGCGGCTTCGATAACGACGGTTTCCCCGCCGACCTGCAGCGTGACTTCCGCATTGGTTGTATTGACCAGGACCGTCGCGGTTCCGCTGAGTGCGAAATCGTCGCCGAAGTCCGGTCCGGAGACAACCGCATTGACCGCGGCGCCTGCGACTCCGTCAGCACTGAACTGGAATGCGAAGCTGGCGTCCTGGATTCCCAGGATCCGCGTGCCGCCGGCGGCCAGCAGCAGATCGAGATTCTCGCCGGACACTTCAACGAACGCTCCGTTTGCTTCGAGCGTGATCCTGTCGGCGGTCAGCGAGTTGTCGCCGATGGCCAGAGTCGCCGGATTGTTCTCGTCCGAACCGACGACTTCAACCCGCACGAAGAAGGCGCCCGCGGCGGCAGGGACGGCGACCTGTTGAGAATCCAGATCGAGCGTCACCGCGTCAGGGGTGGTGTTGATCAGCACCGAGAGAAGGCCGGTGATGTCTATATTCGGATCCGACGGCCCGTCGAAGTCGGCGTTGATCAGTGCTCCGACAACACCTTGGGAGGTAAACTGGAACGCGAAGTCGGCTTCATTGACCTTTATGATCCGTGCCGCTCCGGCGTTGAGTTCGAATGTTATGTTGTTTCCAGTCAGGCTGACCTGGGGCCCATCGACCTCAAAGACAAGCAGATCGGCTTCAAACGTATTTTCGAATATCTCCAGGCTGGCGTCGGCCAATTCGACCCTCATGTAGAACCCGCCTACTTCAGCGGCTTCTATAATGATGGGATTGGCTCCGATCTGGAGCGTCTGGGCGGTTGTAGTGGTGTTTATCACGAACGACAGCGTCGCCCCGTCGCCGAGCGTAACCCCGAGCGCCGGATCAGGCGTGAGGATAGCCGCGTCCAGCACGCCTCCGACAAGACCGGCCTGGGTGAACTGGAATGCGAAGTCGGCGTTTTCAAAGCCGATGACCCGCTTGCCGCCGGCTTTGAGCTCCAACGAGAGGTTCAGGCCCGTGACGTTGACTACCGAACCGACTTTCTCAAAGATGAACGAATCGGCGGTAAGTGTGCTGTCCAGCACGCCGAGGGTCGCAGGACCGTCGGCTGTCGGCTTGACTGTCAGTATGAAGCTGTCTTCGGCGCCAGTGGTGTCAAAGTCCAGATCGACCATACCGCTGAGCGTAATGTCACCGCCGAACTCCGGAGCGAGGAGTTCGCCGTCGAGGAGATGCCCGATCACTCCGTCAGGAGTAAGCGTGAAGGAGAACTCGGCCATTCTCAGGCCGACCACTCGCCGCGAACCGGCGCGAAGTTCGAACTGCACGTTCTTACCGGATACGGAGATGTCGGCGCCGTTCTGCTCGAACGCCATTCGCTCGGCAGTAAGCTCCAGACCGCCAAGGGTCAGGACCGCCCCGCTTGCGACGACTCGCACAAAATCGCCGGCCTCGACTTTGAGGTTCAGCATCCGGCCGCCGACATTCACGTCGAGGTTCACAGCGTCGCCGGAGGTTGTCTTGTTCAGTTCGATCGAGAACCCGCCGCTCAGGCCGATCCCCGGTCCGGGCTGGGCGGAGACCGAGGCGCTGGCGAATCCGGCGATGCCGTCGGACTTGAGTACGAAGACGCCTTGACCGTCAGTTACGGTAAGCAGTTCGTCGGTCCCGGCGCTGATCGCCAGGGTGACATTGGCCATAGCCACTGTTACGATCTGCTGGCCCTGGTCGTCAGTCAGTTGTTCGAAGGCGAAATCGCCGGTCAGGTCCTGTCCGTCTATGCTCAGGATCACCCCGACGGCGTCGAGCCGCAGATACGGTCCGGCCGGGAGCTGCAGACTCAGGATTTCGTCGCCGACAGCGATCTGTCGATCAACTTCGGCGCCGGTTGTGTTGATTGCAATGGCCAGCAGCCCCGCGGGCGCCCCGACGGACAGCGATACATTCGGGCCTGCGTTCAGGCTGACTGCGGTGGTCTCGGCCCGTCCGGCCAGCCCGTCGGCGCTCAGGACGAACAGCCCGCTGGCGTTATCGATGTCCACAAGCGTCGTGGTCCCGTCGCCCAGATCCAGATCAACGCCTGCAAACGCTATCGTAAGGGCGCCGTCTGCAACTTCGAACGTAAAATCACCGTGCAGCTTCTGGCCGGCGACTTCGAGATCAACATCTGTGGCGGTGGCCCGCAGGAACGGTCCGGCCGGCACGTCTACTCCGCTGTCGTTGACCGCCAGCGGTCCGGTGTTGATCGCCAGAGTAACCGTCGCATCCAGGCTCACGCCGGTTGACGGATCGATCGCGATGGTCCCGCCGGCCTGGCCGGCCAATCCCGCCGAAGTCAGCAGGAACGTCCCGTTGGCGTCGGTTACAGTGACCAGATCCCCGCCGAGCGAGACATCGACATCTTCAAACTGTACAGTCAGCGCGTTTTCGCCGTCGGCGGTTGTGGTCTTGGCGAACAGGAAATCGCCGCTAAGCGTCTGGCCGGCGACTTCGAGTTCCAGCCCGATGCCTTCAACGACCGCCAGGTCATCGACGGTGTCGAAGTTCAGCACCATCGCGTCGCTGGCGCCGTCGGCATCGGTGAATGTGATGGTCTTGCTGATCGTCTCGCCTGTGTTATTGAACCATACGCGAACCAGACCGCTGAAACTCACGCCGGGAATGCCGATCAGTTGGACCTGACCTTCGGCGAACACGGCAAACGTGTCCGGGGCGCCGGTGATCCTCAGCACGCCGATCGACGCGTCGGTGATCAGCAGCCCGCGGGCGGCGGGGTTGATCTCGTCGCGACCTTCATGGAGTCGCAGAGGTCCCTCGCCCACGAAGAGCAGAGCGTTGTTGGCGCCGAAAGTCTGGCGGCCGTTGCCGTCGTCAGAGAACGCGACGTCGCCTTCGATCGTGAGGAAGTCGCCGATATTCAGGCTCAGGCCCGCTCCGAAGAACTCGAAGATGTCTTCCTCGCCTGCGCCGAACTTGATCTGGAGCGTTTTGCCGGCCAGTTCGATCGTCTCATCGACCAGACCGCCGGTCTTGTTGATCCGCAGACCGAGGTTGCCGCCGGCGCTGATCCCTGGCAGATCGACTGAAGCTGTTCCCGACGCAAATCCCGCCACGCCGCTGTCGTAGATGACCAGGGCGCCTTTACCGTTTGTGATGGTCTGGGCGCCGATGGTGACTGTCAGATCCGAAACCGCGACGCGAGTAACAGTCATCGTCCCGCCGAATCCGTCGTCGCGCGTTGACTGGTCGAAGGAGAAGTTGCCGGCAACATCAAGTGATGCGATTTCGAGCGTCACCCCAGTGGCCACTACGCGAGCGTACGGGCCGGCGGGCACGTTTAGATCGACCGGCGTAACGCCGACGGTGAACGTCTCGACTACCGGCGCCGGGATCGTGTTGATTTCAACGAGCACGTCCAGCTTGGCGGAAACTACACCGCTGATAGCAAGATCAGCGCTGCCGACCAGTCTGGCCGCAACGCCTGATTCAGTGATGAGGACCGCGCCTTGGGCGATGTCAACGTGAACGAACGTCTGCGTGCCGCCAGCGTTCTTCAAGTCCAGAACAACATCGACCAGGGCAAGTGAGACGATTGTCTCGTCGCCTTCAGTTGTCTGGCGAATGGTGAACTGCCCTGTCAGCGTCTGGCCGAGCACATGCAGGTCAACATCGAGCCCGGTAGCTTCAAATACGTTTGTCGCGACAGTCGTGTCGATCAGGACGTTGACAGTGCCCGAAAGCGACACGCCCGGCAGATTCGCCGCGATGTCAGCGCCGTTAATAGTCGCCTTGACGCCGTCAGCATTAATTGTCAGCGATGCAGAATCAATCTGGGCGGTTACAAAGTCGGTCGAACCGTCGCCGAACGCGATGCTCAGGTCAGTAGCGGAGATCGTAACGACCTGGTCAACGCCGGCGCCGGTCTGGCTGAATTCGAAGTCGCCGCTGAGCGTCTGGCCGAGGATATCCAGCTCAACTCCCGTTGCGCTGGCCCGTATTATATTGTTGGCGCTGTCGATCTCGACTGCGAAGGCGCCGCTTAAGTCTATTTCGTCGAGCGTGACGGCGGCCTGCCCGGAGATGTTTCCTGCGATGCCGGCCGCGTCGATGGTGAGTTGTCCGTTTATCTCGCTGACAGTGACAAGATCGCTGGTCCCGTCGCCAAACGCGAGCGTCGCGTCGCTTGCTTCGACTTTGACGACCAGTTCCGCCCCGGACCCCTGTGCTTCGAACGCAAAATCCCCTGTGAGAGTTTGTCCCAGGATATCGAGAGTTACTTCATTGATTTCGAGTCGAAGGAATGGTCCGGCCCGCACTGAAATCTCGGTGGGAACTCCCGCCACGTCGATAATCTCGTCTACGCTGCGCCCAGTTGTGTTGATTACCAGAACCGGGCTGGCGGTCAGGTCGAAGTCCGCGTTGGCGTCGCTGGGGAAGTTCACCGCGACATTAGCCGCCGCCCTGCCGGCCAGGCCTTCGCCTGTCAGCATGAACGCGCCGGTTGCATTGGTGATGTCGACGAACGTGGCGCCTCCGTCGCCCAGTGCGACAGAAACGCCCTCGAATCCGACGAGCAGTACTTTCTCACCGTCGGCCTGCGTGGTTCGGCTGAACGCGAACGTTCCGTCCAGTTCGAACTGGTTCATAATGTTCATCGTCAGCCCGCCGGAGAAGTTGGCGTGGTTCTTCTCGCTGTCGGAGAAGCCCATCACGACGTCGTCTGCTCCCGGGATCACAAAAGTGCGATCGGCCAGGACCACGCCGGTATTGTTGAATCGCACTACAGTGTCGGTATTGGTCCCGAGCGTCACTCCGGCCACGCCGATCAGTTCGGCCTGGCCGATGGCCTGGAACGCCACCTGGCCGGACCCGAAGTCGATAACCGCAATGCGTGCGTCTCTCAGCGCCACACCGACGGCCGCCGGATTCTCGGTAACGCCGTCCGGCAGTCGGAAAGGTCCTTGCCCCAGGAAGACCGTCAGATTGTCGCCGGCGAAGCTGTTTGTTCCTTCTCCGTCAAGCTCTATCGTCACGCTGCCCTCGACAGTAACGAAGTCGCCGATCTGGAAGTTGCCGTCAGAGACAAAGAACTCCAAAACGTCGCCGGAGACAAACACGATGTTATAATCGTTGCCGCCGATAGTGAAGCTCTCGTCGACCGCGACCCCGGTAGTGTTCATTCTCAGACCGAGCGTCCCGCCGACGCTGAGGTCGCCTGCGGCGATAGACGCCTCGCCGGTCAGGAAGCCTGCAATACCAGTTGATGTGACCAGGAAGGCTCCTCGTCCGCGTTGCAGGCCCTGATCGGCGATAGTAAGTGCGACATTCGCCAGGGCGAAGTATGTCAGGATGATGTCGGGATCTTCCGGCTGGGCGCCCGGGGTGATTCTCTGCTCGAAAGCGAAGTCGCCGGAAAGCTCGGCCTCACCGATTGTGACGTGTGCGTCATCCAGCACGATCTGAACGTACGGGCCGGCGGGTACTATAAGGTTAAGCTCGGCTCCGCCTACGGCGAACGTCTCGTTGATCGACTCGCCGCTGGTGTTGACCTGGATGCTGACATTCGCCGATGCGGCGAGGAAACCGTCGATTCCGATCGTAAGCGATCCGGCGAGGCTGGCGGCCAGACCAGTGTCACTTATAATGATAGCCCCGTTTCCGCCGGTGACAGCCAGCAGCGATTGACCGTCACCCTGTGCGAAGTTCAGTTCAACGTTGTCTGCGGCGATATAGACCACGGCCCGCCCCTGGGAGACAACAACCTCGATCGCAAAATCGCCAGCCAAGCTCTGGGCCCCTATCAGCAGCCCCACGCCGTCGCCGCTGATGCGGATGTATTGGGTCTCGGCGTTCGTGGTGTCGATCTGGAGAGTAAACACGCCGGTCAGAAGGACATCGTCAACGTCGGCAGTCACCAGCACGGAAATGTCGGCTGTAACGCCGGCTGGAGTAAAGGCGATGCTGGCGACAGGATCCGGATCGGTGGGTTCGGCCTTGGGCGGCATAACCGCGGTGACCAGACCGCCTGCGAAACTGGCGTTGAAGTTCGCAATCTCCAACTCGACAGTATCGCCTTCAAGCGTGCGGGTCTGCTGGAGAACGAAATCGCCTTGGAGTTTCTGCCCCAGCAGATCGAGACTGGCGCCATTAGCCGCCGCTCGCACGAACGGATCCGTGCGGAGATCGATCTCCAGGTCGAAGTCGGTCTCGAACTGGACTGCGGGCAGGAGGACCGACGCGGCGCCGGTGGCCGAGCCGTAGAATCCGTCGGCGTCGATTGTGACGACTCCGCCATCGACTTCCAGACGCATTACGTCCGTCGCCGGGTCGCCGAACGCCAACAACGCGTCAGTCAGAGTCAGTTCGACTCCGCCGGCGGTCTTTTCGAATTTGATATCTCCGCTGAGTCTCTGGCCCATGACCGTCAGCGAGACCCCGACGCCTTCGACGCTGATCTGCGTATTGGCCGGCAGGTCGATGCCGATAACGCTGTCATCGACGCGAATTGTTTCGTTGATCGGGGATGCGCTGCTGTTGAACGCCAGCGAGAACGTGCCGCCGGCTTCGACGCCGACGTCGTCGGACCCAAGAGCGACGGTAACGCCAATCCGTCCGGCCAGGCCGTCATCAAGGACCAGCAGCACGCCGGATCCTTCCGTGACGCTGACAAGATCGTTTGTGATATCGTCCAGGCCGAGGCTCACGTCGGCTACCGCCACCGCCAGGACCGGATCGCCGTCAGCGGTCACGATCGGCTGGAAGACATAGTCGCCGGGGAACTCCTCGCCGAAACCGACTAAGGCGACAAAGCCGTCGGCGATCTGATCGACCGGCACTCGAAGGAACGGGCCGGCCGGCAGATTCAGGTCGACTTCAAGACCGGTTCCGAGGTTTTCAATATTCAGAGGAGATTGGACGGGATTCGCCGTCGCGTTCAGTTCAAACGGGAAAGTGTCGTCCAGGGTTATTCCGACAACACTGATCGCCGCGGTTACTGTCCCGGCTCCGGCGAACACGTCGTCGCCGAGCAGGAAGGCCACAGCGCCGCCTGACAGGGTCAGCTTGTCGGCCGCCGAATCGTCAAACATGTCGACCGTCAGATTCTCGGTCCCGATTTCGAAACCGCCGGCGCCATTTGGCTCGACAACGAACGATCCGCTCATCGAGTGGCCCATCACGCTGAGCGTGCCGGCGAAGTCAAAGTGATCGGCCTGGCCCTTGCCGGATATATATTGATAGAACTCGTCAAGGGTCTCCGGACCGTCAAGCGACACTTCCAGGCCGCTGGGGAGTTGGACAACCTCGAGCGTGTAGGTTCCCGCCTCTGCGTCGATGACCGGGCGGAAGTACATCCCGTCAGCGAGGTCGAGTCCGGTAAACACCCCGAAGTCAGTAGGAGTTTCCCCGAGCGATCCGAACGTCATGAAAACGAACTCGTCTCCGGGCTGCGGTTCGAACCCGTCGAGCAGTTGGACGTCCAGGGTTCCGTCAAGGGTGAGGGTCCCGCTTACCTGCACCTGGTCGTGCCCGTCAGTCTCGCCCGCGCCGCCGCGCCCGGCGACTTCGATCAGCAGCGTCGCCGAGGCTTCATGATCGTAGTTGTCGAACTGGTCTATGCCTGGCGAGTTGCCCGGGCTGAGCAGACCATAATTGATAACGGAACCGTGCACCGCACCGGTTCCGCTGAGGTCGTCTGAAGAACCTATTATCAGAGGCGTGTCAGGGGCCAGGAACAAAGGCTGGCCCTCCACGAGTCGAATATGCAAAGCGCCGCTCTGGTCAGCGGGCGGCGGATTTGACGCCAATCGCATTTCGACTAAACGCTCGGATTCGTTGGAATGACCGTCGAACACCGACGGGTCCGTTGAAGTGGAATTTTCGCAAGTCGCAGCGGCGATCGGCGAGCCGATATCGACCGGCCCGACGGCTACTGAGACTGATTGGTTTTCTTCATCTTGCTCGGAAGCATCGAACTCGCCGTCGAGTGTCAAAGGCGCGGTTTCAGCAGTCTCCAAATCGCTCCGGGAGACGTGTTCGGCGGTGTCTGTTTCCGACGCCTGGGCGGCCAGTGCGGCCCAGGGATCCGCCGCCTCGGTTTCGTTCAGCGAGCAGACAATCTCGGCCGGTCGAGAAGTAACCCCAACGTCAGACTGGGAATTCAAAGAGTTCGGATCGGTCAAACTTCCGCTGAGCAGAATCCTCGGTTCGAGAGCCTCCATCTGGGGCATAGGTTTGGACATCGACCCCTGACTGGAATCGGAGCGAGACACAGTCCCCGCGCCGTCTCGAACTATCCGAGACTTTATGGATCTCCAAAATGACCCAACTCTTCCCATCTACTGTTGCCGATACGCCAAGAAATAATCGAAGCAACAAAAGGCGAGCATGAACCCAGCGAACGAGGAACTGCCGCGACCCTTAACTTGTAACAATACGTCTTGCTAATCCTACCTGCCTGTAAACTTGAAGCGAGTGCTCCGGCTCCTTCCAGATCATCGCCGTAGGGACAGTCCATTAATCCCAATACACTGACCCGGCGATTGATACAACATCAGTGATTCTAGCTCAATACAGATCGAAATGTCAAATAATCTCGCTCACAACGACCAAAATATTCTCCTACTGTTTACGTATGGTTAAGCGGACATGACGGTAATTAGCGTGCTTTCCTCACCGAATGCGATAGGCCGCCGAGCAACTGAAGCTTTAACATTATCGCAAGAAATTTTTGGCGGCTCGCCACATTTATGACAAAACCGTCGATACCGCTCCACGTGGACACCACGGTCAACCCGCAAAACCCAAGGACGCCATTGACACCAAACCGCTCTGATGCAAGACTACCATTGGTGCTCCGGATGATATCTCAGGGAATCGCAGAGTCGCATGGAGCGTGAGTTTGGACCATGATGAAACCACAACACTAATCGGGCCAGAGTTGATCTCTGAAAACCGGGGATCTCGGACCAGGCGCCAAGGCGGCAAGGAACGATGACCAGACCAGATGGAATGAAGCTTTATCGAACCGCATGCATAGCCGCCCTGTTGGCGATGCTTCCATCCCAGGCGTGGGCCAACTCGATCAATTTTCTGGCTCCGCTGTTGCCGCTGAACTTCTACTTCGTAGGAGTAGCCGCTATCCTGCTGGAAGCGACGGTGATTCGAATAGGTTTGAAGATACCCTTCTACCCCGCACTGGGGCTGACGTTCTCGGCGAACATGGTCTCGCTGGCCGCAGGAGCGCCCCTGACGATATTCAACAACGGAGTATACAGATTCATGCTGCCGATGGATCTGCCGGCATTCTACGGAATGTGCCCGCTGGCGGCGTGCACCGGAATAGCGCTCTACTTCGCAGCGACAGTCGCTATCGAACACCGCATGATCGTCGCCTGGCGCCGCAAGCAAAAAAACCGAGCGAGCCGTCGAAGAGTCTTGTGGACTCTACTCCTGGCCAATGCAATTACGTATGCATTAATCGCTCCGTCGTTCTACATGGAGATACTGCCGGAATGCGACATCGAGGAATTCACCAGCCAGTCCGACTGGGCTATGCAACCGCCGACGGTCTTGTACTACCTGGACCCGAAATGGAACATCTGCTCGATCAAGACTGACGGTGAGGACCAGCAAACAATCGTAACCACACAGGCTCTGGACTACCGGATCCTGCCGAAAGGCGGCGTTGTGTTCTACCAGACTGCAGACAACGATCTATGGATCTCCAGGAAGTCCGACGGCAAGAACGTATTGTGCGCCAAGTTCGACAGGGACTTCACGCTGAACCATGCCGCCTGCAGCCCCAGAGGCAAGACAGCGGCATGGCTGACCAGGGGATCCGAAGCGTACTCATACCAACTCGTACTGTATGACATGGACTCAGGGCGGAAGAAGAAAACCGAACATGTATTCGAAGGCGAGTTTGACGAGTTAAAACTCTTCTGGTCCAAGAGCCGGCCCTATCTGTTCGTGCGGCGATACGACAAGATCGACACAGTGACAATCGAGCCGGACATGTCAAGTAGATGCAGACAACTGCACACGACCAACATATCGCTGGTCGAGGTGTACGCGCCGCAACTATCGCCGAACTATACCCAGAGCCGCCAAGCGAACAGGGCCGAATACGCCGGCGGGTCGGACGGCCTGTATCGCGGCACGAAACCGTTCCGACTGACCGGCACATTCGGCCTGGGGCATGAGTACAATATGCTCGCCGGTTTCCTGAGGGTTGACGGACCGATCATAAGCGACTTGCAGGTCATGGACTCCGCCAGAGAAGTGGTCTTCAGCGACGGCTTCGCCATTTACCTGATGGATGCAGCGGAGCGAAAGGTAGGCTGGATTGCCAATGGCTGGCGCATGACGCCACAGCAAAAGGCGTACAGACATACGATGACAGCCGAGGAGAATCAGATCAAACGTCCCAAGCCGCGAGCACCGATGATCGGAGAGCGCCCCTGAGGCCGAAACGAACGACGAGAACTGCATCGCCGGAAACAGCATAGACTAAGTGCACTCACCTCGAAGCAGCGCTAATCAAACACAAGTGGTTCGCCGCGAAAAACGGCGCTGCCTAGCTTCTCTTGGAGGACCTGCGGGGTCGGCCTCCGAGTTTCCTTATTTCGACGTTGAGTTTGTCGATCCTCGCCGACAGCGCCGACAGGGCCGGATCGTTGGCGATGAGCTCCTTGATCCCGGCGCGAATGGCCGCTTTGGCTGCGTCCCGTTTGTCCCTGAGGGCCTTCATGGTCCCGCCGTAGTAAGCCTTCTCGTAACCGTCGTGAGCGGTCTTTACTTTGGCGCGTGCGGCTTTGAGTTCCGGATCGTCTGACTTGGCCATGTCGCGGCGCAGAACGTCGATCTTCTCTTTGAGAAGCGCAGCCCCAGCCGGAGATGCTTTGATCTTCTCCAGCACCAGCGCCTTGTGCTGGGCCGACGCCTTGCGGTACACGCTCTTGGCCTCGACGATCGAGACATCGGTCTCCTTGGCGTTCTGGTAAGCGCGATCCGCATCGAGTGCGGCTTTCCGCAGCGCGACAATTGCATCGTTCTTCTCAAGCTTCCTGAACGCTGCGTACATCTGCG
>CAYMSH010000160.1:0-12938 GCA_964392945.1 uncultured Planctomycetaceae bacterium | reverse complement strand
CCGATCTTCACGCCGCCCGCAACCATCACATTCTGGGCCAGGACGCATCTTTCTCCTATTTCCGCGCCGCTCATTACATGGGCGAAATGCCAGATCTTCGTGCCCTTGCCGATCACGGCGCCATCGTCAACGTAGGCGCTGTCGTGGACGAAATATTCCGCGTTTTCCAGTGACATTTTCCCGGCTCCATGCAATGGCGGTTAAAGGTTGATCGGGCTTCCCCCGGCGGCGAGAGACTTACTCCCGGCCTCAAGAATCCTGACGATCCGCAAACCGTCGCGCCCGTCGCTTCGCGGAACCGTATCGTTGACGATCGAGTCGATGAAGTGCTCGCATTCGATCTTCAGGGGTTCTCCCGACGGCGCCATTGGGATCAGGATGTCGCCGGTGCGGAGCGTCACCGCGTCGGCGTAGCTGTCGACGCTCTTGACGATTGCGCCCTTGTCGTACACGCGTATCTTCTCGGCGGCTTCCATGTCGTCGAAAACGACCATCTTCTGCGAGCCTACGAGAGTCACACGCCGGATCTTGTGCGGGTCGAGCCACGATACGTGGATGTGGGCCATCCGGCCGTCTGCGAACTTGAGGTTAGCAAAGACAACGTCTTCCACGCCGGTCTGCAGGTAATCGTGCCCGCTGGCCGAGACGCTCACAGGCTCGGCGTCAAACAGGTGGCAGGCTATCGAAATATCGTGCGGGGCGAGCGACCACCAGGCGTTTTCCTCGCTCCGTACGATGCCCAGATTCACGCGCTGGCAGTACAGGTACAGCGGATCGCCGGCTTCGGCTTCAGTGATCATCTGCTTCATGTAGTTTATCGATGGATGATACTCCATGAGGTGCCCGACCATCAGATTGAGGCCCCCGGCCTCGGCTAGGTCGATCAGTTCCCGGCAGTCTGCGCTCGACATGGCCATCGGTTTTTCGACGTAGGTGTGTTTTCCGGCGGCCAGCGATTGTTTCGCCAGTTCGAAGTGATTGGGCGCGTCTACGGCGACGACTGCGGCGTCGACGCTGTTATCGTTCAGGGTTTTCTGGAAGTCTTCGACGATCTCTGTTTCGGCGTATTTCGAGAGTATGGACTTGCGGATCGATTCGTCGACGTCGCAGATGTACTTCAATCTCACGCCGTCCAACCCGGAGAAGATTCGGATCAGGTTCCTGCCCCAATTCCCGGCGCCTGCTACGGCAAGACCAACCATTGAGAGTGTCTCCCATAAACTGGCGGTTGTGGCGTCAAATCGACGCAGCCGAACGAATCGCAGTCCGGCTGAAATCCGACGCCGGGCAGTGCTCCGAGCATTGTCCGGCCGGGCGGAATGTACGTATTCTCCTCGGCGTTAGCAACATAATTCCGCCTGGAGCAGTTTCAGGGCCTCGGCCCTTAGTGGGGCGCCTTTGCTCCCAGTTCGTATGCGCCGAGGTCCGGCACCTGCCCGGCGAAGCCGTCGTTGATGTTATGCAGCACTACGCCGGCGTCGATTGCGGCCGATCCCGCCTTTATGCGCAGATCGTTTGTCCGGACGGCGAATTTCGTTTTCGCATCGGACGGCGCCTTGATCCCTGACGCGAATACCCTTGCTGGATCGACGCGAACGGCGTTTCGGTAGGCCGGGGCGCTTTTGCGGGCGTCGGCCATCGTCTTGTAACGCACGCGATCGAATTTCATGAACTGCTTCCATGTCCCGCCGAATCCGTCGTAGTCGAAATCGCAGCGGCGCATCGGGGCTGTCGATTCGTAGGCGTAATTGCCCTCGGTCCCGATGAACAGATTGTTCCGCATGATGCAGTTGGTCACCGTCTCGTGAGTCCAGAGAACAAGCGGCATGCCGGACTTGACTGACGTGTTGTGGTAGAAGATCCCGCCGGACGGTTCGTTGTGCATCTTGAACGCCGCGGCCGTTACGTTGTACATCGGGTTGCGGAACACGTAGCCCGGTCCGCCGTGGATCGGCTGGATCGATATGCCCTGGAACACGTTTGTCAGGCGGTTGTCGAAACGGCGGGTGTTGTGCTCGGAGTAGTCCATTTCAATCCCGTCGTCAGTGCACTCGGATATCTCGTTTCCGTATATGTCTATCGCCGCGCACGGGTAGTTCGAGAACGTGTCGACCCCGTCGCCGAAGCCGCTGATGCGGTTGTAGCAGATCACGTGGCCGGTTCCTGAGATCTGGATGCCTCGCCGCGATTCGATGCCTTTGGATCGGGGCCACTTGCTGCGGCCGGTCATGGTGTTGTCGGCGATGTAGATTCGCTTCTGTTTGGCCGAGTTCCTCTGGGCGACGAACCCGTGTTCGCAGTCGCGGAAGAGGCAGCGCGTGATCGAGATGTTGGCGCCGCCATTGAACGCCAGGCCCACTTTGCGTTCTGGAACGTCAGGCGGTGGAGCATTATGTCATGCGCGCCTGATGTCCCTATTACGTTACTTGCTCCGCCGCCGTCGAGGATAGCCTGCCCGCCAGTGGCGCTGATGAGAACGATCGGTTTCCCGGGAGCTCCTGAGCGGACGCTGAACGGACCTTTGTACACGCCTTTAGCCAGCACGAGCGTGTCGCCGGGTTTTGCTGTTTTTAATGCGGCCTGCAGCCGGCCGGGGCGAACGCTGATCTTTGGCCCGCCAGCTGGTCTGATCGGAGCGGTCCAGGTTGTCGTGCGAACCAGCCTGGTGACCGAACCGCCGTCGGGATCGCTCAGGGAGAGTTTGACTTCGTATTTTGTCCCGCCGTCCAGATCGAAGATCGATCCGGCTAGCATCCGCCGCCCGGAAGCGGGGCGGGAAGCTTTCCGCATGCCTTGGCTCTCCACGCCGAACAGATCCAGCCCGCGGCGCCATCGCCCGGAATCTGCCTTGCGATACTCTATGCGCACCGTCGCATTACGATTGTCATCGCCTCCGATCAACCAGCAAAAGCCGAGGCATTTGATAGTCGGCAATTCCTCAGTGAGTTTTCCCGCGACAGATCCGTTGCCGGCGATCGCCGCTGGGGCCACTGCCAGGATCACCATAATCACTGCCGTCAATCGCATATGCATTTGAACACTCCCAGTTCGTTACCATCCATAGTAGAACGTTATAGGGCACTGTAGACAAATTGAATCCTTACTAGAGCGGTCTGCTTGCGGCCTGGAACACGCGGACCATTGATTTCCGCCTGAATCATGCGGCACTATGCGTAATTATGCGGAAAAAACTCACTGAAAGAAATGCGAGTATTGGGATTGTTTTCACCAACAAGGTACTCCAGGCCCTTCTTTCTTTGAACGCAGCGGCTACGAACGCTATTCAACCTGTTCTGCTGAACTTAGCGATTTGACATGCTGTTTCGCCGTCATCGAACAGTGCGTGATGTCAGGTGAAACAAGTAAGGTGATTGCTGTAGTGTTCGTTTCTATCATGAGTTACGAATTAATCCGTCGCTTGCTGTTATGGGTTTGCAAGCTTGACGAAAATAGATATGGGGCTACAATAGGGTTGGTAGATCAGTGTAGTTGGTCCGATGAATTCGGAGGTCGCAACTATCGAATATCGTGCGCGGGATGGTCCCGGCATGTACTGCAGATTTGTTACATATCGCTCTCGACCCGCGTGGCGACGAAAAGGGACAGTCGTCGTAATGATGGGTGGCAAGTTTGGATGTCGCGGCGGAGATAAGAGCCCGCAGGCCCCGTACCTAAGGGGCGAGATGTGGCGTCGAATCGGGTCATCCGGAATTGCGGCGGTCCGTTGCAAACGGAGTTAGAATCCCGCGAGGCTTCGGAAACAACAGGGAATCGAAGGGTTGGAAGAAACTGGAACGATGAATCTGTCGGCGTTGAGCGGACTGTCCGCCCTGAGGCGTGTGCATCGCTGTAGTTCGCAACACGTTGCCAGAGTCATCTATCCGGCCTGCAGAGTGGGCGGCGTTTAGTTCCACCGCCGCCGGTAAACACAAAAATCGATTCCCTCAAGAACTCCGCGAAGGATGCTAGGGCCCGTCTTGAAAAGGGCGGGCCCGCATTCGCTTGTTCGAGGCGTGGAGGACATTGACATGCCCGGTTCGCCCGGTTATCTGTAGCGACATGAAAAGAGCAGTATTCGTGTCGTTTATTGTGTCGGTCTTATCGTGCGCAGCGGCGTCGGCGGAACTAACTGATGACGATTTTATCGTCATCTCCGGGCCGACTTCCCCGCGCGTGGCGTACGCGCTGCGGCGGGACGACAGGAAATTCAGTGTTATTGTCGATGTTGACACTTTTGCACGCGACGCTTCGGATGTCTCGGTGAGGCTCGGACTTTTTGCTGGCGAGAATATTGAAAGTCGCGTCAGCGAGGCTAGCGAGAAACTGGCGGATCGAAAGGCTCGGTTCACTTTCTCGACACCGATCAGGCGGTCGGCGGATTTGTCCGGCCTGCGTCTGGCTTGGACCGTTCGCTGGAGCGGTGGGGCGATGGGTAAGGATCGGCTTCGGATGCGTTTCGATCATCTTGACTCCGAGGCCCCGCATGCCCCGATGGCCAAAGATCCGAAACTCTGGCGGCCGGTCGATATGGACGAGTATGAAGCTATTGTCGCCGACAGGCGGGACCGCATCGCCGTCGATATTAACCAGCCTGTTGACGGAAAGGCGACGGTTGTTATCGAAGATTCCGCCGGCGATCGCATCCGCAATCTCGTATCCGGCGTCAGGATGCCCAAAGGCCGCCGTCGCATTTTCTGGGACGGTCTTGACGAAGATGGTCAACTCGTCAAGCCGGGCAAGTACCGCTGGCGAAGCGTGCATCACGAGGGCGTCGCTCCGGAATACCTGATGAACTTCTGCAACGGCGGAGAGACGTTCCTTAAATCGTTCGGCAGCAATCACGGGCACTTCACGCAAGTCGCCTTCAACGGTAAGTACGTCTTCTTCGGAGCATCTCTGACCGAAGGCGGATACGCGCTGATCGCCTGCGATCCGTCAGGCGGATGGCGCCGCGGATACAAACAGATTCACGGCACGGGAATTCGCCACGCTGCGATAGCCGCCGACGACAAGTACTTCTACGTCGCCCATGACGGGCCGTCCTGGGGGCAGCGAATCGACCGGAAGAAGCCCGATTGGAAAGGCGAGATTAGAATCACGCTGACACGGTTCGAAATCGAGACCGCCAGGCCGGTTGCATTCAGCAAGGGATCGCATCAGTTCGAGACGATAGAATCTTACCAGTGGGGCCCCGGGTCGAAGAATCCAAACTGCCGCAAGCAGTTGAGCCTTACGTCGATGGCGCATGTCGGCGGCAAGCTGTATATCGGCAGCAGATTCGCCCAGGCGATTCTCGTGGTCGATCCGAAGAACGCCAGAGTTGTCTCGAAGATTGGTTTTTCATCGCCCGGGGCGCTGACGGCCGCAGATGACGCTGTCCTGGCGGCCGGCGAAAAAGGAATCGTTCGAATCAACCTTGCCGACGGCGCCGCGGAGACGGTTATTCCTGCCGATGTGCTCCAACCGGCCGGGCTGGCCGCCGGTTCCGACGGACGACTCTACATTTCCGATTCGGCCACCAACACCGTGAAAGTCTTTGACGCCAAGGGTAAGCCGCGGGGGGCGTTCGGAAAGCCCGGAGGCCCATACCAAGGTCCTTACGACCCCGGGCGTATGGTCAAACCCGGCGGGCTGGCTGTCGCCGATGGGCGACTCTGGATCGCCGAGCGACGAGTGAACCCCAAGCGCGTCCTGGCGTGGGATATCGCAAGCGGTAAGGTTGTCGCCGAGAAGTTCGGGTGCCCGCCGTACGGCGGACCGATGGCGAGTTTCGATCCGCTCGATCATACCAAGTGGGTGGGGCTTGGTGCTCGCTGGCGGATCGATCCGGCGTCGAAGAAGGCCCAATGCACAAGCATAATGCAGGCCTCGGCGGGGCATATCGGCGGCAGCTATCCCTGGTGCATTCGATATCGTTACGTACGGTCTGGCGGCAGAACCTTCCTCGTCGGCATGGGAATGTCGACTACGGTTTCCGAACTGAAGCCTGATGGAACGCTGAAGGACCTGGCGTTGATCTCATCGTGTCATCATTTCAGCTACGGTTGCCGGTGGAAGCCGCCGCAGGCGTATATAGACGCGTTCAACAGAAGATTCCCCGACAAGATCGGCAAGCACTCCGACAAGGGCCCCGGAATGATGTGGCTCGATGCAAACGGCGATGGGCTCTGCCAGCCCGCGGAGTTCAATTTCACCACGGAAACTAAGATAAAGAGACTCGCAGGCGCATCCTGGGGGCACGCGCAACACGATCTGAACTTGCACTTTCCCGTTACGCTCGGAGATGGTCGACGCGGAATCATGGTGTTGAAGCCCGACGGGTTCGCCAGGAGCGGGGCGCCGAAGTATCCGAGCCTTGATGATGCTGCCGCGGACGTTGTGCTGCTGAAGAAGGAAATCCCGGCGTACGACTACAGGGGAGTTAATGTGCCGACGGCGGTGGACCGGTTCGGCAATGTCGTGATCAACGCCGAGCCGGCGATGGTTTGTTACAGTCCCTCCGGGCTCCTGCGATGGCGGTATCCCAACAACTGGGTCGGCGTACACGGTTCACACAAGGCTCCGCTGCCGGAGGTCGGCCAGTTGCAGGGAGCGCTGTTCTTCCTTGGCGTAGCTCCGCTGGACGACAAAGGCGATGTGTTCATGATGAACGGAAACCACGGGCGGTTCTTTGTTATGACCAGCGACGGAATGTACCTCGACGAGATGTTCAAGGACGTTCGGATGGGCGGAGCCCGCGACGAGACCTACATCGGCGGCGAGGCGTTCGGCGGTTCTTTTGGCCGGAGCGAAAAAAACGGCGAGTACTACCTTCAGACCGGTGGCAGCGGCTATCGCATCTACCGGATCAACGGGCTGAAGAATATCAAGCGCGGCCGCGGAGATTTGAATGTGAGAGCCAGGCAGATACTGGCCGCAGAACGCAAACTTGCTCGCCGCAGCGCCGCTGATTCTGCAGCTAGAGAAGTGATTGTCGCCAGACGCACCGGCGTGATCAAGATTGACGGACAATCCCGCGACTGGCCCAGGGCGGCTACCGTTCACTGGGACCGCTCCGGACGTTTTCCCGTAAAGGTCAAGGCGCTCTGGGATGATGAAAATCTACATTTGTTCTACGAAGTCAAAGACGCTTCGCCGTGGGTCAACAACGGCAAGGACTGGACAACCCTTTTCAAGACCGGCGATTCGGTTGACATGCAGCTTGGAACCGATCCGGCGGCGCCCGCCAAGCGAAAACGGCCCGTCGCAGGCGATTTGCGGCTGCTGATCGCTCCGTTTGACGGCAAGCCGCTGGCGGTTCTGTATCGCCATCGCGTAAGTGGGGCAAAGAACCCAGTGACCTTCACTTGTCCGTGGCGAAGCGAAAAGGTCGATGTCGTAAGGAAAGTCTCCGCTGCGAAGATTGCGGTCCAGGTGCGCGGTGATCGATACTGGCTTGAAGCGACGATTCCGCTGTCGGAGTTGGGGCTCCCAAAGCCATCGGCAGGCGTCCGCAAAGCCGATTTCGGCGTGATCTATGGCGACCGGGACGGAACAATCAACATGTTGAGATCGTACTGGGCCAATCCGGTCACGATGCTGGTTAATGACGTGCCGGGAGAGATAATGCTCCATCCTGACCGGTGGGGCGTCATTCGATTCGAAGGAGGGAAAGAGTAATGAGATCCACAGCGATACTACTTGCAGTAGCGAGCTTCGCGGCGGTCGCTGCGGCCGATGAAATTGTCTTTGAAGGCGTGATCGGAAACTCCGGCGCTCGTGGAGAAGCTCTGGTGCGATTCTCGAAGACTCCCGCACGCGGAATGGGCGTTGTCTACGATCGTTTCGGTTCGCTTTGGGACCGCGGCGGCGCCGGCGTGTTGAACCGTTACGCAGTCGACGGCAGACTCCTGGCGACCTACAAGATTCCCTCCCGCAGTGGACGCATGGACAAGCTGACGATTGTCGGCGACAGGCTGGTTATGCTTATCGGCGGCGAGATACTCGCGCTTGACGTCGCCGACAAGAACGCCAGGGAGCCGGTGAAACTGAAAGTCCGCGCCGAGCAGATATCGTTCGGCTCCTTCGGCGGGCGAATCGTTTGTGCCGACAAGGACCGGAAACTCTTCTGGCTCGATCCGGCCAATGGACGGCGAGAAGGAATCATGACGCTGGGGTCTCTTAAGCGGCCTGGCGCGCCGGAAGTCGCCTCGGACGGTGTGATCTACATTGAAGACGGCTCGCAGGTGCGAAGAATCGTCGGCGGCAAGCTGGTTAACGCCTGGAGAAGATCCAAACCCGGAGAACGATTTCAACTGATCGGCCGCGATTGGTTCGGTCATGGCTGGCATGGAACGATCAAGCGTTTTGACGCCGATATGCAACCGAATCCCGGCGTAGTGCTCGGCGGAGCGTCGGGGCATTTTATCGGTCATCTGCCGCAGAATTCCGAACTCCTGAACGGACGAGGCATGACCGAGGTCCGCAAGGGGCTCTACGCCGTCAGCGGAATGAGCGGCGTGATGCATCTGCTTGACTGGAACGCAGGAACGCGGAAGATGAAGATCGTCCGGCGGATCGGAGCATTGCCGTCTGTAGGAGGGATCGGCCTGGATCGCCAAGGCCGCATCTGGGCGATCGCTGGGAGTTGGCAGTGGTCCGATCGCCCCGATTCGCCGATGCGGTTCGGCGTTAACGAACCTGAATTCCCGGGCGTCGGACAGGTCGTTATGCTCGAAAATGACACCATGCTCGCGCCAGGACGCATGTGGGGCTCTCCGGCGTTCTACGCCGGCTCGTTCGACAAAGAAGTCAAAGCATGGCGGATCGACAAGAACAAGTGCAATCTGCCGAAAGGCTTCGTCGGCTCGGCTGTCTACAAACGCGACGGTAAGCTCGTGCTGCTCGTTACCGACGCCAAAGGCCAGGGCCAGGCCTTCCATATCGGCCGCGACGGGAGATTCCTAGCCAACGCCGGCGACGTGAAACTCAAGACCGCCTCGCCGGTCAGGCAGTGGACCACGCTGGCGATGAAAACGTCTGATATCCTGCTGGCCGGCGGCGATGGTTATGTGATCGAGTTCGCCCGCGACGGCGCCGACTGGAGCGAGAAGCGGCGCTGGAACAGTTGGGCTCAAGGCGCTGAGGCGAAGTTTGGAGCGACGATATACATTGTCGCCGCTGACGGTCGACTCTGGGTCGCCGACTCCATGCGGCATCGCACGGTCTGCCTGGGGCTGGCCAATGGTAAGCTCATCGCGACGTTCGGTTCCGTAGACAGCAAGGCCGATGGGCCCGCATCGCTGTCTACACCGCGATCCATCGCCGCCAGAGGTCGCCTGGCCGTAGTGTTCGACAGTGATAATCAGCGGCTGGTCAAGCTGCGACTGCGGGAATAAGTCAGCGGGCGTTTTTGGTCTTTATCCTGTCGCCCTGAACGTAGTCGCTGATCCGCACACGCGTTCCGCCTGTCTGCTTGCGCTGCGGCGTGTAGGCCGCGGTTGCGATCTTGTCGATCTTCTTAACGATTGTCGCGTTGTCGGCCGCCACGTCTTTGCTCTCGCCGATGTCCTTGTCCAGATCGTACAGTTTCCAGGGTCCCTTCTTCGATCGAACGCCTTTCCATTTTCCCATACGGACCGCGGTGGATTTGCCGCCGCCCCAGAACAGGTACTCATGTGTCTTCTGTCCGCCCTTGCCCAGCAGCGTTGGGACGATTGATATCCCGTCGTTCTTCGGAGCCTTGGAGCCGGCGAGATCGGCGAACGTCGCCATCATGTCGTGGAATCCGCCGATGTGAGAACTTACGGTCTTGGGCTTCACTTTCCCCGGCCAGCGTGCGATGAACGGCACGCGAATCCCCCCGTCATGCAGGCTGCCCTTTGTCCCGTTCAGTGGCCCAGCTCCGTTGAAAAACTCATCCAGCGGTTTCCACGGCCCGCCCTGGGGTCCGTTGTCGCCGGTGAATATCACCAGCGTGTCCTCGTCGATCTTCAACTTCTTCAGCAGCGACATTATCTCGCCGACATGCTGGTCGAGGCGGGATATCATGCCTGCATAGATCGTGTAGGCGTCGTCGCTGCCGAGGTATCCGGTGCGCGGGTCGTTGATCGTGCACTTGGGGAACTTGCCGCGATACGGTTTGGCCGATTCCTCGGGAACCGCCAACTCCACGTGCGGGACGATCGACGGGATGTAGCAGAAGAACGGTTTTGCTTGCCCTGAGCCTGTCGAAGCGTTTTTCTTGGCCGACGCCTCGATGAACGCCATGGACTTTTCGTGCAGCACGTCCTCGACGTACTGGCCGCGTTTGCCGTCTGCGTTGCCCGGCAGCAGCATCTTCTCGTCGTTCTTCCATATCCAGTAGGGATAGTAGAAGTGCCCGTGCACCTGGTGATAGAACCCGTAGAATTCGTCGAACCCTTTCTTGTTCGGATGGCCGGGCGTGTTTTCAATTCCCAGGCCCCACTTGCCGTAGCCGCCTGTTGCGTATCCGGCCTTCTGCAGCACCTGGGCCAGCGTAGTTTCCGACGCCAGCAGCGACGAACTGCCGGAGTTCGAACGCACGGGGGTGTGTCCGTGATGCGTTCCGGTAAGCAGCACGCTGCGCGACGGGGCGCAGACGGTGTATCCGGCGTAGAAGTCGGTGAACTTCATGCCTTCGGCGGCCAGGCGATCGATGTGGGGCGTGAGGATCTTCTTCTGGCCGTAGCAGCCGAGATCACCGTAACCGAGATCGTCGGCCATTATGAAGATGATGTTAGGGCGTTTGGGCGCTGTCGCTTTGGCTGCGAAAGATGTTCCGGCCGCGACGGCCGCGGCGCCGAATCCCGTCATGCGAAGGAAATTGCGTCGATTCATGTGATTTCTCCAGGTTGAAAACTCCGGGCTGATCGTACGGTTGTGTTCCGGCGAACTCCTCAATAGATGCGATCATGCGGAGGCTAATACCACTTCATGTCGTCGCGTGGCGCCAGGCGTTTCATGAACTCACACGCGTTGGCGGCCTTGTTGTTGGTGATCTTCATGTTCTTCGAATCCCAGTTCAGCGTTACTCCCGGATGCAGCAGGGCTACGTCGCCGAGCACTATTATCTCCGACAAGGGTCCGGCGTAATCGAATGACGACATCGCCTTGTCCTGGCCCTTGCACGCCAGAGTCCAGTTCTCAAAGTGGTTTCTCCCTTTGCAGCGGAACGCTTTGGCCGGCGGTTTGGGCGTATCTTTCGCCGCCGCATCGGGGATGATTCTGGCGCCCTGGCTGTGACTGCCGATTATTATCGAGGCGTCTTTTCCGACCAGGACCGAACCGCTGGTGATCCCCCTTGCCTTCTTGTCGAGATGCTTGGGATGCGGGAATTGGCCTCCGCCGAGGAAGTACCGCATCGTGACAGGCGGTTTCTTGCCCCTGGCGGCGAACTGCCAGGTGATGACGCCGGCCCGTGGCGTTGACCAGGCCGCCGGCGGGGTTTCGACTTCCGCCCTGACGCTCAGCGGAGCGCCAAGTTCCAGTGAGTAGTAGGCGCCGTCGAGTATGTGGCCGGCCATGTCTCCGACCGGCCCGCTGAAGTGGCGGTATCGTATCCACTCGCGATTCATGTAGCTGCTGCTGAACGGTATCTCCTCTGCGCGGTTGAGAAAAAGGTCCCAGCTGAGCGTTTTCGGCGCTACGGAATTCTTTACGATGGGCTTGTCGGTCCAGTAGTTCTTTCTGGAATATGCATCGACCTGGCGGATCGGTCCGATCGAATCGGCCAGCCCCCAGTCCTTGATCATCGCCGAGCTCCCGCTGGAGTGGCCCTGGTGTCCCATCTGGGTTACGACTTTGAACTTCTTTGCTTCTTCGGTCAGCAGGCGTACTTCATTAACCGTATGACACAGCGGTTTCTGGCAGTAGACGTGCTTTCCGTTTCTTATCGCGTGCATCGAAATTGCAAAGTGGTTGTGGTCCGGCGTGGCTACGCAGACGGCGTCTATCTGCTTGCCGACTTCGTCGAACATCTTGCGGTAGTCCGTCCAGAGCTTGGCTTTCTGCAGCTCCTTGCGGCGTGCGATCTGTTTTCCGGCAAGCGCATGGTCAACATCGCACAGGGCTACTATATTGCCGAGTCTCGACAGGGCCGATGCGTTGCCTGTGCCCTGGCGACCGACGCCTACGCAGGCGATGTTGAGCTTGCTGTTGGGAGAGGGGCCGGCTTTGAGGATGTTGAACGGAGCGGCTCCGACAGCAGATGCCGCCAGAACGCCCTTGATGAGATCGCGACGTTTCAACGTGTTCATAATGCTCGCCTTTCGCTATTTCTTCTTCGTGGGTTTCTTTTTTGGTCGTTTCTTCTTCTTTTCCGGGTGCTTGAGCGCCGGTTTGCTTGCCGCGGGTTTGCCTGCGGCAAGCCAGGCGCTCATGTCCTGTAGGTATTTCACACGAATCAGGCATTGTGCTCGAGAGTCTTTGTTCTCCACGACAGCCTTGAGTTCGTCGTCGGTGAGCGACTTGAGCCATTTTGCTTCTTCTTCGGCGGCCGCCTTGACCGCAGGGGCCGAACTCGGACTCAGCATGCCCATGATGCGCTCGGCCGTCTTGCGTGCGTCCATCCATCCGCCGTACGTACTGTACGGTATGCGGATAACGCTCCGGCAGACCGCCTGGACCGCGCCGGGCGACTTTTCGAGCTTTTCGTCGAAGTGATATTCCATGAGCTTCAGCCCGTTCTGGTACGGACCGTTTGTAAAGAAACCGCGAATGGTATGGGCCTTGATGTTCAAGTATCGCACGACGACGGGAAGCGACTGGCGCGATTCGTCCTTGTGTTGCCAAAGGTAGCTCGACGCCTTTGACAGCGAGTGAGGCGAGACGTCGTCGGGCCTCCTGAGCACTTCGATCCCAACGCTCACTCGTGTTTTGGGATCCTTGATCCAGTGGCGCACCAGGCTGGCCGTTTTGCTGCGAACACTCGGGTCGGC
>CAYMSH010000159.1:0-12976 GCA_964392945.1 uncultured Planctomycetaceae bacterium | reverse complement strand
AGATACCTCCTTGCCAGGGGACTGCATCTGTCGGGGGACATACCCCAGTCCTCGGTACTGTACAAGGCCGTGCTGTACGATTACAACGCCCGCAAGGCGGCAGCAACAGAAGCGGCAAGACGCTCCTACCGTTCGCTGACAGCAACGCAACGGGCGGCCGCAGAAAAACTCGTCACCGAAGTTCCCGAGCCGTACATAATCCGCACGATCTTCTACTCGGCGCTCGGGCTGGCCGAAAGCGAACAGTTCGGAAACGCACTGTCGGGGTTCGGCGCATTTGTCACGCAATATCCCAAGCACGCCCTGGCGCCCGAAGCGCAAATGCGCCTTGGATACTGCCACATGCAGCTCAAGAGCTACGCCGAGGCCATCAAGGCGCTCGATCCGATGCGGAAGCATCCCAAGCACACCGAACGGGCCCAGTGGTGGATCGCTCGATCGCGAGTCGGAGCAGCAAATCCCGAAGAACCGCAGAAATACGCAGCCGCGCTGACAGCGGCGATAGCCGAACTGAAAGCCGCAGCAAAAAGCGCCCACAACTCCGGCAGGAGCAACTCCAGGGCATACGTCGTGGAACGCGACATCATGATCGAGCTTGGCGACGTGCAGGTCCTGGCCGGTCTGTACAAGGACGCTGCAACCACGTACTCCGCGGCCTCGCAGTACAACTCCGATCGCAGGGAAGAGGCGACCCAGCGACTGGCTACGGCGTATCATCTCGGCGGCGACTACTCGCGATCCGAGAGCACGTGCGCCAGTTTCCAGAAATCATACCCCAAGAGCACGCTGACCCCGGCGATCTGGTTCACCAGCGCCGAAAACGCACTGATGTCTGCGGTGCACTACAGACACACCGGCTACAGCAGATCCAAAGCCGATATCGATCAGATGTACAAGAACGCCGTCAACAAGTACCAGCGGCTGCTGGACAAATTCCCGGACTTCAACGAAGCGTATCTCGCCAGATACGGATTGGCAACGGCGCAGTATCGGCTCGGATGGTACAACGAAGCGATGGCCGCACTGGCGTCAATTCCCGCCGAGGAGCATTCGGGAAAACTGGCCGCGGTCCCCTACCTTATCGCAGACTGCCACATTCGAACGTTCCCGAAAAAAACCGACAACGCACTGGATGCAGGCAAGCTGATGCAGCAGGCCAAAACCGCCGCCAAGCTGCTGGCCAGCTTCGCCTCGGGCAACGCCAAGAGCCCCAAGGCGCCTGACGCGCTGCTGAAACTGGGATACTGCTACCAGCGACTCGGATCGGTCCTCGCTGACGACAAGGCCGTAAAAGAAGCCTACACCAACGGCAAGCTGGCCTACGCGCTGCTCATCAAGAACTACCCCAAAGACACGCTGGAGCCCACGGCGCGACTCGAAATGGCCAAGTGCATGGTCCTTCTCGGCGACAGCAAGTCGGCGATGAACGAACTGGACCGGTTCCAGCGAGACCCCTACCGCACTAAACCTGTAGCTCCGCTGGCGATCGTGCAGCTATCGAGCCTGCTGCGGGCCGGCAACAGGGCCATAGACGCCGTCAGGATCTCAAAGGAATGCCTCGCACTGGACAGTAAGAGAACGTCTCGAGACCGGGGCCGCACCGAGTGGTATGTCCCGCTGCGGTACGAATACGGCCTGGCGATAATGGAAACCGGGAAGTTCACCGAGGCCGACGCTGTCTTCTCCAGCCTGGCCAAGAGATACCCGCGCACACCCGAGGGCGTCAACTCGCTCTGGCGATCGGGACAGTGCCAGAGAAGACATCTCGAGGCCCTCATCGCAGCCGCCGCGAAAGCCGGCGGGTCGAACGATGAGATTAACAGGTCTCTGAGCAAGGCCCACACGGGTCTTGTCACGATGATCGGCCAACTGACGGCGCAAGCCAAGAAACTGCCTTCCGGCTCGCAAGCCAATCTCCGCCTGATCTACGAAGCGGCCTGGTGCTGCAGGATTCTGGGCCGGAGAGAATTCAGATCCGCCCGCACAAGGATCGGCAGAGACGCGCGGACCATGGCCCTCGTGCGGAAATCCAGCCGGACCACCGGCGGACTGGACACCTCCAAAGCCGCCAGCCCCGTAGTTTCGCCCCAGAACGTTCCGATCCAGGAATCCGAAGCCGACGCGATGAAGCTACTCCAGCAAGTTATAGCACTGGCGCCGCAGTCGGCGATCGCGGCCAGGAGTCGCCTGGAATTGGCCGAGATGCTGGCCTACAGACGCCGGCACGACCAGGCGACAGAACTGCTGGAGGCTATCCTGGAAAACAGCCCGCCGGAGGATCTGGCCCAGAAAGCCAGACTCAGGCTGGCCGCATGCCTGCTGGACCGGGGCGACGCCAAACGCGCCGCAACGCTGATCAAACTGGTGTCGACTAAGGCCAAAGGCCAGCAGCTCGGACACGTGCACTATCTCACTGGCGAGGTCTACATCCTGCAGAAGGAATGGTCCAAGGCCGCCGAACAGCTCAGAGCCTTCCGCGACACCGAACCGTTCCGCAGGATGTCCATAGCCGATCGCGGTCTGATCCGGCTTTCGCACGCCTACCAGCAGATGAGCAACTGGAGCGAATCGAGACGCGCGTGCGACTCCATAGTATCGTACATGCCCAAAAGCCCCTGGATTAACGAGGCCCGCTTCGGACAGGGCTGGGCTTACGAAAACGCCAAGGACCCGGCCAATGCGATTCTGAAATACGCCACGGTAACCGCTAATTCGATCTCCGAGACCGCCGCAAGAGCCCAGCTTCGAATAGGCTACTGCTACGCGATCCAGAAGAAGTACCCCGAAGCGGCAAGAGCGTTCCTGGCGATCCCGATGACGTACAACTACCCCGAGATAAGCGTCGAAGCGTGGTACAAAGCCGGCGCGGCTCAGGTAGCGATGAAGCAGCCCGACCAGGCCGCCGTATCGTGGAAACAGTTGATCAAGACCTATCCCGACAGCAAGTGGGCCAAGCAGGCCGCGGCGCAACTCTCGCAGTTGCCGGTAACCAAAAAGAAGAAATAACCGCCAAGCGGAGAATCGAATCTTGAATATCCATCGCAAAAGGCAAACACTGCTCGGCGTATTGGCGATCGCACTTGTCGCGACGCTTCCGGCTCGCCGCGCCGCAGCGTACGTCGAAGCCCCGCACTCACTCGGCAAGATCGTCGCCAGTTCGACATTGATTGTGCTGGTCCGGGTCAAGGAAGTGGACCGGACCAAGAACACGATCATATACACCAAGGTCCGCGAAATCCGCGGATCGTTTGAAGGCGAGATAAAGCACAACATAGGCCAGCGCGGCTTCCATCCGCGAGAGTGGAAGAACGTCATGGCGTGGGCTCGCGTGGGCAAGCCGGCGTTGTTCTTCACCAACGGCGGCCACGGCGAAATGTGCATCGAAAACTACTGGTACCAGGCCGGCTACAAAGGCTGGTCAACGATGACGCACGCCGAACCGTACTTCCTTAGAGCGTTCGCCGGCAGACCTGAGAAACTCGCCAATTACGTCACGCAAATGCTCGCTGGCAATGAAGTTGTCGTCCCGTGTCTGGTCGACGGCGACAAGATGGCCATCCAGGAGCGAACCGCCAAAGTACAGAGAATGCGGGCCAGCCTGAAACTCGGCGACTACAATCCCAAACGTGATTTTGTAGGCTGGGGCGCCGAAGACTTCCGACCAATCAGCGGCATGCCGGGGTTCACGCACATCGCGGACATCGGCAAATTCAGCCCCGGAGCGTCTGCAGCAGTCAAAGCCGACTACAACGGCGACGGGAAGACCGACTTGTGCATCTTCGGCGACTATCGCGTAGCGCTGCTGAAAAACGAGGGCGGGCTGCTGAGCGAAGAGGCCCTTCCGATAAGCTCCGGAGCGAGATCCGCCGCCTGGGGCGACTACGACTCGAACGGCAAGCCGGACCTGCTGCTGGCCACGTCGTCGGGAGCGAAACTGCTGTTCAACAACGTCAAGCAGTTCCTCGATCGAACCGCCGATCTCCCGCTTGGGCGATACGACGATCCCAGAGCGGTCGCCTGGATCGACTACGACGGCGACAAGAGGCTCGACGTACTGCTGGCCGACGGGTTCCGCGGGCTGAGGCTCTATCGAAACGTAATCCCAAAAGGCCAGTCCGCCACGGCTCCGGCCACGACGCAGCCCGCGGCGAAACCGCTCTTCGTAGACGTCTCCGACGCCGTTGGACTGGGCGCAGCAGGCCTGTGCGCCAACGCTAAAGGCGACTGTCTGACAATCGCCGACTTCAACGGCGACGGGCGCAGCGACATCCTCTACAGCGCGGGGACCGGTATGCTCCTGCTGAACGCAACGAGAGGATTCGTGCTGGCCAAGAGTTCGGGAATAAGTTACCGTTCCGGCGGCGTCACGCCGGCCCTGGGCGACTACAATCGCGACGGACGCGCCGACATACTCGTCCCGCAGACCGGATCGTGCAAACTGTTCCGCAACGACGGGCAGGGTAAATTCAGCGACGTGACCGCGGCGTCCGGCGATTTGGCCAACGCGATCGGAACGGCTCGATCGGCGGCGTGGTGTGACTTCGACAAGGACTCTCGACTCGACATTCTCGTCGGATGCCTGAAGGGTCCCAATCGCTACTTCCGCTCAATGGGCGACGGAACGTTCAAGGATCACAGTGAAAACATCGGACTGATGTACCGGATGTTCAACACCTCGGGACTCACCGTAGCCGACATAAACACAGACGACATGCCGGACCTCGTGTTCAATAACGAAGGCCAGCCCTCGGTAGTTCTGCTGGGCTCTCCGGCATGGACCATAAGAGCCGCTAGCCAGGCCTCAACGCCAAAACCTGTCAAACCTCCCGTCGCATCGAGCCGAATGATGCTCAAGCCGCCCGCGGCGGCGCCGTCGATCGGACCGAGCGGCGGCGGACAAACGCCCTACTGGATCGGTGCGATCATCCTGGCCGGTTTCGTCGCAGCAGGCCTGGTGCTGGCGAAGATCCGTCATTGGCGGATCCACCCGGTAACCCGAGCCGTCGCGTCGGCGTGCCTCCTTCTGGCGATCGCGTCGTCGAGTTGGGCGGCCCCGCCGAAGTGGTCCTGGCCGACGCACCGCGGCAACACAGAGCGAACCGGTTGTCTCGACGGAACGAAAGGCCCGCAGAAGCCCAACGTGCAGTGGGTCTACAAGTCGCCGGAGCATTTCATCGCCTCGATCGTACCCGGCGACAAGGCGATATACGCAGGCGGGCTGGGAGCGTTCAACACCGGCGTGGTGCATGCCATTTCATCCGACCTGAAACCGACTGAGCGAGTAAGCTGGTCGAAAGTCGCCCCGTACATCAAGCGGCCGACGGTTTGTGCGCCGGCGGTTTATGACGGTACGCTCATCTTCGGCGACGGAATGCACCAGACAAATGACGCGCTGATGTACTGCGTGACCGAAGACACCGGGCTTCCGGTATGGAGCTACTCGGTCCCGGGCAAGTTGGTCCACATCGAAGGAGCCCCGACTGTCGATAGAGACAGGGTCTATTTCGGCGCCGGAGCAGCAGGGGTGATCTGCCTGGATTCCTCGCACGTGACGATCGACGGCAAGACTCGATCGCGCCGGGAGGCGATCGGGATAATCTCGGCCAAATGGGCCGAAATGAACGCCGCCTACCAGGCCGAAAAGAAGAAGAACCCCGAACTGGCTATCCCGCCAAGCGCAGAAGCCCTGCCCAAAGCCGAGCCGAGATTACGATGGCAGGTCGGCAAGAACACCTGGCACGTTGACGCACCGATCGCAACAGCCGGCGAATACGTGTTCGTCGCCTCGGCTTTCCTGGACCTCGAGAAGGTCGGAAAGCGATCGCTGCTCTGCCTGAAGGCCTCCAGCGGCGAGGTCGTCTGGGACGCCAAGCTGGACCTCAATCCGTGGTCCGGACCGACAATCGCCGGCCCCGTCGTCATCGTCGGCTGCAGTTCCATCCGATTCGACAGGAAAGAGATTCCCAAAGCCGCCGGACAGGTCGTGGCGCTGAACGTGGCCGACGGAAGGGTCCTCTGGAGCCAGAAAACTCCCGGCGGCGTCTTGTCGTCAGTAGCCGTCAAAGACGGGCTGGCGATCTGGACCTGCACCGACGGAAAGATCTACGCACGCAAGTTCCTGACAGGCCAGCCGGTCTGGACATACGACGCGAAGATCCCGTTCTTCGCCGGAGCGGCGCTCGCCGGCAAGACGGTTTACGCGGCCGATCTTAAATCAATCGTCCACGCGGTGGACCTGACAACCGGCAAGCGGCGATGGGTGTTCGACATCGGCTCCGATCCGTCGGTCCAGGCTCGCGGAACGGTGTTCGGCTCGCCAGTGGTCCACGGCGGCAACCTGTACGTTGGAACGTGCAATCTCGACGGGGCTACCGATCAGCCCTCGGTGATCGTATGCCTATCAGACAAACCCGCCGCGGTCCAGGCGATAGGCAAATCCATTACCGTCGACGCCGCCAGCAAGACCGTGACGGTTCCCTGCAGGATCGGCGCACGCAAGCTGGCCACGCTCAAGGAAGTTTACCCGCTGGAGGTCATCGCCTCGCTTCCGTACCCGCGAGGGCAAAAGGCCCACGAAACGGTCCTGACGTTCGACGTGAAACCCAGCGACGTACACAAGGCGATCGAATCGCTCGGTCTCAAGCCCGGCAAGCCGGCCAAGGGAGTCGGAGCAGAGTCCCAGGGACCTGAAGTGAGCATCTACCTGCAGTTCGCGGGGATCACCGGCAAGATGCGAACGATCCCGATCTTCAAAACGCTTGTTGACACCAGGACCGGAAGGCCCATGCCGCCGCTGAAGTGGCGGTTCACCGGCTCGGCGATGCGGAAGCGGGACCCGAACAAGCCGGACCTCACGTTCGGCGCCGATCTCACTGGAACGCTGATATCCATCTTCCCGGTGACTGACGAAACAGTGTTCCAGAGCAATATGACGCTGGCCGAGGAATCGCTGCTGAAACTCGAGACAAACAAGAGCATCCTGCCGCCGGAAGGGCAGGAAGTGAATCTGATCATCAAGGTAATGCCATGAAAAAACTAACGCGACTGGTAAACATGTTGATCCCCCCCGCCGCTGCGTGCGCCGCGGTCGCCGTGCTGGCGACATGGGCGCTTAACGCCCCGGCCGCAGATTCCGACCAGCGGCGGGCGCTGGCCGCCAAATCCTTCAAGGGCGCCGAGCCGACAACGCCGCAGATCCCAAAACCAATGGCCGAAAAACCGCATCCCGCCAAGTCTTCCACGATAACGCCCAATACGCCGCAGTGGAATCTTCCGCTTGCTCGCCCGGGCGCCGAGAAGCCGGCCGGCAGCGCCCCTCGACTATCGGCGATCCGAATGCGAGCGACGAGTATCGGCTCCGAAGGCCTGGCGGGAACTTACGCCACAGACCCCTACCCCAGACTGCTTGCGACAACGCCGCTGGCCCGGAGCGCCGAACCGGCTTCGAATGAATTGTCGGTCCCGGCTGTCATGTCAGGACCGGATGCGGCGATGTCGAACGACCCGACGGCGATCCAGTCGCGCAACAGTGTCCTGGCCGGCCGGCCCATATTGCGCACCGCGCCCGCTGAATTCAGGAGGTTGAACATCCCCGATCCGTTTGGCCTGGTCGAGGCGATAAGGCTAAGCGCCGCCGGCATGCCGGCGGACAACGAACCGCCGACAACGCCGCCTACGCCCGCCGACCCGACTATGCCTGCAGCGCGAAGAAGATAGCGTTTACTCGGAGGCTTTCTTCCGCAACTTTCGCGCCTGGGATCTCAGTTCGTCGATCTCTTTATCCAGGGCGTCCAGCGTGACTTTGAGCGTCGCGGCCTGGGTGTCTTGGGCCAGAAGTTCGCTGACTTTGTTGGACAGCGCCTTCTTCGCCGCTGACCTGGCGTCTCTTGCCGCCTGCATCTGCCCGCCATAGTAGACCTGCTGATAGGCCTTGCGTGCGGCTTCTCGTTTGGCTTTGGCTGCGACTATGTCCTCGTCGTCGCTGTCGGCGGCCGCGTCGTAAAGCTTGTCGAGCTTGTCCTCGGCTGCTTCAATTTCGGTTTCGATCTCTTCGATGCCTTTTTCACACGTCTCGACCTCGGCGGCCAGCTCTTTGGCCTCCGGCAGCTTGTCCAGCGCCGTCTGCTTTGCTTTGTAGTAGTTCTTGCGAGCCGCGTCGCGTGCGGCGCCTTTTGCTGCGGACTGGTATACGCCGTACAGCTCCTTGAGCACGCCGTCGGCGGCCAGTGCGCGGGCCACGCGTGAATCCTTGTGCTCGATCTTCAGTTCGGCGATCGCCGCCTGCACGCTGAGATCGGCGGCCTTTTCCTCCAGATCGGCGATCTGCTTAAGTATCGCCGCGCCGTCGTCGGAGGTCTTGACCTTCTTCAGGACAGCGGCCTTCAGATCGGCCGACGCCGCTGACGAGGCCTTCTTCGCGGCAATGATGCCCGGATCGGAGACCTTCATTTCCTGGTAGGCCTTGTCGGCGTCGGCGGCGGCTTTTCTCAGATCAGCCAGCGCCGGGCTCTTGGCGATCTTGCTGCGAATCTCGTCAAGCTGGGCTTCGTCTTTGTCTTCCTGGGCCTTGAGGGTCTTGATCTTCGCCTCGATCGCCTCTACGGTCTGGGGCGCCTCAGCGGCGACCGCGGGCTTGGCCGGCTCCGCCCCGCCGCCCATATCCTGGGCCGTCGCGCCGACGGCGAACGACACGAAGACAAGACCGCAAATCAGTAATTCCATTCGCTTCATGTTCAAATCTCCCGAGGGCCCTTTCGTGAACTGCATTGTCGCCGGACAGTCGGCCCTTCCTGGACAGCCCGGTTGAAACATCCCATAATTGTTCGGCCCGCTACTCAGACGGTTTCGTCGTCGCCTGCGGGCCTTCCATAAGTTTGACTTTCGTCGGATCGTTTTTCCAGCCAAATCGCGTCGTGAAATCTTCCTGGCTCATCGTAGACTGCCCGGAAACGGTCACCGCCTGGTAGATCAGGTCCTTCTTGACGTCCGCTGTCCCGGAGTAGTGTCCCGAGGCGGCTATTATCAGGCCCTGGCTCTTTGGCATGTGATAGTATACGCCTTTGCGGGCTCCGCTAGCCGCGTCGTAGAACGAAACGCCCGATCCGCTGGCCGCAGCGAGAGTCTTCGAGTCCTTCAGCCAGTTCAAGTGCCAATATGAACCGCCGAACCACGCCAGATTCTGCCCGCTGGTCATGTCCCATACGCCGATCTTGTATCTCTCTCCAACCGACGCCAGTTTCGTCCCATCGGGAGAAAACTCGACCCTGTAAATAGATTTTTCGTGCTTCTTGAGCCCAAAGATCGGCTCGCCTGTGCTCACGGACCAGACCTTGACGACTCTGTCGTCACCGCATGTGGCGAGCTTCTTGCCGTCAGGTGAGAAGGCGATGCCTCGCACGCTTTTTCCGTCGGCGGGAATAGTGCGGAGCAGTTTCTTTTCGGCGAGGTCCCACAGATGCACCTTTCCGTACGAAGCTGTGGTGGCCAGAGTTTTCCCGTCCGGCGTTATCGCCAGTCTGTAGTGGCTGGATATCTTCTTGTCCGACAGGGTGAAGTCGACCCCGCTTCCGGCGACATCCCACAGTTTTGTCGAGCCAACCTCCTTCCTATAGGGAACGCTCTGGGAGACAAACAGTCTCTTGGAGTCCAGCGTCCAGGCCATATCGTTAGCCGAACCGCTTCCGCCGGGAAGGCTTGAACCGATCACTCCTGACTTCACGTCCAGGATATACGCCGTCGAACTGCCGTACATGAGCAAAGCTATCTTCGTCGCGTCGGGAGACCACTTCATCCTGTTGACATGTCGGTACTTTCCGGACTGGGTCGGCACGGCGACAACCGACTTCTGTTTGCAGTTGACCAGGTCCCATATGCGTATTGTGTTGTCGCGGCAGGAGTACGCCATCAGTGTTCCGTCGCGGGAGTAAGCCGGACGAGCCGCCCCGCGAGAGCGATTGGCCTTTATCTGGCGAACGGCATCGCCGGATTCAGCATCTATTATGTACGACGCCGAATCACTTGCCGCGGCGCCGAGGAGTCTTCCGTCCGGCGACCAGGCCATGCTGTGGGCGGAATACTCGCCCAGATCGTCAACCTTGAACTTCTTCTTGCCCGAGGCGGTCCAGAACCAGACACAGGCGCCCCGATCACCGGTATAGCTGACAGCCAGCGTCCTGGCGCTGGGAGACCACTTTATGCAACTGGCCGAACCTATTCTGTCCCGCCCCTTGCTGTCCTTGTTTTCGGCCTTCATGATCGCCGGGAAGATTCTCGATCGCGGCTTCCACAGCTTGACAAGCCCATTTGAGAATCCGACGGCCATCAAGCTGGGATTCACCGGCGAATACGCCAGCGAATAAACCCTGTGGCTCCTGAGCTTCCCTTTGTACTTGTACTGGTCCAGCGGATAGTGTCCGTACGGTTTGCCGGTTCGCACATTCCATACAGTCACGTTCCCGTCGCTGGCGCCGTTGCTCAGCACGCTGGACCCTCCCCACCCCAGCCCCGTGATATATTCGGTAGTCCTGAGCTTGCCGACGAGCTTCTTGTCACGCAGCGACCAGACGCTTACTGATTCACTCCTGCCGGAAGACGCCATGCGAAGCCCGTCAGCCGACCAGGCCAACCGGTAAATGCTCTCCGAGCCCCGGAGAGTAGTGATCGCCTTGCCCGATTCGGTGTCCCACAGGCGAATGGTCTTGTCGCTTGACGCGCTGGCCAGAATCTTGCGGTCCTTTGACCAGGCGATGTCCCTGATCTCACTGTCGTGTCCCATCAACATGCGGAGCTGCTTGCCGCTCGTCGCGTCCCAGAAGCGGATCGATCCGTCCTGGCCGGCGGTAATGAGTTGGGTTGAATCCTTGGAGAATTCCACGTCGTAGAGCTTTCCGGAATAATCCCGCAGTTCGACTGTCCAGGCTGTCACTCCGGGTATTCTCGTCGGATTGTGAACCGACGCCCTGCGCGACACGCCGCTGAACGCCGCACCGGTCTTCGCTACGGGAACGTCGATCTTGACAGTCTCCTTGACGCCGTATTTCTTCAGGTCTGCATTGACCCTGTTCAGCGCCAGGATAGCCTTGGTTTTGGCGATGTCGGCCTTGGTGTGTTTGGCGAGATAGGCCTGATAAAACGCCTTGGCCCGCAGCAGCATACCGCCTTTGTGCGCCAGTTGCGCCTCGGCGGCCAGCGCCTTGTACCAGTCGCCGATCTCCATGAGCGTGGCTTCGGGAATCACGTTTATGTCGCCGGCGATCATCGGGATGAAGGTCTGTTGGCGTTCGTCGCAGTCTTCGTTTAGCCATTTGGCCGCAGACGCCGGATCGTTCATATCGACGAGGTATATTTTGACCAGCGCCTCGCGAGATTTGAGATTCGACGGATCGAGTTTGAGTCGCTTCTCGTAGCCGGCCACGAGCTTGTGCGTGCGCTCCATGGCGACAAGCTGTTTGTACTTGGCCTGGATCGCATCCTTCTGCGGAAGCTTGGCTACAACCGCCAGTCGCGAGGCCTTGAGGCACTGCATCTTCGCCGCTGCGATATTCCCTGCGTTAGCGTTTGCGTCGCTGGCGTCCATCATCGCCTCGAGCAGCACGCCGGCGGCCTCGGCCCGATCGGCGCTGCGAGCGCGAGTGTAGCGAAGTTGCTGTATCAACACGATCTTGTCGAGGCAATGGGGTTTGGTCTTCGGCGCGTTGGCCGACAGTACATGCATCGCCTCGAGCGCCACGTCGTATCCCGCCGAGCTTCGCCTGCCGAGATCGTAGGCGTTGTCGCAGATGAGCTTCAGGAGTTCGGGCTGGTCTCTCGATGTCCCCGCCGCTTCGAGAAGCTTGCCGGCCAGCTTTATGTCGTCAGCTATCGCCGAGGTCCGCTTGGTGCGGGCCACTTCGTCGCCGTAGAGAGATTTAAATGTGGCCTGGGCTTCAGTTTGTGCAGTGGTGTCTTCGGCGTTGCATATCGCAGATAACCCGACAAACAACATCAGCGAGACCGCGATGCGGAAGTACTTGTACATCTCATGCGTCTCCTTACACATTCACCGCCCCCGCCGATAACGACCGTTGATTGGTTTAAACGTATCAGGACCGGGGCGATTGCATCTCTATTATCAAAACCAGCGTCATCATAGCAACGGATCAATCGGATATCGTCCAAATTCCCGAGCGGCACGACACATTGCAACTATGTTTTCCGGCGCCGTGTCGGCCTGGACGTAGTGGGACGGAGCCAGTATGTACCCTCCTCCGGGGCCAAACGCCGCCAGACGCAGCCGCACCTCGGCCTCGACATCCTCCGGCGAGCCGAACGGAAGGACGTGCTGTTCGTCAACACCGCCGTGGAATGTCAGGCGATCGCCGAACTCGGCTTTAAGCTCCGCCGAGTCCATACCCGCCGCCAGCGGCTGGACCGGATCGAGTATCTGCAGGCCGATATCGATCAGATCGGCGATATAGGGCCGAATCCCGCCGCAACTGTGGAACATGAGCTGAACGTCTGGATTAACCGTGTCGAGATACTCCCGCGCGGCGAGCCATCGCCTGGCGATGCGCGGCAGGATCAGCTCCCTGAACGTTGTCGGCGAGTAGAGCGGCCCGGTCTGCATGCCGAAATCATCGCCGCTTACTTTGAATATCTGGAGATACTTCGCCGCAGCCTGAAGGCCCACGCGATCGGCCGCTATCGAGATGTCGGTGATCTTGTCCAGCAGCACTTCGGCAAATTCAGTCTCGTACGTGGAGCACTCGAGCCAGCGCTGGAAACCCATGAGGTATATAGCCGTCTGGCAGATCGGACCGCCGAACCGTCCGACCAGCGCCAGGTCGGTGTCTTCGTACAACCGTTTGGCCGTCGCCTCGGCGCCCTCGCCGCGCCCGGGAGCGCACGGGTCGGGCCAGGGATACTTCGCCAGATCGTCAATGCTCGCCTCGGCCAGCGGATGATGAACCGGTTCAAGATAACTGCCCCCGGAGCCCTG